>LSTF01000044.1 GCA_001644455.1 Betaproteobacteria bacterium SCGC AG-212-J23
CTCGCGCAGCTCGAGCGCGCGGCCGTTGAAGCGCGAGGCGAGGCGCTCGGCTCGCTCGGCAGTGCGGTTGGCGACGGCGATGCGCGCGGGCGCCTGCGCGGCGAAGTGCGTGGCGCAGAGCTCGATCATCTCGCCCGCGCCGACCAGCAGCACGTTCTGGTCCTTGAGGCTGGGGAAAATCCGCGCCGCGAGCTTGACCGCCGCCGCGGCCATCGACACGCTCGCCGCGCCGACGTGCGTGTTGGTGCGGACTTCCTTCGCCACCGCGAAGGAGCGCTGGAAGAGCTTGTGCAGCACCGTGCCGAGCGTGCCGGCCGACTCGGCGGCGCGCGCGGCATCCTTCATCTGGCCGAGAATCTGCGGCTCGCCGATGACCATCGAATCGAGGCCCGAGGCGACGCGGAACGCGTGGCGCACCGCCTGCTCGCGCGGCAGGGTGTAGAGGTAGGGCTGGAGGTCCGCCGGCTCGAGGTGGTGGTAGCGGGCGAGCCAGTCGGAGAGATCGGGCCGCGTCTCGCCGGCAAGGTAGAGCTCGGTGCGGTTGCAGGTCGAGAGGATCGCCGCTTCGGGCGAGAACGCGCTCTTCAATTCCACCAGGGCGTCGCGCAGGCGTTCGACGTGGAACACCACCCGCTCGCGCACCGCGAGCGGCGCGGTATGGTGATTCAATCCCAGGGCGTAAAGCATGCGGCGCTAAGGCCGCGATTATAGGAGAGTTTCGAGCTTCTCGGCCGGTACGGGCGGACTGAAGAGATAACCCTGCGCCTGGTCGCATCGCAGCAGCCGCAACAGCTGCCACTGCGGGTCGGTCTCGACGCCCTCGGCGATGACCTTCAGCCGCAGCGCCTGCGCGAGCGAGATGATGGCGGTGACGATGCTCGTGCCGTCGGCGTGCTCGGTCATGCCGTGCACGAAGCTGCGGTCGATCTTCAGCGCGTCGAGCGGCAGGCGGCTCAGGTACGCGAGCGACGAATAGCCGGTACCGAAGTCGTCGAGCGCGATGCGCAGCCCCGCGTCGCGCAGCGCGCGCAGCTTGCGGATGCTCTCGTCGATGTCGCTCATCAGCAGGCTCTCGGTAACCTCGAGATCGACGCCGCTGGCCTCGCCGCTCGCGCCGTCCAGTGCCTTGAGCATGTCCTCGACGAAGCTCCGGCTGCGCAGCTGCAGGACGGAGACGTTGACCGCGATGCGCGGCGCTTTGAGACCCTTCTCGAGCCACTGGCGGTAGACGCGCGCGGCAGCGGTCACCATCTGCTGTCCGGCTTCGAAGATGAGGCCGGTCTGCTCCAGGACCGGCACGAACTTCGCCGGCGAGACGAGGCCGCCGTCAGGTCCCTTCCAGCGCATCAGCGCCTCGACGCCGATCACGGCCTTGCTCGCCATGTCGACTTTCGGCTGGTAGTGGGCGAACAGCTCGCCCTGCTCGAGCGCCTTGCGCAGGCGGTGCTCCATGTCCACCTGCTCGGAGACGCGCGCGTTGATCTGCGGCGCGTAGAACAGGTAGCGCTCCCCGGTCTCCTTGGCGCGCTTCAGCGCCGCTTCGGCGTTGCGCAGCAGCTCGTCGGCAGTCGCGCCATCGTCGGGCCAGACGGCGATCCCGGTCTTTCCGGCAACGCGCACTTCGCGGCCTTCGACCTCGAAAGGTGCCGCGAGCACGGCGGCTTGCTCGATGCCGCGTGCCACCTCCTCCGCATTGGCGATGCCCGGCACCATCACGGCGTAGAGGTTGCTGCCCAGCCGGCCGACGCGGTTGATGTCGCCGGCGGTGCTGCGCAGCCGCTCGGCCATCGCCTTCAGGACGCTGTCGCCGACCGACTGGCCGAACGCGTCGTTGATCTGCTTGAAACGCTCGAGATCGACCAGCAGCAGGCCAAGACGCCCCTTGTCGCCGCGCGCCGCCTGCGCCTGGATCGCCTGCGTCAGGCGATCGTGAAACAGCGTGCGATTGGGCAGGCCCGTCAGCGAGTCGTAGAGCGCGAGGTAGTTGACCTCCTCCTGCTTCTCCATCAGCTCGAGCGCGAACGAGATGTTGGAGACCATCTCGCGCAGCAGGCCGACCTCTTCCTGATCGAAGAAATCCGGCTCCCGGGCGCGCAGCGTGACGACGGCGACCACCCGCTGCGACACCTCGATCGGCAGCAACGCGAGGGAGTAGTTGCCGTCGCGGGTCAGCGCCGTCCGGTTGGTGACGCGAGCGTCGTTCGCCATGTCGTTCGCGATCAGCATCTGCCCGCGGCGCAGGGATTGCGCCAGCAAGGTGTCGGCGTGCTCAGGGTCGCGGTTGTACGCGTCCACCATCGCCTGGAACACCGCGGGATCCTTCTCCGTGCTCGCCGCGACGCGCGCCTGGCCGCTGCGATCGAGCTCGACCATCCGGGCGAGGACGAACCCGCCGCGCGCGACGGCGATCTGGCAGAACTCCTGGAACAGCGCGCCGCGCTCGCGCTGCCGTACCAGCGCCGAGTTGACCGCGCTGGCGATGTCGCGAATCCGCGAGAGCCGCGCCAGGCGCTGACGCTGGCGGGAGTCGGCGAGCGCGCGCTCGACCGCCGCCGGCAGGCGCACCAGGTTGGTCTTCAGCACGTAGTCGGTCGCGCCGTTCTTCAGCGCGCGGATGGCGTACTCCTCGCCGATCGTTCCCGAGACGAAGATGAACGGCGTCTCGGGGCTCAGCTCGCGCGCCAGGGCGAGCGCCGACATGCCGTCGAAGTTCGGCATGGAGAAGTCCGACAGGATCACGTCCGGGACAAAGTCGCGCAGCGCCGCGGTGAAGGACTGCTCCGTGTCGGCGATGCGGTGCGCGACGCGCAGCCCGGCACGCTTCAGCTCGCGCACCTCCAGCTCCGCGTCGGCGGCGACGTCCTCGGTGAGCAGCACGCGGATGGTGGCTGGCAGGCTCACTTCGGCACCCGGTTGGTGATCACCCAGTACAGCCCGATCTTCGCCACGGTTTCGAGGAAGGACTCGAACTGCACCGGCTTGACGATGTAGCTGTTGACGCCGAGGCGATAGCTCTCGACCACGTCGCGCTCCTCGTTCGAGGAGGTCATCACCACCACCGGCACCCGGCGCGTCTCGTCGCTCGCCTTGAGCTGGCGCAGCACCTCGATGCCGTCCACCTTCGGCATCTTGATGTCGAGCATCACCAGCTTCGGCGTGTCGGCGAGATCGCGCCCGGCGTACTGGCCGGTGCGGAACATGAACTCCAGCGCCTGCTCGCCGTCCTTCACCCAGTGCACCCGGTTGGCGAGGTTGTTGCGGCGAAGCGCGCGCAACGTCATCTCCGCGTCGGCCGGGTTGTCTTCGGCGAGCAGGATCTCGACGTTGTCGGTCTGCGTCATTGCGCCGCCTGCGGCAGGCTGAAGAAGAAGCTGGCGCCGGCGCCGGGCTTGCCCTCGGCCCACACCCGGCCGCCGTGGCGCGCGACGACGCGCTGCACGATGGCGAGGCCGACCCCCGTGCCGGGGAACTCGTCGTTGGAGTGCAGCCTCTGGAAGACGCCGAACAGCTTCGCCGCGTAGCGCATGTCGAAGCCGGCGCCGTTGTCGCGCACGCAGTACACGGTTTCCTCGCCCTCGACCTGGCTGCCGATCTCGACCCGCGGCGCGGCGGCCTTCGAGCTGTACTTGAGCGCGTTGCTGATCAGGTTGACCCAGACCTGCTTCAGAAGCGCGCGATCGCCCGGGGTGCTCTGCAGCTCGCCCACCTCGATGCTCGCGCGCGAATCGCCGCGCACTTCGTCGATGACCTCGCGCACCAGCGTCGCGCTGTCGACGGCCTGCCGTGCCAGCGGCTGGCGGCCGAGCCGGGAAAACGCGAGCAGATCGTCGATCAGCTGGCCCATGCGTCCGGCGCTCTCGCGCACCACCGTCAGCAGGCGGCGGCCCTCGTCGTCGAGGCGCGGCGCGTAGTCTTCCTCGAGCATCCGCGCGTAGCCGTCCACCGCGCGCAGCGGCGCGCGGAGATCGTGCGACACCGAGTAGCTGAAGCTCGCCAGCTCCTTGTTGACCGCCTCGAGCTCGGCCGTGCGCTCCAGCACCTTCGTCTCGAGCTCTGCGGCGTGGCCCTGGACGCGCTCGAGCAGCCGCGCCTGGCTCATCGCGATCGCGAGCTGCGTCGCCACCTCGCGGGCGATGCCCATCTGCTCGGGCGGGAAGACGTCGCTCTCGCTGCCGAAGCTCAGCGCCCCCAGCAGCTCGCCGCCGGCGATCATCGGCACCACCATGTAGACGTTGACCCCGGAGGCGAGCAGCGCCTCGGTCTCGGGACCCTGCGGCAGGCGGCGCGTGTCGACGAGCTGCGTCTCGCCGCGCCGCAGCGCTTCGACGTCACCCATCATGCGCGTCGAGTAGCGCACCCCCGGCCCGACGTGGGTACGGCGCCGGCCGGCCGCGGCAATCCATTCGACCTCGTCCGCGGCGAGATCGATGCGATTCACGATCGCGCGAGACACGCCGAGCAGTTCGCGCAGCGGCTGGATGACCGCGGCGGCAATCGCCTCGGTCGGCTTCGCGGCGACCATGGAGAGATCGATCTGGTGCAGGATGCGCAGGCGTTCGGCATGGCGCGCGAGGGCCCGCTCGGTTGCCGCGTGCGCGCCGGCGAGCTGCGCATAGAGCTTGCCGTTCTCGAGCAGCAACACCACCAACACGAACATCGCGGCGATCAGGCCGTAGGCCCGGCCGGCATACCAGCCGATGTCGTAGCGGCCGGCGTTGAGCACCGAAGCGAGCGCGATGTCGAACACCCAAGCGCACATCACCACCATCAGCCACAGGTCGAGCACCGAGTGCAGCCGCCGCCGCCAGAGGAGCGGCAGCGCGATCACGCTCAGCATCCAGGATGCGGTGGCGACGATGACTTTTGCCGGAGCGTCACGGTCGCCCGCCATCACCGTGGGCAGGAGCGGGTGACCGGCCGTGGTCAGCACCGTCAGGCCAGCGGCGAGCGCGAGCGCCGCGCCGATGCAGAGCAGGATGGCGCGCGACGGGCGGCTCATGACCTCGACCTTCTCGCCCTCGCCGTCCATCACGGCGTAGGCGATGACCAGCGCGGGGACGATGGCATGCCAGAGGAAGTAGATCCAGGCCGTGGTTTGCGGTCCCTGTCCCGGTAGGCCGCCCGCCAGGAAAAGGCCAGGGAAGGAGAGCCCGTGCGCCACCGCCATCAGGGCGCTGAAGAGATAGGCGCTGGCGAGGATGAGCAGGCCGCGCGAGCGAAGGATGCGGAACTGGTTGAAAAACAGCAGC
Source organism: Betaproteobacteria bacterium SCGC AG-212-J23 (assembly GCA_001644455.1). Lineage (GTDB taxonomy): Bacteria > Pseudomonadota > Gammaproteobacteria > Burkholderiales > SG8-39 > SCGC-AG-212-J23. The sequence goes on from LSTF01000044.1 coordinate 5,250, forward strand.
GCCGTCAGGAGGTCGCCGACGATGAGCGCCGACTGGTAGAGCGGAATGAACGCCGGGACCGGGATGAGCGGAGTTTTCGCGAACGGCGCGAGCGTGAAGAACACCAGCACCGAGCACGCGACAAACCAGAACGCGAGCTTCCGGTCGCCACTCCCCGCGGGCATGCTCGACAGGAATAGCCCCGCAGGCGCGGCGGCTTCGCTCACGCGCCTCGCGCTGCGAACAGCGGCCTCGCTCTCCTCAAATTGGGCGAGGTGTGCGGCGTCTGTCGACAACAGATCCTCCCTGCCGCGGCCTTTATCCTTTTGTCCTGCGGCGAAGTCCGTGTTTCCGCAGGGAAACTCGACTCCGAGGATGCCCTGTCCTCCGGGGGATTGCTGTAGGGAATCCTTGACGCCTTGAAAAACTGTGTCCGCTGCGTAGCCGAATGACTACACGGTGGTGACGCCGTGGCGAATGGCGAATTTGACCAGCGCCGGCAGGTCCTCGATGGCGAGCTTGGACATCATCCGGCTGCGGTAAGTCTCCACACTTTTGGGCGAGAGGCCGAGCGCCTGGGCGGTCTCGGCGATGGTGCGCCCCTCCACGGTATGGCGCAGCACCTCGCGCTCGCGAGCGCTGAGTGGCGCGAGCGGATCCCGCTCGCTGCTTTCGTCCAGGTGCTGCAGGGCGTCTTCGTCGAGCGACTCGGACAAATAGCGCCGGCCCGCTTGCACCTGGCGCACCGCCTCCACCAGCACCGCACCGGCCGATTCCTTGAGCACGTAGCCGAGCGCGCCCGCGAGCAGCGCCTGGCGCACGTACTCCGGGTTCGAATGCATCGACAGCACCAGCAAGTGGGTGTCGGGCGACGCGTCGCGCAGCTGGCGGGCGACATCGATGCCGCTCACATTCGGCATGGCGATGTCGAGGATGGCCACGTCGGGCTCCTCGCGCGCGGCGAAACGCACCGCTTCCTTGGCGTCGCCGAACGAGCCCACCACGCGCATATCGGAATGCGCCTCGAGCAGGCGGCTGATTCCCTCGCGCACCAGCTCGTGGTCGTCGATGAGCAGGATGCGGATCACGCCGCCACCTCGACCACCACGCGCGTACCACGCTCGCGCGATTCGACGCGCATTGCGCCGCCGACCGCGGCGGCGCGCTCGCGCATCACGGCCATTCCCCAACCCTGTTCCTCGCTGTCGTTGGCGGCGGGAAGGATGCCGCGCCCGTCGTCCTCGATGACCAGCCGGACCCGCCCGGCCTCGCTCGAAAGCGAGATCGTGGCGCGCGACGCGCCGGCGTGCTTGGCGACGTTGGTCAGCGCCTCCTGTGCGATGCGAAACAGCGCCATCTCGACTTCGGCCGCGGGACGCGGCTCGAGCTTCGCGCCGCCGAGCTCGACGCGCAGGCCAGTGCGGTTGGCCAGCTGCCGCGCGTGCCATTCGATCGCGGCATAGAGACCATAGTCGTCGAGCAGCGGCGGCCTCAGATCGGACATCACGTTGCGCACCGAGCCCATCGTTTCCTTGAGGATCTTCGCCATCTCGTCGAACGTGGCGTCGGCATTTTTCGATGCCTGGCCGGCGAGCAGTCCGCGCAGCGTCTCGATGCCCATGCCGATGACCGTGAGGCTCTGGCCGACGAGATCGTGCAGGTCGGCGGAAAAGCGGCGGCGCTCGGTTTCCTGCGCGAAGACGAGGCGGCGCAGGAGGTCGCGGACCTGCGCAGCATTGGCGCGCTGCGCCTCCACTGCCCGCTCGCTGATTTCGGCCGCGAGGACGACCGCGCGCTCGCGTGCCGCAGCGAAGCTGAGCAGCACGGCGAAGAGCAGCGCGCTGCACAGCAGGCCGCCGGCGAGGGCAAGCCACGGCAGCTGCACATCGCTGCGGGGAATGAAGGCGTGCTGCGGCGCGCTGAAGCGCAGGTTCCAGTTGCGTCCCGCGAGCTGCAGCGGCAGGTTGGTCTCGAAGCGGGGCTCGCTGCCGGGAACCTTGAAGTCGTCGCGCGGCGCGCCCGGCGCCGTCTGCGCGCTGTCGTACAGGAGGGCGGGCTGGAAGTACCCTGCGGTGTCCGCCTTTACCGGCCCGGCGTCATAGAGGCGGTAGCGGATCGACGTCATGGTGGTGTCGTCCAGCACACCGGCCATCAGCTTGCGGACATTGAGACCCGCGCCGACCGAGCCGATGAACGCGGCGCGGCGCTGCTCGGCCGTTTCGAGCGGCATGCCCATGCGATGCAGGGGCAGGCGCATGGCCAGCCCGACGAAGCTCTCTTCAGCGACGTTGAGCAGCCGACCGGACGAGATGAGCGAGGTACTCTCGCGCAGGTCGTCCATGGCGCGACCGCGAAGGCCGAACATGGTGATGTCGAGACCAAACGAGAACGCGTTGCCCCGCATCGGTTCGATGTAGACCAGCACGTGGTGCTCCGGCCTTGCGCCCGGCGGCCGCACGGCGAAGCCCGGATAGCCGCGCGGATCGATGCTGGTGTCGCGCCGCACCTCCTCCTCCAGGCGTGGCCGCTCGCGGCCGGCGATGTGGCGCGCATAGTTGAGCTGCACGAACCCCGGGTAGTTCTGGCCGAGGTGCAGCGAAGCAACGTAGCGGTGAAACTCGGCGCGGCCGAGCGTCTCGCGCGCGTCGAACAACGCTCCCAAGCCACGGGTGATGGCCACGTACGACTGCAGGCGACGCTCGATGATGTGCTTTGCATCCGCCGCCTGCCGCTCGAAGCGCAGGCTGGCGTCCCCCCGGATGTCGTCGCGCACGTAAGCGAACAGCGCGAGGGAGAGAACAATTCCCCCGACCAGCACGACTAGCGGTGCCAGAAGCCTGCGTCGTCCGCCCTGCGCAGCGTCGATCATGATCTCCGCGCGAAAAAAAGGACCGGGATGTTCTCCCGGCCCTCTCATCCTACCCTCGCCCTTACGCCGACGCCGGCAGCGTCGGACGAACCTTCACATTCAACGTGTCGTGCTTCACGCCGGCGGCGCCGCAAAAAGCCGCGGCGGCACCACAGAACGCATGCGCCGCGCCGCAGAAGGCCGCCTCGAGCGTTGCTCCGCAGAACGCCGCCTTCTCTCCGGCGGGCAAGCCGAACTCCTGCTCGTGAAGCGCGCGCGTCCGCTCAGCGGCGACCGCGAGATTTCTTGCGTCCTCTTCACCGCGCATGCCGAAGTACGGGAAATGGTGCACGAAACGGCCGAACACCCGCTCGCAGTCCTCGGCGTACTTCAAGGTGTCGAGGATGTGGGCGTGCCAGAAGCGGTCGACGTCCTTGCTCGGCGCGATGGTCTCGTCCGGATACTTCGCCATCAGCGTGAGAAAGCGCCGGTAGGAGAGCTCCATCTGCTCGGCGAATTCGCGCGACCAGCCGAGCCCTTCCTGGCGATCCATCAGCTTCAGCTTGATGCAGTCGAGCTCGAGCGCATCGATCGCGGCCAGCACCTGACCTGCAGGACGGATTTCCTGAGTCATTTGATTGCTCCTTGATTGGGTTTTGGAGTGCCGGACAAAATGACAAATGCTTCCCACGTCCGGCGAACCAGACTAGGAAGGCGGGCACGACCCGTCTGTCAGGAAACCCTGAAGGGGCAAAACAACGAGGGAGTGGTGGCCAAGGCCGGAATCGAACCAGCGACACACGGATTTTCAGTCCGCTGCTCTACCAACTGAGCTACTTGGCCTTCTGCGGGAAGGCGCGGATTATAAAAGAAAAGGGCCCTTGCGGGCCCTTTCCATTCCTGCGTCGCCTTGCGGCGATTACATATCCATCCCGCCCATGCCGCCCATGTCGGGCATACCGCCATGGGAGTGGCCGTGGCCGCCGCCCTTCTTCTCTTCCACCAGCTCCGCGACCATCGCGTCGGTGGTGAGCATCAGGCTGGCAACCGAGGCCGCATTCTGCAGCGCGGTGCGGCTGACCTTGGTCGGGTCGATCACGCCTTGCTGCACGAGATCGCCGTATTCCTCGGTCTGCGCGTTGAAGCCGTAGTTGCCCTTGTTCTCCAGCACCTTGTTGAGCACGACGGAAGGCTCGGCGCCCGCGTTGTCGACGATGATGCGCAGCGGCTCTTCGAGAGCGCGCATCACGATCTTCACGCCGGCATCCTGGTCGTCGTTCGCGGCCTTGATCTTGCCGAGCGCCTGACGAGCGCGGATGTACGCCACGCCGCCGCCGGGGACCACGCCTTCTTCGACCGCCGCGCGCGTCGCATGCAGCGCGTCTTCCACGCGGGCCTTCTTCTCCTTCATCTCGACTTCAGTCGCGGCGCCGACCTTGATCACCGCCACGCCGCCGGCGAGCTTCGCCACGCGCTCCTGGAGCTTTTCCTTGTCGTAGTCGCTGGTCGCCTCATCGATCTGCACGCGGATCTGCTTGACGCGGCCCTCGATGTCCTTCTTGTTGCCGGCGCCGTCGATGATGATGGTGTTTTCCTTGCCGGCTTCGACCTTCTTCGCCTTGCCGAGGTCCTTCAGCGTGGCGTTCTCCAGCTTCAGGCCGAGCTCTTCGGAGATCACCGTGCCGCCGGTCAGGATCGCCATGTCTTCCAGCATCGCCTTGCGGCGGTCGCCGAAGCCCGGCGCCTTGACGGCGACGGTCTTGAGGATGCCGCGGATGTTGTTCACCACCAGGGTGGCGAGCGCTTCGCCCTCGACTTCCTCGGCGATGATCAGCAGCGGCTTGCCGGCCTTGGCAACGGCTTCCAGCACCGGCAGCAGCTCGCGGATCGACGAGATCTTCTTGTCGTACAGGAGGACATACGGGTCCTCGAGCGCGCACAGCTGCTTCTCGGCGTTGTTGATGAAGTACGGCGAGAGGTAGCCGCGGTCGAACTGCATGCCCTCGACGAGATCGAGCTCGTTCTCGAGCGACTTGCCGTCCTCGACCGTGATCACGCCTTCCTTGCCGACCTTCTCCATCGCGTCGGCGATGATCTTGCCGATGTCGGAGTCGGAGTTGGCAGAGATCGAGCCGACCTGGGCGATTTCCTTGGAGCTCGAGCAGGGCTTGGAGATTTTCTTCAGCTCCTCGACCACGGCGACGACCGCCTTATCGATGCCGCGCTTCAGGTCCATCGGGTTCATGCCCGAGGCGACGTACTTCATGCCCTCGCGGACGATGGCCTGGGCAAGGACCGTCGCGGTCGTCGTGCCGTCACCGGCGACGTCGGAGGTCTTGGAGGCGACTTCCTTGCACATCTGCGCGCCCATGTTCTCGAACTTGTCCTTCAGCTCGATCTCCTTGGCGACCGAGACGCCGTCCTTGGTGACGGTCGGGGCGCCGAACGAGCGCTCGAGAACGACGTTGCGGCCCTTGGGGCCGAGAGTAACTTTGACGGCGTCGGCCAGGATGTTCAGGCCGTGGACCATGCGCACGCGCGCGTTTTCGTGAAAGCGGACTTCTTTGGCTGGCATTGTTGCTTCTCCTGTATTCGATCTAGTTGGCGGCGTTCGCTCAGCGACCTTCGATTACGCCCATGATGTCTTCCTCGCGCATCACGAGGAGCTCGTCACCCTTGACCTTCACCGTCTGGCCGGAATACTTGCCGAACAGCACGTGATCGCCGACCTTGAGGTCGACCGGGATCACCTTGCCGTTGTCGTCTTTCTTGCCCTTGCCCACGGCGACGACTTCGCCCTGGTCGGGTTTCTCGGCAGCGGTATCGGGGATCACGATGCCACCGGCGGATTTGCGCTCTTCTTCGATGCGCTTGACGATCACGCGGTCATGCAGCGGGCGAATCTTCATATCCATCTCCATTGAAAAAAGGATGATTTACAATGACTTGGGTGATCCAAGTCACTTAGCACTCAGTAACGACGAGTGCTAATAATAGGCCCTATGCCCCGGCTTTTCAAGACCTTTTTGCTGTGCCTCGCGCTGGTCCCGGGACTCGCGGCCGGGCAGTTGCCGAAGGAAGTGCTCGAAGGCCTGCGCGTCGCGGGCGTGCCACTCTCCAATGTCGCGGTGGTCGTGCAGGAAGCCGGCAGCGTGCGCTCGTCGCTCACCATGAACGCGCACCAGCCGTTCAATCCTGCGTCGACGATGAAACTCGTGACGACTTACGCAGCACTGGAACTGCTGGGTCCCGCGTATCGCTGGAAGACCGAGGCCTACCTTGACGGCGACAACCTCGTGCTCAAGGGCTATGGGGACCCGAAGCTCAATTACGAGAGCTTTTGGATGCTGCTGCGCAATCTGCGCGGCCGCGGGCTGCGTGAGATCCGCGGCGACGTGATCCTCGACCGCAGCTACTTCGCCGCGGTGCCCGACGTCTCTTTCGACAGCGAGATCTACCGTCCCTACAACGTGCCGCCCGACGCGCTGCTCGTGAACTTCAAGTCCCTGCGCTTCACCTTTCTTCCCGAGGAAGGCGGCAAGGTGCGCCTGTTCGTCGAGCCGGCGCTGCCGGGGCTGGAGGTGGTGAATTCGCTGCGCCTCGCGGAGGGGCCATGCCCCGAAGGACGCGCCTTCCGCGAACTGATGGCAGCGACATTCGAGTCCAAGCCGAAGCCGCGCGCCTCGTTCACCGGCCTCTATCCCCTGCAGTGCGGCGAAAAGGACTTCAACGTCGTGCTCAACACCCCGGAGGACTACGCCGCGGGAATGATCCGGCAGCTCTGGGCCGAGATGGGCGGCACCTGGAAGGGCGCTGTGCGCGAAGGCGTCGTGCCGCCGACCGCGCGCCTCGTCTATACCCACGAATCCGAATCGCTCGCCGAAACGGTGCGCGACATCAACAAGTTCTCCAACAACGTGATGGCGCGGCAGCTCTTCCTCACGCTCGCCGCCGAGCTGGTGGGCACGCCCGCGCAGGCGGAGAACGCCACGCGGGCGATCCGCCAGTGGCTGACGCTGAAGAACATCCGCGCGCCCGAGCTGGTGCTCGAGAACGGCTCGGGGCTTTCGCGCAACGAGCGGATCAGCGCCGCAAGCATGGCGCAGATCCTGCAAGCGGCATGGCGAAGCCCGGTGATGCCCGAGTTCGTCGCCTCGCTGCCGGTGGTCGCGGCCGACGGGACGATGAAGAAGCGCATGCGCGGCGAGCGAGTCGCCGGCAGCGCGCACATCAAGACCGGATTGCTGAACGAAGCGCGCGCCATCGGCGGCTACGTCCTCGACCGCAACGGCAAGCGGCACGTGGTGGTGATGATCGTCAACCATCCCAGAGCCCCGGAAACCGATGCGGCGATGGACGCCTTGCTCGGGTGGGTCTACAACGGACCTACAAGCCGAGGTCCTTCCAGATAGCGTCGACTCGCCGCTTCACCTCGGCATCCGCGACGATCGGCCGGCCCCACTGCCGGGCGGTCTCCGCCGGCCACTTGGCGGTCGCGTCGATGCCCATCTTCGAGCCGAGGCCGGCCACGGGGCTGGCGAAGTCGAGATAGTCGATCGGCGTCTGCTCGACGATCACGCTGTCGCGCGCCGGATCGACGCGTGTGCTCATCGCCCAGACCACTTGCTGCCAATTGCGCGCGTCGACGTCGTCGTCGCAGACAACGATGAACTTGGTGTACATGAACTGCCGCAGGAAGCTCCAGATGCCGAACATCACGCGCCGCGCGTGGCCGGGGTATTGCTTCTTCATCGTCACGACGGCGAGCCGGTAGGAGCACGCCTCGGGCGGCAGGTAGAAGTCGACGATCTCCGGAAACTGGCGCTGCAGCAGCGGAATGAACACTTCGTTCAGCGCCGCGCCGAGCACCGAAGGCTCGTCGGGCGGCTTGCCCGTGTAGGTCGAGTGGTAGATCGGCGAGCGGCGCATGGTGACGCGCTCCACCGTCATCACCGGAAATCGCTCGACCTCGTTGTAGTAGCCGGTGTGGTCGCCGTGCGGTCCCTCGGGCGCGGTATCGCCCTGCTGGATGAAGCCTTCAAGCACGATCTCCGCGCTGGCGGGCACCTCGAGGTCGTGGGACAGGCAGCGCACGAGCTCGGTCCGCGCGCCGCGCAGCAGGCCGGCGAACTGGTACTCGCCGAGCGTATCGGGGATCGGCGTGACCGCGGCAAGGATGGTGGCGGGATCGGCGCCGATCGCGACCGCGACCGGAAACGGATCCTTCGATACCTGGGCGTGATCCTGGAAGTCGAGCGCGCCGCCGCGGTGCGCGAGCCAGCGCATGATGAGGCGGTTGCGGCCGATCACCTGCTGGCGGTAGATGCCGAGATTGCGCCGCCGCTTCGCCGGCCCGCGCGTGACCGTGAGGCCCCAGGTGATGAGCGGACCGGCGTCGCCCGGCCAGCAGGTCTGCACCGGCAGCCGCGCGAGGTCGACGTCCTTCGCCTCCCACACGATCTCCTGGCAGGGCGCGCTGCTGCGGGTCTTCGGCGCCATGTTGAGGACCTGCTTGAAGAGCGGAAACTTGTCCCAGAGGTCGCGAAGCCCTGTCGGCGGCTCGGGCTCCTTCAAATAGGACAGGAGCTTGCCGATCTCCCGGAGGTCCTTCTCGTTTTGCACGCCCATTGCCGCCGCGACGCGTCCGACGGTGCCGAAGAGATTCGCGAGCACCGGCATGTCGTGCCCCACCGGTTTCTCGAAAAGCAGCGCAGGCCCGCCAGCGCGCAACACGCGATCACTGACTTCCGTCATCTCCAGGCGCGGCGAGACCGGGACGGCAATGCGCTTCAGCTCGCCGCGCGCCTCGAGCTGGGCGAGGAACTCGCGCAGGTCGGCGTACTTCACCGCTAGCGCTCGGGCGACATGAGCCGCGCGCTCAGCCGGTCGGCGAAATCGAGCAGCAGCGGATCGCGGCCGCGCGCCGCGTAGGAGCGCTCGAAGGCCCCGAAGCTCAGCGTCAGCGTGGTGTTGCCTTGCCAGCCGCGCACGATGAGAAACGCGCCGCCGAGCGCGCCGCCGAGCGAGAGCACCGGCAGGAACGTGGCGATCGCCTCGATGACGCGGAAGAAGCTGATGAGGGCGCGCGCCACGCCCTGCCCGCCCGCCGAGGTGAGGTCGGCAACCGCCTGCGTCGACCATGCGCCCAGCGGCGCGGCGATCGCAAGGCAGAACAGCGCGGCGACGACGAGGCCGATGCCCCAGGCGAAGCGACGCGTGTCGCGCGCGAACGCGACGCGCAGCGCGGCGATGGCCGCGAGCTGCAGCGTCTCGAGCTCGACGCCGCCGCGGTGCACGACGGATGAGCGATAGAGCACGAGCTCGCTGCCGCGCAGCGGGCCCGCGCCGAATTCGAAACGCGCGATCGGCGCGGCTTCGTTTACCGCCACGGCCACGCGCCTTCCTGGCTGAAAACGATGCCGACGAAGATCGCGCCCCCGACCCAGTTGTTGTGGCGGAACGCCTGGAAGGAGCCTTCGCGCGTGCGTCCGCGGATCAGGCGCCAGTGGTGCAGCATCATGCTCGCGCCGGCCGCAAGCCCCGCGTAGTACGGCCACGCGAGGTCCAGCCGGATCCCCAGCACCGCGAGCAGCGCGAGCATCCCGACGTAGCACGCCATCACCGCCGCCACGTCCCAATGGCCAAGGAAGAGCGCCGAGGTATGGATGCCGAGCTTCGCGTCGTCGTCGCGGTCGACCATCGCGTACTCGGTGTCGTACGCGAACGAATAGCAGATGTTGGCCGCGAGCAGCAGCCAGCACTCCGCCGGCAGCGCGTCCTGGATTGCGGCGTAGGCCATCGGGATGCCGAAGCCGAAGGCGACGCCGAGCACCAGCTGCGGCAAGACGAAGAAGCGCTTGGTGAACGGATAGGCCGCAGCGATCGCGAGGCCGAGAAAGGACAGCGCGATCGCGAATCCATTCAGCAGCAGCGTCAGCCCGAAGGCGGCAAGCGAAAGCGCCCCCGCGACCGCCAGCGCCTCGACCGGCGCGATCTCGCGCGCCGCGAGCGGCCGCTCGCGCGTGCGCTTCACGAACGGATCGAAGTCGCGGTCGGCATAGTCGTTCACCGCGCATCCCGCGGAGCGCATGAGGAAGGTGCCGAGGACGAAGACGACAACGACCCTCAGCGCCGGCTGCCCGCCGGAAGCGAGCCAGACCGCCCACAGCGTCGGCCAGAGCAGGAGCAGCGCACCGACCGGCTTGTCGAGACGCACCAGGCGCTCGTAGGCGTCGAGCCGCTTCGCGATCAGCGCCAGGTCCATGGCCAAGAATACCTTAGGCGTCGAGAAGATCTCGTTTCGAGCCGTACCAGCGCTCGACGTGCGCCCGCGCCGCATCGTCAGGCATGGCATCGGCCGCCTCACGCGCCTGCCGGATGAGATCCACATCGAATACGTCGGCGTAGCGCAAAACCCGCTGCCCGCTCTGGCGCTCGCCGAGAAATTCCCCCGGGCCGCGGATTTGCAGATCCTGCTGCGCGATCGCGAAGCCGTCGTTGCTCCCGAAAATGACCTTCAGCCGCTGCCGCGCCGTGTCGCTCAGCTCGCCGTACAGCAGGATGCATACGCTCTCCCGCGAGCCGCGGCCGATTCGTCCGCGCAACTGGTGCAGCTGCGCCAGGCCGAAGCGCTCGGCGCTCTCGATCACCATGAGGGACGCGTTCGGCACGTCAACCCCGACCTCGATGACCGTGGTGCAGACGAGAAGCTGCGTCTCGCCCGCGACGAACGTCTGCATCGCCGCCGCTTTCTCATCCGAAGGCAGCCGGCCGTGCAGGAGTCCGACGCGCAGCCCGGAAAGCTCGGCGCGCAGCCGCTCGTAGGTCGCCACCGCGGTCTGCACGCCTTCCTTCGATTCTTCGATCACCGGGCAGACCCAGTACGCCTGCTGCCCCTCGGCGCACGATGCGCGGATGCGATCCAGCACTTCGCCGCGCTTCGCGTCGGCGAAGAGGCGCGTCGCCACCGGCCGGCGCCCGGGCGGCAGCTCGGTGATGCTCGACAGGTCGAGGTCGCCGTAGGCGGTCATCTCCAGCGTGCGGGGGATCGGCGTGGCGCTCATCATCAGCTGATGCGGATGGACGCGCGCACGCTTGCGGCCGAGCTTCAGCCGCTGATCGACGCCGAAGCGGTGCTGCTCGTCGATCACGGCCAGGCCGAGGCGCTTGAACTCGACGCCGCGCTCGATGAGCGCGTGGGTGCCGATGACGATCTGCGCTTCGGCGGCGGCGAGCTTCTCCTTCTTGTGCACTTTGCCGTGCAGCCAGCCGATCGTCACCCCGAGCGGCGCGAGCCACTCGCTGAATTTGCGAAAGTGCTGCTCCGAGAGAATCTCGGTCGGCGCCATCACCGCCGCCTGCCACCCGGCGTCGACCGCGGCAAGGCAGGCGATCGCGGCGACCACGGTCTTGCCGCTGCCGACGTCGCCTTGCAGCAGACGCTGCATGGGATGCGGCGCGGCGAGGTCCTTCAGCACCTGGCCGGCGGCAAGCGACTGGCTGCGGGTCAGCTTGAACCGCAGGCGTTCGAAAAACGCCTTGAGCAGCGGTCCGTCGCCCGGCAGCTTCGGCGCGCGCCGCGAGTGCCGCTCGCGGTAGGCGAAGCGCATCGAGAGTTGCTGCGCGAGGACTTCGTCAAATTTCATCCGGCGCCAGGCGGCCTCGAGGTCGTTGCCCGGTCGTGCACGATGCAGCAGCGTAACGCTCTCGGCGAACCCGGCGAGGCTATAGCGCTTGCGGAGCTCGTCGCTCAAGGTTTCGGCGAGCGGCTCGCTGTCGAGAGCGCGCAGCACGCGTTCTCGCAGCTCGCGCTGCGGCAGGCCGGCGGTGGCCGGATAGATCGGCGTCAGCGCTTCGGGCAGGGGCTCGCCTTCGCCGACGATGCGGTAGCGCGGATGGACCATCTCGGCGCCGAACCAGCCGCCGCGAAGCTCGCCGAACGCGCGCACTCGCAAGCCCTCCGTAGCCGCGCGCTGCAGCTGCTTCAGCTGGCTGCCGTAGAAGTTGTAGAAGCGCAGCACCAGGCCTTCGGCGTGCACCACGAGCTGGCGGCGCGGCCGGTAGGCGATCTCGGCGCGCTGCACTTTGGCCTCGATCTGCAGCGGCTCGCCCGGGACCGCGGTGTCGGCCGTGCCGAGGACGGTCTCGTCCTCGTAGCGCAACGGCAGGTGCAGGACGAAATCGAAGCTCCGGCGCAGTCCCAGCTTCTGGAACTTGCGCTCGAGTGCTTCGTTCTTCACCCGTGCAGGATGGCGTCGACCTCGACCAGCGCGCCGCGCGGCAGGCCGGAGACACCGACCGCGGCGCGAGCCGGGTACGGCTCTTTCACGTACTGCGCCATGATCTCGTTGACGCGCGCGAAGTGCGCGAGGTCGGTGAGATAGACCGTCATTCGCACCGCGTGCTCGAGACCGAGGCCGGCGGCCGTGGCGACCGCGGCGAGATTGCGAAACACCCGGTGCGTCTGCGCGTCGATGCCCTCGGCCATCTGCATGCTCGCCGGATCGAGGCCGATCTGCCCCGAGACGTAGACGGTGGAGCCGCCGGCGTCATTTCCTATCCTGACGGCCTGCGAATAGGTGCCGATCGCTTCCGGTGCGTCGCGCGTCTGGATGGCGCTCTTCATGACGGGTATCTTAGCGTAGTGATTTCCAGCCTGGAGAAGCTGCTCGGCACGCCGCGCGACGGCGCGCTGCTGCGCTATTCGCTCGGGCTGGAGTACGCGAAAGCCGGCGAGCGCGAGCGGGCGATCGAGTTCCTGCGCGACGCGGTGGCGCGCGATCCGATGTATTCGGCGGCATGGAAAGCGCTCGGCGGCGAGTTCGCCGAAGCGGGACAGGCGGACGCGGCGCTGGACGCGTATCGCCATGGCATCGACGCGGCGAAAGCCCGGGGCGACCGGCAGGCCGAGAAGGAAATGACGGTCTTCGCCCGAAGACTGGAGAGGAAGACTTAGGCTCGGGCCGGGAAGATGTTCGCCAGCGCCTGGCGCAATCCGGCGACGAAGCTTTCCTTGCCCACCAGCGCGTCGGCGCCGGCGCGCTTTGCCGCCGCCACGGCTTCCGGCGTGTGGAACAGCGCCAGCGCGACGACCGCGGGCGCACCCGGCGTCGCCTTCACGCGCCGCACGAGATCGAGCGCGCGGTTGGGCGCAAGGCCGAGGTCGAGCAGCAGCACGTCGGGCGTCGCCGCCTGCACGAGCGCGAGGGCATCGCCGGCACTGTTCGCGGTACCGGCGAGCGTGAAGCCGGGCAGGCCCGCGACGTGGCTCGCCGCCGCGGCGAGAAACGCGGGACTGTCGTCGGCGATCGCGACGCGATGGATTCGAACAGTTTCTTGCATTCCGTCAGGCTACGCGCGGCGCCGCGGCTAAGGCATCGGGGGCTTCCTGAGAGCGGCTTAGGAAATTCCTGAGGGAGAAAAGTGAAAGAGCGTCAACTATCCGGCGGCACGAGACCGGTGCGCAGGGCGTAGCGCACGAGGCCAGGGACGTCGCGGATTCCCAGGCGCTCCATGATCTGCGCGCGGTGCGTTTCCACCGTCTTCACCGAAAGGTTGAGAAAAAATGCGATTTCCTTCGTACTTTTCCCGCCGGCGACGAGACGCAGCACCTCGCGCTGCCGGGCGGTGAGCACGTCGGGCGGCGCCTCCGCGCCGGCGCGCTGCACGTAACCCTCGACGACCTGGCGCGATACCGCGGGGCTCAGCCAGCTCTCGCCGCGCATCACGCTGCGCAGCGCGAGCTCGAGCTCACCGGTCGCGGCGTCCTTGAGGAGATAGCCCGCGGCGCCGGCGCGCAGCGCCTGCAGCACGTATTCCTCGCCCGAGTGCATCGACAGGATGACCACCCGCACCCCGGGATGACGCTCGCGCAGGCGCGCCGCGGCATCGAGGCCGGTGATGCCTTTCATGGCGATGTCCATCAGCACCACGTCGGGCTGCTGGCGCGCCACGATCTCGAGCGCTTCCTCGCCGCTCGACGCTTCGCCAACCACTTCGACTTCCGCCATGGCATTGAGCAGCGAGCGGATGCCCGCGCGCACCAGCGAGTGATCGTCGGCGAGGAGGACGCGAATCATGCGCAGAGAGGAAAGGTGGCGAGCATCACGGTGCCCTTGCCCGGGAGCGAGCGCAGCTCGAAGGACCCTCCGACCAGCGCGACGCGCTCTTCCATTCCGAGCACGCCGAGGCTGCCGGCCGTGCCGGCGCGCCGGCGCACCGACTCGACGTCGAAGCCGCGGCCGTCGTCGCGCACCGAGAGGGCGAGCTCACCGCCCACGAGGGCGAGGTGCAGCCAGAGGTTGCGCGCCTGCGCGTGCCGCAGCACGTTGGTGATCGCCTCCTGCGCGACGCGGAAGCAGGCCGTCTCGGTATCGGCAGCGAGCTCGGCGGGTGCCTCGAGAGCGTCGAAGTGCGGCACGAGGCCGGCGACGCGCGCCTGGCGGTCGAGATGCGAGCGCAGCGCCGCGGCGAGGCCGAGATCGTCGAGCTGCGAGGGCCGCAGGCTGAGCGAGAGCTGGCGCACTCGCTCGATCGTGTGGCGCGTCGTCTCGATGCAATCGTCGATGCGCGTGCGCGGCCCGGCCTCGGCGCCGTCGCGCGGCACCGACTCGAGCTGGATCTTGAGCGCCGTCAGGGCCTGGCCGATGTCGTCGTGCAGGTCGCGCGCCAGGCGGCCGCGCTCCTCCTCCTGCACTTCCAGCAGGCGGCGCGACAGCGCGCGCAGCCGCTCGTGCGAGTGCTCGAGCTCACGGTTCAGGCGCTCCAGCGCGAGCTGCGTGCGCTGGCGCTCGGTGATGTCGCGGATGAACACCAGCCTCGCCGGCCGGCTGCGCCAGCTGACCAGGTGCACGACGCGGTCGACGGTGATCTCCTCGCCGCTCTTCTTGGTGTGGCGCGACACGCCCGGGCCGAGCTCGCCCGCCTCGGGGTCGACGGTGTGCGCGCTCATGGCGAGGAACTCCTCGCGGCTGTAGCCGTAGAGGCGTACCGCGGCATCGTTCACCGAAAGATAGCGCAGGGAATCGGCGTCGAGCACCCACATCGGCAAGGGGCTCGACTCGAACAGCATGCGGTAGCGGCCGGCCTGAGGGTCAATCCGGTCCACCATCCGCTGCAGGGCGGCAGCAACGAAGCGCAGCGGCGTCATGCACCCAATGGTAGCGCGGCACGCGCTTTGCAATGCTGGCAGGTATGACCGGCAACGGCCACGAGCACGCGCACGCCGCGGGCCTGCGCTACCTGAACGGCGCGGCGCTCGTCATCCGCCGGCGGCAGGCGGGTCGGGGATTTCGCTACGTCCGCCCGGGCGGCGGGACGGTGCGCGACGCCAGCACGCTGTCGCGCATCCGCTCGCTGGTCATCCCCCCGGCATGGCGCGAGGTCCTGATCGCCTCGCGCGACGACGCGCACCTGCAGGCGACCGGGCGCGATGCCCGAGGGCGCAAGCAATACCGCTATCACGCGCGCTGGCGCGAGTTTCGCGACGAGGTGAAGTACTCCCGCATGGCGGAGTTCGCCGCCGCGCTGCCGCGCATCCGCGCCCGCGTGCGACGCGACCTGGCGCGGCCGGGGCTGCCGCGCGAGAAAGTGCTGGCTATGGTGGTCCACCTGCTCGAGACCACCTTCGTGCGCATTGGCAACGAGGAATACGCGCGCGCGAACGATTCGTTCGGCCTCACCACGCTGCGCGAGCGGCAGGTGCGCGTGCGGGGCGCGAAGCTCGAATTCCGCTTCCGCGGCAAGAGCGGCGTCGCGCACGAGGTGGCGCTCACCAATCGGCGGCTGGCCGGCATCGTGCGCCGCATGCTCGATCTTCCCGGCTACCAGCTCTTCTGCTACGTCGACGAACAGGGCGAAAGCCATGCGGTGGAATCCGCCGACGTGAACGCCTATATCAAAGAGATCGCCGGCGAGGACTTCACCAGCAAGGACTTCCGCACCTGGGGAGGCACGGTGCTCTGCGCTCGCGAGTTGCGCGCGCTCGAGATACCCGCCTCGGCCGCTGCTGCGCGCCGCAATGTGGCGAGCGCGATCGCCGCGGTGGCGGAGCAGCTGCGCAATACCAAGGCGGTTTGCCGCAAGTGTTACGTGCATCCCGTGGTCATCGATTCCTATCTCACCGGCCGACTGCAGAAGACCATGCGCGGGTTGCGTGACGAGGCGGGCGTGGCGCGACTGCTGGCAGCAGGATCGCGCGCGGCGCGCTGACGCGATCCTGACGGCACGGCGCTTGCGTCTCTCCCGGCGCAAGTCTCCCCTCTGAACTTCACCTAGGAGAAGCACAATGCTGAAAATCCTTTCCGCCGCAACGCTTGCCGCACTATTTGCGGCGTCGCTCGCCGCCGTCGCCGCCGATTCGTCGTCTCAGGGCGTCGGTAGCACACCGAGCGCGAGCGGCAGCGCCGGTTCATCCACCAGCGGCTCGACCGGCTCTTCGACCAGCTCGCCCGCTCTCGGCGGCACCACGCAATGCGACAGCCTGACGGGCTCCGAGAAAGAGCGCTGCGTGCGCGAGCAGGGCGCGTCCCCCAGCGGCTCGTCTTCGAGCAGCGGCTCCAGCGCCTCGCCGAGCTCGAGCGGTAGCTCGATCGGCAGCGGTGCGTCGGGGGCCGGCAGCACCGGCGGCTCGACCGGCATGGGCACGGGCAGCGGTTCGGGCGCGAGCTCATCCGGTACTTCGAAGTAGGTTTCGCGTCGCCGAAATGGAACGGGCCGCTCGATAGCGGCCCGTTTCTTTTTTTTGCTGCGCGGAAAATGTTGGTGGAGTGGAGGAGGATCGAACTCCCGACCTTCGCATTGCGAACGCGACGCTCTCCCAGCTGAGCTACCACCCCAAGAGAGGGCGTGATTTTACAGTAACATCAAGGGCTCCGGAGTTCCCCCATGCAGATCTCTGCGCCCTTCGGCTACAAGCAAGTCGTGCCGTTTCAGAAGACGCACAAGGTGCGCCTGCTCGCGCCCGGCGAAGTCCCCGCCTTCGCGAGCCAGGGCGGCGCGATCCCGATCAGCCACAGCGAATTCGTTCCCGCCGGCCGCCACTATCCGATCGTCTTCATCGGCGACGGCAAGACCTATAGCGCGGTCGCCGTGGTCGGCATGAACACCAAGGAGAACCTTTTCGTCAGGGACGGCCGCTGGGTCGGCGACGTTTACATGCCCGCCTATGCCCGCCGCTATCCGTTCTGCATGGCGAAGGTGAACGTCAACCAGGTCGAGCAGCAGAACCGGCTGATCTGCGTCGAGCAGTCGGCGATCGACGAGGCCGGCGAGGCGCTGTTCGACGCGAGCGGCAAGCCGACCGCGAAGTGGCAGGACTTCGAGCGCCTGCTCGGCGAGTACGAAGCCGACCTCGAGCGCACGCGCGAGCTGTGCGCCATTCTCGCGGACTACGGGCTGCTCGAGCCCTTCACGATGCAGGCCAAGCTCAAGGCGGAGAAGGGCGGTGCGGCCATGCAGCTGGGCGGCATGTATCGCGTCGCCGAGAAGAACATCGAGAACCTGAACGCGGCGCAGCTGAAGAATCTCGTGCGCCGCGGAATCCTGGCGAGGATCTACGTGCATCTCCTCTCGCTCGATCATTTCGCCAGGCTGCTCGACCTCAAGGCCGCGCAGGGCAACGCCAGCTAGCGCGTCACCCGGAAGGAATCGAGGAAGTAGCGCGCTGCGGCCGTGTCGCCGCCCCTGTGCTTGTAGAGCGCGAGCACCTGGTAGAACCACAAGCCGGAGCGCAGATATCTCACCTCGGCTTCGTAGGTCCCGTCGATGCAGTGCTCGCCATGCAGCTCGCGTCCCGCCCCGGCTTCGACCGGTCGGTCGCTGATCCTGGCCCCGCACTTCAGGCCGGCGAAGCTCCGCTCCACGCCCACCGTGAAGTTCAGGCGAACCTTGTTGAGACTCGCCGCGACGAGGTAGACGTGATCGCCTTCCTCCAGCATGTACTGCGTGCCACGCGTGATCCCCTCGCGCGCCTGCTCATCGAGGAGCATTCGCCGCACCTCGACCGGCCCGTTGAACTCCACGCGGAAGCCGTCCTCCGGATAGGCGTGCTCGGTCCAATTCCACTGCTGCTGAGCGCTGGCCGCGAACGAGACCATCAGGAGCAACGCAACGACAAGGCACGCTGTTTTGTTCATGCGGCTGCCGGTAGGAGTGTTTGTGGGCCGGGTTGGAATCGAACCAACGACCAAGGGATTATGAGTCCCCTGCTCTGACCGACTGAGCTACCGGCCCGCCGAAATACTCTACTGCAAATAAAAAGGGCCGCTTTCGCGGCCCTTTCGTTACTGCTCTCCTTCGGATCAGCCTTCCTGGTCGAGGAAGCTCTTCAGCCGCTCCGAGCGCGAGGGATGCCGCAGCTTCCTCAGCGCCTTGGCTTCGATCTGGCGTATGCGCTCACGCGTGACGTCGAACTGCTTGCCGACCTCTTCCAGCGTGTGGTCGGTCGACATCTCGATGCCGAAGCGCATGCGCAGCACCTTCGCCTCGCGCGGCGTGAGCGTGTCGAGGACTTCCTTGGTCACGTCGCGCAGCGACGCGTAGGTCGCGGCGTCGGACGGCGCCATGGTCGACTGATCCTCGATGAAATCGCCGAGGTGCGAGTCGTCGTCGTCGCCGATCGGCGTCTCCATGGAG
Organism: Betaproteobacteria bacterium SCGC AG-212-J23; assembly: GCA_001644455.1. Classification (GTDB taxonomy): domain Bacteria; phylum Pseudomonadota; class Gammaproteobacteria; order Burkholderiales; family SG8-39; genus SCGC-AG-212-J23. The sequence goes on from LSTF01000044.1 coordinate 23,710, forward strand.
ATCGGCTCCTTGGAGATCTTGAGGATCTTGCGGATCTTCTCTTCCGGCATCTCCATGCGCTGCGCGAGCGTCTGCGGATCGGGCTCCTGGCCGGTCTCCTGCAGGATCTGGCGCGAGATGCGGTTCATCTTGTTGATGGTTTCGATCATGTGCACCGGAATGCGGATGGTGCGCGCCTGGTCGGCGATCGAGCGCGTGATGGCCTGGCGGATCCACCACGTGGCGTAGGTCGAGAACTTGTAGCCGCGGCGGTATTCGAACTTGTCCACCGCCTTCATCAGGCCGATGTTGCCTTCCTGGATGAGGTCGAGGAACTGCAGGCCGCGGTTGGTGTACTTCTTGGCGATCGAGATCACGAGGCGCAGGTTGGCCTCGGTCATTTCGCGCTTGGCTCGCCGAGCCTTGGCTTCCCCCGTCGACATCTGCTTGTTGATCTCCTTGAGATCCTTGATCGAGATGCCGATCTTCTGCTGCACCGCCTGCACCTTGCCCAGCAGCTCGAGGATCGACGGCTCCAGGCGGCGCATGTTCTCCGTCCAGGGCTGCTCGGTGTTCATCTCGGTCGTCAGCCAGCGCTTCGAGCCTTCGGTGCCGGCGAAGATCTTGATGAAGTGCTGGCGCGGCATGCCGGCCTTCTCGACGCAGATGTCGTGGATCTCGCGCTCGTGGCGGCGGATCTCGTCGACCAGGCTGCGCACGCTGTCGGAGAGCCGCTCGACGGTGCGCGCGGTGAAGCGGAAGGTCATCAGCTCGGTCGAGATCTGGTCGCGGACGCGCAGGTAGTCCTTGTCCTTCGAGCCCTTGTTCTCGAGCGCCTTGAGCAGCTTGTCGTAGAGGCGACGGATGCGGTTGAACTTCTCCATCGCCTCGCCCTTCAGCTTGAGCAGGCTCGCGGATTGCGCGGCTTCGGCGGCCTCCTCGTCCTCCTCTGCCTCCTCCTCGTTGATCTGCGCCTCTTCTTCCTCCGGCGTCGGCGCAGCCTTCTTCGGATCGAAGGTGTCCTTGGCGTTGGGGTCGATCAGGCCGTCGACCACCTCGTCGATGCGCGACTCGTCCTTCTCCACCTTGTCGGCGAGGTCGAGGATTTCGCGCACGGTCGTCGGGCAGGCGCTGATCGCGAGGATCATGTGGCGCAGGCCGTCTTCGATGCGCTTGGCGATCTCGATCTCGCCCTCGCGCGTGAGCAACTCCACCGAGCCCATTTCGCGCATGTACATGCGCACCGGGTCGGTGGTGCGGCCGAATTCGGAGTCGACGGTGGAAAGCGCCGCTTCGGCCTGCTCTTCCACATCCTCATCGGGCTGCGCGACCGGCGCCGCGTCCGCGGCGATGAGCAGCGTCTCCTGGTCGGGCGCCTGGTCGTAGACCTGGATACCCATGTCGCCGAAGGTCGAGATGATTGCTTCGATCTGCTCGGCGTCGACGAGATCGTCCGGGAGATGGTCGTTGATCTCCGAGTACGTGAGGAAGCCGCGCTCCTTGCCGAGCTTGATCAGGTTCTTGAGGCGCGTGCGCCGGGCCTCGGCATCTTCCTTCGGCATCTCCGGCGGGACGAGCCAGTCCTTGCCGCCGCGGCGGCCGCGCTTGCCCTTGGTCTTGACCTGCGCGACTTTGGCTTCGAGAAGCTCGAGCGCCTGCTTCGCAGTGGTCTTGATCTGCTTGCCGGTGGGGAGCTTCTGCGCTTCGGGCTTGCCGGCGACGACCTTGCCCGCGGCGCCCTTGGGCGCCGGCACCGCTTTGCCAACCGGCTTTTTGACGGAAGCGGAAGCCTTGCCGCGCAGGAGTTTCTTCGGCGCGGCTTTCTTCGCGTGCTTGGGCTTCAGGCGCCGGACGACGGTGGCCTTCTTCTTCGCCGCGCGGACCTTCTTAACCTTGGATTTGTGCTTCTGCTTGGCCATCTATTCCCCCGGGAGCCCGAATTCGCGAAAAGCCGAAGATTGTATCAAAAGCCTCAGTTTTCAAGGGCTTTCAATAACATTGTCAGCTGAAATCGGGAAAGGTTCGATCTGCAAGAAGCGTGCTTACCGAGCGCCGCGCCCTTCGTCTTGCAGGCGGCGCTTCAAAGTCTGCATCTCCGAAACCATCCTCGCGTACTGCTGATGCTCTTCCTTGGACAGCTGACCCTTCTGCAAACGGTCGCCGAGGGATTTTATTTCCCGGTCTTTTCGTTTGATTTCAAGGCTCCATAACGTGAGCTGCAGCGCCGCCCGAGCCTGCTCCTCGCTCTCCCGAAGGTCTTCTCCCCATGCCAGCGCATGGGCGAGGAGCTCGGCGTGGCGACTGTCCCGCGATTGCTCGATGAGCATGGCAACCGAGACTTCGGGGCCCGACTCGCGGCACCAGCCGACCAGCTCTTCCAGGGCCTGGGATTCCGGCAGGCCCATGTCCAGCAACGACAGGTCCACCTCGGACGCGATCTGCGGACAGGACGCGACGCTCGCCAGCAACTTCCACTCGGTCGAGGAAGGCGGGCTGAAGGACCTGCGCGGCGGCGCCTCGCGTCGATAGCTCGGCGCCTGTCGGATCTCGTACAGCCGCTCGACCTCGTCCTGCGTCACGCCGCCGAGCTTCGCGGTCTCTTTCAGGAGCTGGAGCTTGAGCGCCGGCGCCGCGACTTTTTGAACGTGCGCCTTCGCCGCGGAGAGAAATCGCGAGCGTCCCTCGGCCGAGCCGAGATCGGCCTGCCCGCGCAGCTCGGCAAGCAGGAACTCGGAGAGGGTCGGCGCCTCGCGCACCAGCTTCTCGAAGCCCTCCTTGCCGTGCTTGCGGATGTAGGTGTCCGGATCGTCGCCCTGCGGCAGGAAAAGGAAGCGGATCGGCTTGTGGTCGAGCGCGAGCGGCAGGCTGACCTCGAGGGCGCGCCACGCGGCCTTGCGCCCGGCGGCGTCGCCGTCGAAGGAGAAGACGAGCTCGTCGGTCAGGCGCAAGAGCTTCTGCACGTGCACCGGCGTCGTCGCGGTGCCGAGCGTCGCGACCGCGTAGGCGACGTCGAACTGCGCGAGCGCGACCACGTCCATGTAGCCCTCGACCACCAGCACCCTGCCGGCGACGCGGATCGCGTCGCGCGCCTGTACCAGCCCGTAGAGCTCGCGGCCCTTCTCGAAGAGCTGCGTCTCCGGCGAGTTGAGGTACTTCGGCTCGCCCTCGCCCAGCACCCGGCCACCGAAGCCGATGACCGAGCCTCGGTTGCTGAGGATGGGGAACATCACCCGGTCGCGGAAGCGGTCGTAGCGCTTCCCCTCGTCGCCCTCGATGACGAGGCCGCATTCCACGAGCGATTTGTCCTCGTACTTTTCGAAGGCTTCCTTGAGCGGCTGCCACCCGTCGGGCGCGTAGCCGATGCGAAAGCGCGCCGCGATCTCGCCGGTGAGGCCGCGGCCTTTCAGGTACTCGACGGCGCGCGGCGACTTCTTGAGCTCGGCGCGGTAGAACTCCATCGCCTTCTCCATCACCGCGTAGAGATCGGGCTCGCGCTCCTGGCGGGCGATCTCCTCCTTCGTCCGCGGACGCTCTTCGGGCACCTGCATGCCAACGCCGGAGGCGAGGTCCTTGATCGCGTCGACATAGCCGAGGCCGGCGTACGCCATGAGAAAGCCGATCGCGTTGCCGTGCGCGCCGCAGCCGAAGCAGTGATAGAACTGCTTCACGGGGCTGACGCTGAACGACGGAGTTTTCTCGCTATGGAACGGGCAGAGGCCCTGGAAGTTGGCGCCGCCCTTCTTCAGCTGCACGTAGCGCGAGACTACGTCCACGATATCGACCCGATTGAGCAGGTCTTGCTTGAACGAATCGGGGATCACCCCCGGATTTTCATCCGGAAAGCTTGCTCTTGACCAGCCCCGAAACCTTGCCCATGTCGGCCTTGCCGGCGAGCTTCGCCTTCAGCGCCGCCATGACCTTGCCCATGTCCTTGACGCCGCTCGCGCCGGTCTCGGAAATGGTGGATTGGACCAGCTTTTCGACGTCGGCGTCGCTCATCTGCGCCGGCTGGTAGGCGGAGAGCACCTGGATCTCGGCCTTCTCGACGTCGGCGAGGTCGTTGCGCGCGGCCTTCTCGTACTGGGCAATCGACTCGCGGCGCTGCTTGATCATTTTCTCGATCACCGACAGGACCTGCGCGTCGTCGAGCTCGATGCGCTCATCGACTTCGCGCTGCTTGATGGCCGCGAGGAGAAGGCGCACGGTCGACAGGCGAGCGGCGTCCTTCGCCCGCATGGCGGCCTTCATGTCCTCGGTGATTTGATGTCTTAGAGGAATTGCTAGTACAGCTTCGCCGGCAGCATCTGGCTGCGCAGGCGCTTGTGATGGCGCTTCACGGCGGCGGCAAGCTTGCGCTTGCGCTCTGCGGTCGGCTTTTCGTAGTACTCGCGGGAACGGAGCTCGGTCAGGAGGCCGGTTTTCTCCACGGTGCGCTTGAAGCGGCGCATCGCCACCTCGAACGGCTCGTTTTCCTTCACGCGTACTGTTGGCATCTAACTTCTTCTCTCGGTTACGAAAAGGGGTGCGAATTGTATCAGAATCCCCCCGTGCTAATCCTCGGCATCGAGACCTCTTGCGACGAGACTGGGGTGGCCCTTTATGACGGGCGCCTCCTGGCCCAGGCGGTCCACTCCCAGGTCGCCATGCACGAGGCCTACGGGGGGGTCGTCCCGGAGCTTGCCTCCCGCGACCATATCCGGCGCCTCGTGCCTCTTACCCGTCAGGTTTTTCAATCTTCAAAAAAACAAATCAACGAACTTGCCGGGATCGGCTACACCGAAGGGCCAGGGCTCGCCGGCGCCTTGTTAGTCGGCGCTTCCTTCGCGCGCGGCCTCGCCCAGGCGCTCGCCATCCCGGCGATCGGCGTGCATCACCTCGAAGGGCACCTGCTCTCGCCGTTGCTCTCGGAGCGAGCGCCGAAGTTTCCCTTCGTGGCCCTGCTCGTCTCGGGCGGCCACACGCAACTCATGCGGGTGGCGGCGGTGGGCAAGTACGAGCTCCTCGGTGAAACGCTCGACGACGCGGCTGGCGAAGCGTTCGACAAGACGGCGAAGCTCCTCGGCCTCGGCTACCCGGGCGGTCCGGCGCTCGAACAGCTGGCGCAGGAGGGGGCCGCCGGCCGCTACGACCTGCCGCGGCCGATGCTCACGAGCGGCAACCTGGATTTCAGCTTCTCCGGACTCAAGACGGCGGTGCTGACGCTGGTGAAGGGCGAGAGCCAGGCGGCGCACGCCGACATCGCGCGCGCGTTCGTCGACGCGATCGTCGAAGTGCTGGTCGCGAAGTGCACGCGCGCGCTCGAGAGCACGGGCCTCGACCGGCTGGTCGTGGCCGGCGGGGTCGGCGCCAACAAGCAGTTGCGCGAAGCGCTCG
>LSTF01000045.1 GCA_001644455.1 Betaproteobacteria bacterium SCGC AG-212-J23
CCGCGCTCGAGCCAGAGCGGCGTGCGCGTGCTCGGCCAGACGTAGTACTGGTCGAGGAAGTGGTCGAACCACTCCGGCGCCGGCTCCATGCCCCATTCGACCTGGAACTGCAGCCAATGAGTGAAGGCCGCGACCCGGCGGACGAGCGCGTTGATGCAGCGCGTGATTGCGCGGCCGCCGAGCAGCCGAACGATGCGAAGGAGCGCTGATTTCATGGGCCGCCAGCATACACTCGACCCCGCGATCGACGCGCGAAACCAAGGACGGCGACCCGGCGTGCTGCGCTCCCTGCACGAGAAGATCATGAGCCTCGACGGCGAAACGGAGCAGGTGATGCGCTTCGTCTCCGGCGCATGTGCGGCGTCGGGAAGGCGCGTCCTCGATGTCGGCTGCGGCTATGGCCGATTCCTCGGGCGGATGCACGCGGCGGGACTCGACGCGACCGGCGTCGACGTCAATGCCGAGATCGTCGCGGCCAACCGCAAGCAGGGCCTGCGTTGCCTTGCCGCGGACGAGTTCAAGGGCAGCGCGGGAGAGTACGACGTGCTGCTCATGTCTCACCTCATCGAGCATTTCGCTCCCCGCGAGCTGCTCGCGCTGATGGACGGCTATCTGGACCGCCTGCGGGTCGGCGGGCGCCTCGTCATCGCCACGCCGCTGATGAGCGACTACTTCTACGACGATTTCGACCACGTCAAGCCGTACCAGCCGGCGGGAATCCGGGAAGTGTTCGAGGACGATGCCGCGCAAGTGCAGTACCGGGCGCGCAATCGCCTGGCGCTGCGCGAGCTTTGGTACCGCCGCAGCCCCAAGCGCATCAGCCACGCACGCTCGCGCTTCGTTGCCGGCCCGGCGAGCCGCCTGCTGTTCGCCCTCGACCTCCTGGCCAGCATTGCCTACCTCGCGAGCGGCCGTCTATACGCGACGGTCAACGGCTGGGTGGGCGTCTACGAAAAGACCCGCGCATGACCTCCAAAGAGAAACTCCTCGATCGCGTCACCAAGCGCTCCGCCGTGATCGGCATCATCGGCCTGGGCTACGTCGGCTTGCCGTTGATGCTGCGCTTCGTCGAGCAGGGCTTCCGCGTCCTCGGCTTCGACGTCGACGCCGAGCGCGTCGCGCTCCTCAACCGCGGCAAGAGTCCTATCCGCCATATCGGCGCCGCCGGGATAGCCGCGGCGGCGAAGCGCGGGTTCGCGGCGACGGCGGACTTCGCGCGCGCGAAGGAAGCCGACGTGCTGATCGTCTGCGTGCCGACGCCGCTCAACCAGCACCGCGAGCCCGACCTCTCGCACGTGCGGGCGAGCATCCGCGCCCTGCTGCCGCACCTGCGCGAGGGGCAGGCGGTGTCGCTCGAGAGCACCACGTATCCCGGCACGACCGAAGAGGAGTTCCTGCCGCTGATCGAGAGCCGCGGCCTCAAGGTGGGCCGCGACGTGTTCCTGATGTTCTCGCCGGAGCGCGAGGATCCGGGCAACGAGAAATATTCGACGCGCACGATTCCCAAGGTCGTCGGCGGCACGACACCCGACTGCCTCGCCGTCGGCAAGGCGATCTACGGCGCGATCATCGACATCGTGGTGCCGGTCAGCTCGACGCGCACCGCCGAGCTGGTGAAGCTGCTGGAGAACATCCACCGCGCGATCAACATCGGTCTCGTCAACGAGATGAAGATCATCGCCGACCGGATGGGCATCGACATCTTCGAGGTGGTGCGCGCCGCGGCGACCAAGCCGTTCGGCTTCGTGCCCTACTACCCCGGGCCGGGCCTGGGCGGGCATTGCATCCCGATCGACCCCTTCTACCTGACCTGGAAGGCGCACCAGTACGGCGTGCATACCCGCTTCATCGAGCTCGCCGGCGAGATCAACCGGGCCATGCCGGCCTGGGTCCTGCAACGCATCGGCGACGCGCTGAACCAGGCGGGCAAGCCGCTCAAGGGCAGCCGCGTCCTGATCCTGGGCATCGCCTACAAGAAAAACATCGACGACATCCGCGAATCGCCGTCGATCGAACTCATCCGCCTGCTGCGCGAGAAGGGCAGCATCGTCGCCTACTCCGACCCCTACGTGCCCTCGGTGCAGGCGCCGCACCAGTACCCCGCGCTGTCGATGCGCTCGACGGCGTGCGATGCCAAAACGCTCGCCGCGCAGGATTGCGTGGTCGTCGCCACCGACCACGACGCGTTCGACTACGAGCTGATTCGCGCTCGTGCTTCGCTCATCGTCGATACGCGCGGCCGCTACGACCCCTCCCCCGACCGCATCGTGCGCGCCTAGGTGAAGCTCGCGCACCTCACCTCGGTCTATCCGGCGTACGCAGAGCGCTTCTACGCCGCGCGGCCCGGGCTTGCCGCCGGGTCGTTCAGCGAGCAGCGCGAAGCGCTGTTCTACGACGCCTTCGCCTGGGCCGATGCCTGGAAAGCGGCGCTGCAGCCGCTCGGCTACGAGGTCGAGGAGCTGATCTCGAACGTCGCGCCGATGCAGAGGGCTTGGGAGCAGGAGCACCTGTCGCCGGCGCCCGAGCGCGACCTCGACGCCATCGCCGTCGAGCAGGTGCGACGCTTCCGGCCCGACGTCCTGTGGTTCGACCATCACGACGCGCGGCTCCTGCGCCGCATTCGCGAGCAGGTGCCGGCGATCCGCCTCGTCCTGGGCTGGACCGGCAGCGCGATGCCGCGCGAGAACGCCTACGCGGATTGCGACATGGTGCTGTCCTGCTCTCGCGAGTCCGTGGAGCGGCTGGCCGCGCTCGGCCATCGCGCCGCCGAGCTGCACCACGGCTTCGATCCGCGCGTGCTGCAGCGGCTGCAGCCGTCCGAGTCCTCCGCCGAGATGGTGTTCATCGGCCAGATCATCCGCGGCAGCGAATTCCACGTCGCGCGCGAGAAGCTCCTCGAGCGCCTTGCCGACGCGCTGCCGTTGCGGATCTTTTCCCCCGCGCCGCCGCGCGGCCTGCTGAGGGGCGCGAAGCAGCTCGTCAAGCGGGGGCTGGGCGCGGCTTTTCGCGCCGTCGGCTCCTCGCAACGCGCGGAACGCTGGGCGGAGGCCGAGCGTCCCGTCGTCAATCCCCGGCTGGCGCCCCACATGGTCGACGGCGTCTATGGCCTGGAGATGTACCGGACGGTGCGCGATGCGAAGGTGACGCTGAATTCGCACGCCGACTCCTCCGATCGCTACGCGTCCAACATGCGCCTGTTCGAGGTGACCGGCGTCGGCGGCTGCCTGCTCACCGACTGGAAGCCGAACCTGGGCGAGATCTTCTCGCTCGATTCCGAGGTCAGCGCCTACCGTTCCGCCGACGAATGCGTCGAAAAGGCGCGATGGCTGCTCGATCATCCGCAAGAGCGCGCGGCCATGGCGCGCGCCGGGCAGGCGCGCACGCTGAGAGAACACACCTTCGCCCGCCGCGCGTCGGATCTCGACGGCATCGTCAAGAACGCGCTCTCCGCCGCGGCGGTGCACGTGGCGGTGCACTGATGGGTCTGCGCGCAGCCTTGCGAGAGCTGCTGCCCCGCGGGCACCGCGGCCTGCGCTTCGAGGGCGACTACGCGAGCTGGGAAGAGGCGCAGCGCGCCTCGGGCGGCTATGACCGCGGCGAGATCCTGCAGCGCGTGCGCGCCGCCGAGCTGAAGGTGCGCCAAGGCGAAGCCGCGGACGCGCGCGACGGCGTGACCTTTCCGGAAATCCAGTTTTCGTTTCCCGTCATGACCGCCCTCGCGCGTGCAGCAGGCCGCAACGCCGGGCTGCGCGTTCTCGACTTCGGCGGCGCGCTCGGCGGCCTGTACCGGCAATACAAGGCATTGCGCATCCCCGGCAGCCTGTCGTGGACCGTGGTGGAACAGAAGGCCTACGTCGAACTGGGTCGGGCTGAATTCGCGGGTGCGGAGTTGCAGTTCGCGGACACGCTCGAAGGCGCGCGCGCCGACGTCGTCGTTCTCTCGAGCGTCCTGCAATACCTGCCTGATCCCTATGCGCTGGTGCGCCAGGTGCTGGATTGCGGCGCGCGGCACGTCGTCGTCGACCGCACGCCCTGCTCAGGCCTGTCCCGCGACGTGCTCGCCGTCCAGCACGTCCCGCCGCAGATCTACGAGGCGAGCTACCCCTGCTGGATTTTTTCGCGAGCGCGCCTGCTGGACGCGTTCGCGAAGGGCTTCACGACGTTCGCCGCCTTCACCGACGGCAGCGGCGCCTGGCGCGGCGACGCGACCGCCTTCGAGCTCGCGGGGTTCATCTTCGATGCTCGCTAGCCTGAAGACCTATTACCAGCGGCAGATGATGCGCCCCGGGTTCGTCGGGCTCTTCGTCAATCCCTTCTACTTCGCGCGTCGCGAGCTCTTCCACGCCGTGCGCGAGCTCTCGCGCGACATCAACGGCCGGGTGCTGGACGTCGGCTGCGGCACGCGCCCGTACGAGAGCCTGGTCGCCGCGCGCGAGTACGTCGGCCTGGAGCTCGACACGCCGGAGAACCGCCGCACCAAGAACGCGGACGTCTACTACAACGGCCACAAACTACCTTTCGAAGACAGGTCGTTTGACGCCGTGATCTGCAACCAAGTGCTCGAGCATATCTTCGAGCCCGACGCCTTTCTGCGCGAGATCGCCCGCGTGCTCAAGGCGGGCGGAAAGCTGCTCCTGACCGTGCCGTTCGTCTGGGACGAGCACGAGCAGCCGCGCGACTTCGGCCGCTACTCGTCGTTCGGCCTGGCGGCGCTCCTCGATCGCAACGGTTTCCGGATCCTGCGGCACGCGAAGACGGCGGCGGACGTGCGCACGCTGTTCCAGCTCGCCAACGCGTACTTGTACAAGGTGACGGTGACGCGCAGCGCCTACGCCAACCTGCTCATCACGCTCGTGCTCATGGCGCCGTTCAACCTCCTCGGCACGCTGCTCGCCTGGCTGACGCCGGGCAATCAGGACCTGTTTCTCGACAATGTCGTGCTCGCGGAGCGTGCATGAGCGCCGCCGCGTTCAGCGGGGCGAAGGCGCTGATCACCGGCGGGCTGGGCTTCATCGGCTCGAACCTCGCCCGCCGGCTCGTTGGCGCCGGCGCGAAGGTGACGTTGATCGACAGCCTCATTCCGGAATACGGCGGCAATCCGTTCAACGTGCAGGACATTCGCGACCGCGTCTCGGTCAGTATCACGGACGTGCGCGATCCGCACGCCATGGCGCACCTGGTGCAGGGACAGGACTACCTCTTCAACCTCGCCGGCCAGACGAGCCACCTCGACTCGATGTCGAACCCGATGACCGACCTCGAGATCAACGCCGCCGCGCAGCTCTCGATCCTCGAGGCCTGCCGGCAGCACAGCCCGAAGGTGAAGCTGGTCTTCGCCAGCACGCGCCAGCTCTACGGCCGGCCGCGCTACCTGCCGGTCGACGAGAAGCATCCGGCGAGCCCGGTGGACGTCAACGGCATCAACAAGCTCGCCGGCGAGCAATACCACCTGCTCTACAACGACGTTTACGGCCTGCGCGCGTGCTGCCTGCGCCTCACCAACACCTATGGCCCGGCGATGCGCGTCAAGGACGCGCGCCAGACCTTCCTCGGCGTCTGGCTTCGCAATGCGATCCAGGACAAGCCGATCCTCGTCTACGGCGACGGCTCGCAGCTGCGCGATTTCAACTATGTCGACGACGCGGTCGACGCGCTGCTCATCGCCGCGGCGGACGCGCGCGCCGACGGCAAGGTGTTCAACCTCGGCTCGACCGAAGTCGTGAGCCTGAAGGCATTGGCGGAGCTGCTGCTGGCTGTGCACGGCAAAGGGCGATTTGAAGTCGTTTCCTTCCCGGCGGAGCGCAAGGCGATCGACATCGGCGACTACTACTCGGACTTCGGCAAGATCCGCGGCGAGCTCGGCTGGACGCCAAAGGTCGGCCTGCGCGAGGGCCTGGAGCGCACGCTGCGCTATTACGCGGAGCACGGCGCCCGCTACTGGGATCCCGCATGATTCCGATGAACGGCTTCACGCGCGAGCCTGAGGCGCTGCGCCGCGACGAGCTTGGGGCGGTCGAGCGGGTGCTGCGCTCGGGCTGGTACATCCTCGGCAAGGAAGTCGAGGCCTTCGAGGCGCAGTGGGCGACGCTCATCGGCACACGGCATGCGGTCGGCGTCGGCAACGGCCTCGACGCCATCGAGATCGCCCTGCGGATCCTCGGCATCGGCCCCGGCGACGAAGTCGTCACGACGCCGATGACCGCGTTTGCCTCGGTCCTCGCGATCATGCGCGCTGGCGCGCAGCCGGTCCTCGCCGACATCGACCCCAGGACGGCGCTGCTCAGCATGGAGAGCGTGCGGCGCTGCATCGGGCCGAAGACGCGCGCGGTGCTGCCGGTGCACCTCTATGGCCGCGTCGACGACCTCAAGGCATGGCGCGCTCTCTGCGACGACGCCGGCATCCACCTGGTGGAGGACTGCGCGCAGTCGCATCTCGCCGCCTGGAGCGGCACCCGTGCCGGCGCCGCGGGCGCGGTCGGCGCCTTCAGCTTCTACCCGACCAAGAATCTCGGCGCGCTGGGCGATGGCGGCGCGCTGACCACCTCGGACGACGATCTGGCCGCCAAGGCGCGCCAGCTGCGCAACTACGGCCAGTCGGCCCGCTATCACCATCCCGAGCTGGGAATGAACAGCCGGCTCGACGAGCTGCAGGCGGCGCTCTTGCGCGCGAGACTGTCCGTGCTCGAGCAATTCACCCAGCGCCGCCGCGCCGTCGCGCGCTCCTACCAGGCGGGAATCGACAACCCTCGCCTCCGGTTGCTCGCGGCGCCGACGCAGGAGTCGAGCCACGTCCACCATCTTTTCGTCGTGCTCTGCGACGAGCGCGACCGCCTTGCCGAGCATTTGCGGGCGCGCGGCGTGGAAACGCTGATCCACTACCCGATTCCGGTGCACCGGCAGCCGCCGTGCGCGGGCGTGCGCCGCGATCCGCGCGGCCTGGAGAACGCCGAGCGCCACGGCGCCACCTGCCTGTCGATCCCCTGCCACCCGCAGCTCACCGACGCCGAGGTCGCGGACGTCATCCGCGCGCTGAATGAATTCCGCTAGCCAAGTCGAGCACTTCGTCACGCTGTTCGACAGCCACTACCTGCCGCTGGGGTTGTGCCTCTACCGGTCGCTCGAGGAGCAGGGCCGTCCATTCCATCTCCACATCCTGGCGATGGATGAGAACTGCGCGAGCGCCCTCGAGGGACTCGCGTTGCAACATGCAACGGTCCTGCGGCTGAAGGACGCCGAGACCGACGCGCTGCGGGCGACGCGCAAGAATCGGTCGATCGGCGAGTACTGCTGGACGTTGACGCCTTTCCTGCCGAGCCTGGTCCTTGCCCGCCAACCCGGGATCGCCCGCGTGACGTACGTCGATGCCGACGTCTTCTTCTTCCAGGACCCGCGCCAGCTGCTCGACGAGCTGGATACGTCAGGCAAGCAGGTGCTCATTACCGACCACGCGTTCGCGCCGGAATACGCCGAGCACGCGCGCTATGGACGGTTCTGCGTGCAGTTCGTGACCTTCCGTAACACCGCCGCCGCGAAGAAGGTGCTCGAGTGGTGGCAGGCACGCTGCCTCGAGTGGTGCTATGCGCGCGAGGAGGACGGCAAGTTCGGCGACCAGAAGTACCTGGACGACTGGCCGGAGCGCTTCCGCAATGAAGTGCACGTGCTCGCGCGCACGGAAGCCACGCTGGCGCCGTGGAACGTCGCGCATGCGGCGCGCATGCGCGGGACGGCGCGCCCGGTCCTCTACCATTTCCACAGCCTGAGGATCGTGTCCGACGAGCGCGTCGTGCTGCATTACGACTACCGCGTCGGGCGCGAGAATCGCTGGATCTACGACCAGTACGTCGCCACGCTGCGCTCGATCGTCGGGCGGCTGCGCGAGTCGCGCATTCCGGTGCTCGGCCGGCCGCTCTACGGCGACGCCGGACCGGTCCGGGCCGGCTGGAACTACCTGCGCGGCTACCTGCGCGGCACGCTCGACTGGGCAGCCCTATGAAGGCGCTGATCAAGCGCGCGCTGCGCTCGCTCGGCATCCACGTCGCGCGCGTCGGCTCGCCCGGCGACCGCTGCACCATGGAAGGCGCCTTTCGCGCGCTCGCCGCGCGCAAGCACCCCTTCAGGACCGTCATCGACATCGGCGCCTCGGACGGCCGGTGGTCCGACGAGCTGATGCGCTTCTTTCCGCAGTGCCAGTACCTGCTCGTCGAGGCGCAAGGCATCCATGAGCCAGCCCTGCGCGATTACTGCACGCGTCATCCGAACACCCAGTACGTCCTCGCCGCGGCGGGCAAGGCGGCCGGCAAGGTATTTTTCGAAGTCGGCGACGACCCGTTCGGCGGCCAGGCGTCCGCTGCGCCGGCGGCGGATCGCGTCGAAGTGCCGGTCGTGACGATCGATGCCGAGGTCGCGGCGCGCCGCCTGCCCGGGCCCTACCTGCTCAAGTTCGACACGCACGGATTCGAGCTGCCGATCCTCGCGGGCGCGGCCGAAACGCTCAGGAACACCGACGTGATCGTCATGGAGTGCTACAACTTCCGCATCTCGCCGGAGTGCCTGACGTTTCCCGAGATGTGCGCCTGGCTCGGCGAGCGCGGCTTCCGCTGCATCGATCTCGCCGACCCGCTGCACCGGCCGCACGACGATGCGTTCTGGCAGATGGACCTCGTCTTCGCCCGCGACACGCGCCCCGAGTTCGGCTATCAGCGGTACCGGTAGGCGCTGCGGTAAGGCACTCGCCGCCACGCCTGGCCGGCGTGGTCGTAGACGACGAGAGAACCCCCCGACACGGTCCGGACACGCTCGGGCATCGCCCACAGGAAGCGATCGCTGACGAACCGCAGCTGCTCCATCAGGTTTGGCGAGCGGGAAAAGCTCCGCAGCTCGCGCACGTAGTCGTCGAGGTTCTCGGAGATCTGGCCGCGGTGAATGCGAAAGCCGCCGATCTGGCCGCGCACGACGCTGGGGTCTGCCGCCGTGGCGAAGCACTTCCACAGGTACGCATCCCCGGCGTAGCGCAGCTTGGCGAGGAACTTGAAGTCGACCGTGGCGTGCAGCGAGCGCCGCCACAGCGTCGATTCCTGCTGGAGGGCCGGCAGCCGCCGCGCGTCGTAAGCGCCGCATTCGAACAGCGCGCGGCGGTAGCGGAAGGGCAGCGCGCTGCGCGTGACCTGCGAGCGCTCGTTGTACGCCACCGCGTAGCCGGTGAGCCAGTCGACGCCCGGGATCTCGAAGCAGTCGGCGGCGACGGAGAGGCCGGCGGGATGAAAGAGATCGCCCGCGTTGAGGTAGGCGACGTAGTCGCCGGTGGCGCGCTGCAGCCCCTTGGCCAGGGCATCGTAGAAGCCGCCATCGGGCTCGGAGGACACCCGCACCCCCCGCCCTTCATAGCGGCGCACGAGCTCGAGCGTGCCGTCGGTCGATGCGCCGTCGCAGACCAGGTATTCGAGCTCGCAGCGGCCGGTGGCGAACACCGGCTGCGAAAGCACGGATTTGACCGTCTCGTCGATATAAGCGGCGGCATTGCGGCATGCCGTGACGACCGTGAACTTCATCTTATGATGCACGCATGCCCGAGCCGCACATCTCGGTCGTCGTCGCGGTGTTCAACGGCGCCGCGACCCTGCCCGCCTGCATCGACAGCATCGTCGTGCAAAGCTTTCGCGACCGGGAGATCGTCGTCATCGACGGCGGCTCGACCGACGGCACGGTCGAGTATCTGCGCGGCAACGCGTCGCTCTTCGGCTCGTGGGTCTCCGAGCCCGACCGCGGCATCTATCACGCGTGGAACAAGGCGCTCGCCCGGGCGAAGGGGAGCTGGCTCGCGTTCCTCGGCGCCGACGACCGCTTTCACGACGCGGGCGCCCTGCAGGAGCTCGCGCGCGCGGCGCAGGCGACGCGCCACCGCATCGTCTACGGCCGCATGGACCTGATCGTGCGCGCGGGCGTGGTGGCGCAGACGGTCGGCAAGCCGTGGGCGAAGTCGCGCGGCGACTTTGTTTCCGGCTTCATGTTCCCCCATCCCGGCGCGCTGCATCATCGGTCGCTGTTCGCGGAGCACGGCAATTTCGACGAAGCTTACCGCTATGCCGGCGACTACGAATTTCTCCTGCGCGAGCTCGTCGCGCGCGACGCCGAGTTCGTCGACCGGGTGATCGTCGATATGGCGGTGCGCGGCATGACCGCGCGCCCGGAGACCATCCACAAGGTGCTGCTCGAGGTGGACCGGGCGCGACGCGCGCACGGCCTTGCCGGCCCGTCCTTGCGGCTGCGCCGCGCGCTCGCGACGAGCTGGCTCGGCGCGCGCGTCCACGCCCTGCTGGGCGAACGCGCCTTCAATGTGCTTGCCGACGCCTACCGGGTGGTGCGCGGACGGCCCCGCATCTGGACCGCCTAGGCGCGTAGCTCCGCCGGGCGGCTGACGTGACGCAGGTACCACTCGTAGGCGCTGCGGAAGCCTTCCTTCGGCGCGATGCGCGCCGACCAGCCGAGCGCGCGGAGGCGCGACACGTCCATGACCTTGCGCGGCATGCCGTCGGGCTTGGACGCGTCGTAGTCGAAGCGGCCCTTCCAGCCGGCGATCCCGGCGATCAGCTCGGCCAGCTCGCGGATGCTCATGTCCTCGCCGGTGCCGACGTTCACGTGCAGCTCGCCCGAGTAGTTCTTCATCAGGAAGACCGCCGCGTCGGCCAGCTCGTCGACGTGCAGGAACTCGCGGCGCGGCGTGCCGCTGCCCCAGATCTGCAGGCTGTCGGCGCCGCGCTCTTTCGCCTCGTGCACCTTCACCTGCATCGCCGCCGCGACGTGCGACGACGCCGGATCGTAGTTGTCGCCGGGGCCGTAGAGGTTGGTCGGCATGGCGGCAATGAAGTCGCAGCCGTACTGGCGGCGGTAGGCCTGGCAGAGCTTCATGCCGGCGATCTTCGCCACCGCGTACCACTCGTTGGTCGGCTCGAGCGGCCCGGTGAGGAGCGCCTCCTCCGTCATCGGCTGCGGCGCGAGGCGCGGATAAACGCATGACGAGCTGAGAAAGAGCAGCTTCTCGACGCGCGCCTGCTGCGCGGCGTGGAGGACGCTCGTCTCGATAGCGAGGTTGTCGTAGAGGAACTCGGCCGGGCGGCTGTTGTTGGCGAGGATGCCGCCGACCTTCGCGGCGGCGAGAAATACCGCCTGCGGGCGGCGCTCGGCCACCCAGCGTTCCACCTCGGCCTGGCGGCGCAGGTCGAGCTCGGCGTGGCCGGCCGTGAGGATCTCGCAGCCTTCGTCCTTGAGCCGCCGCGCGATGGCCGAGCCGGCCATGCCGCGGTGGCCGGCGACCCAGACGCGCTTGCCGGCGAGCGAATATGTCATTCGTGGTGGTTGAACACGCGGTAGCCGTGCTTCTTGACCAGGCTTTCGCGCTCGGCCTCGCGCAGATCCTCGCGCGCCATTTCGGCGACGAGCTCCTTGAACCGCACCCGTGGCTGCCAGCCCAGTTTAGCGCGCGCCTTGCTCGCGTCGCCGAGCAGCGTGTCGACCTCGGCCGGACGGTAGTAGCGCGGGTCGATCGCGACGACGGCGCGCCCTTCGGCATCGAAGCCCTTCTCCTCGGCGCCCTTGCCTTTCCACGCGATGCGCATGCCGAGCTCGGCGGCGGCGCCCTCGACGAACTCGCGCACGCTGTGCTGCTCGCCGGTGGCGATGACGTAGTCCTCGGCCTTGGGCTGCTGCAGCATCATCCACTGCGCCTCGACGAAGTCCCGCGCGTGCCCCCAATCGCGCCGCGCCTCCAGGTTGCCGAGGTACAGGCACTCCTGCAGGCCGGTCTTGATGCGGGCGAGCCCGCGCGTGATCTTGCGCGTCACGAACGTCTCGCCGCGGATCGGCGACTCGTGGTTGAAGAGGATGCCGTTGCACGCGTAAAGACCGTAGGCCTCGCGATAGTTCACCGTGATCCAGTACGCGTATAACTTGGCCACGCCGTACGGCGAGCGCGGATAGAAGGGCGTCGTCTCGCGCTGCGGCGTCTCGCGCACCATGCCGTAGAGCTCGGAGCTCGAGGCCTGGTAGAAGCGCGTTTTCTTGTCCAGGCCGAGGATGCGGATCGCCTCGAGGACGCGCAGCGTGCCCAGGCCGTCGGAGTCGGCCGTGTACTCGGGCTCCTCGAACGACACCGCGACGTGGCTTTGCGCCGCGAGGTTGTAGATCTCGTCGGGCTGCGTCTGCTGGATGATGCGGATCAGGCTCGACGTGTCGGTCATGTCGCCGTAGTGCAGCACCAGGCGGCGATCCGGGTCGTGCGGATCCTGGTACAGGTGGTCGATGCGCTGCGTGTTGATGAGCGAGGTGCGCCGCTTGATGCCGTGCACCACGTAGCCCTTCTTCAGCAGGAATTCGGCGAGATAGGCACCGTCCTGCCCTGTGATGCCCGTGATGAGAGCCGTCTTGGTCATCCGTGCATTTTAGTCAGAAGCGTTCGCCAGTCGGGCAAATTGCCGCCAAGTATCGCTCTGGCCTTGGCGTTGTCGAGCACGGAATTGGCCGGGCGGCGCGCGGCAGTCGTGTATTCGCTCGAGCGGATCGGCGTGATCGCGGCGCTCTCGCCGAGGATCGCGCGCGCGAAGCCGTACCACGTCGTCTCGCCCGATGGGACGAGGTGCAGCAGCCCTTCCGCGTTTTTCCGGATCAGCGAAATCGTGTATTCCGCGAGGAAGCGGCTCGGGGTCGGTACGCCGCGCTGGTCGTCGACGACGCGCAACGGCTGCTTCGCGTTTTTCATCGTCAGGAAGAAGTTCCGCCCCCTGGGCGCGTACACCCAGCTGGTGCGCAGGATGAGGTGCCGGCAGCCCGAGGCGCGGATGCGCTGCTCGCCCTCGAGCTTGCTTTCGCCGTAGGCGTTGAGCGGCGCCGTCGCGTCGCTTTCGACGTACGGCGCCTTCTTCGCGCCGTCGAAGACATAGTCGGTCGAATAGTGAACCAGCAGCGCGCCGAGGCGCTTCGCTTCCCCGGCCAGGATTCCGGGCGCGACGCCATTCACGTGCATCGCCAGGTTCTTTTCCGATTCCGCCTTGTCGACCGCCGTATACGCGGCGGCATTGATGATCACATCGGGCTTCGCTTTTGAAACGAAAGCCGGGATTCCTTCGCCGGACAGGTCCAGTGTCGCGCGGTCGGTCGCAACCACGTCGTCGAGCAGCCGTTCCAGCTCCCAGCCGACCTGCCCGCTGCGGCCGGTCAGCAGCACCTTCACGGGTAGAGCTCGGCTTCCGCGAACTTCGAGCCTTTCGCGTCGCGGGGCGAGACCACCGGCTCGCCACGGATCGGCCAGCGGATGCCGAGCTTGCCGTCGTTCCAGACGATGCAACGCTCGTGCTCCGGCGCCCAGAAGTCGGTGAGCTTGTACAGCACGTCGGTGCCGTCGGCGAGCGCGAGGAAACCGTGGGCGAAGCCCGGCGGAATCCACGCCATCCTCCGGTCCGCCGCGGAGAGCGTGAAGCCCGCCCACCTGCCGAAGCGCGGCGAGCTCTTGCGCAGGTCGACCGCGACGTCGTAGATCTCGCCATGCAGGACACTGATCAACTTTCCCTGCGGCCGCACCACCTGATAGTGCAGGCCGCGCAGCACGTTCCTCGCCGAGCGCGAGCGGTTGTCCTGGACGAAATCCACATCGACGCCCGTCAAGTCGCGGAAACGCGACCGGTTGTAGCTTTCATACGCGTGGCCGCGCGCATCCTCGAACACAGTGGGGTCAAGGAGGACTACCCCGGGTAGTTCAGTCTCGATCAGTTTCATGCGATTCCGGGCAGTATACGGATTCACGGCCCCGCAGAAGGCTCGATGCGCCTTAGCACCGTCGCAACGTTTTGTTGCGCACTTCTCCTCGCGACTCCCGTCTGGGCTCAGGACCCGCCAGCGGAAGAGCTGCCCCCGGTCGAGCCGCCCGCGGTCGGCTGGCTGCCGTGGCTCGCCGAGCTCGAGGCGTCCGGCGCGATCATCGGCGAGATCCGCATCCAGCCGCAGAACATCTTCGACCTGACGGATCCGCGCGAGGACAACTGGATCTATCGGATCGCCAACGCGATCCACTTCGTCACGCGATCCGACGTGATCCGCGAGACGCTGCTGTTCAAGCCCGGCGACAAGCTCTCCGTGCGCCTCATCGAGGAGACGGAGCGCCTGCTGCGCTCGACGCTGCAGGTTTACGCCGTGCGCATCCGCGCCGTCTCCTATCACGACGGCGTCGTCGACCTCGAGATCGTGACGCGCGACCGCTGGACGCTCGATCCGTCGGTCAGCTTCAGCCGCCAGGGCGGCGTGAACAATGACCGCATCGGCCTGAAGGATGACAACTTCCTTGGCACCGGCCTGTCGGTCGGCTATTCGCGCTCCTCGAACGTGGACCGCACCAGCAACACCTTCAGTATCTCCCACCCGCATGCCTTCGGCCCTTTCACCAACGGCACCTATGCGTACTCCGACACCAGCGACGGCAGGACCTGGGCAGCGAGCGTGACCCGCCCGTTCTTCGCTCTCGACTCGCGCGACACGATGGGGATAGCGGCGGATAGCTCCGAACGCAGCGAGGCGGTCTATGTGAGCGGCCTGAACACGGGGACCTATCGGCACTCCCTGAGCACCGCGACCGGCTTCTACGGCTGGTCGGACGGCCTGATCAACGGCTGGACCCGCCGTCATACGGTCGGCATCACGTACCAGGACAACAGCTATCAGAGCATCCCCGGCGAGTCGCCGATGGGTGAAATCCCCGAGGATCTCACCCTCACCGCCCCCTACTACCGCATCCAGCTCCTCCAGGACCGCTTCCGCACCGGGTACAACTACAACTCGATCGGCAAGCCCGAGGATTTCAATCTCGGCCTCGACCTCACGGCGCAAATCGGGCGCTCGTTCACCTGGCTCGGCTCGACGCGCCAGCAATGGCTCTACTCCACCAACCTGACGAAAGGCTTCGACGTCGGCCAGCGCGGCCAGCTTCGCACCGCCGCCACCTTCTCCGGGCGGTACGCTTCGGGCGGCGAGCAGCAGCTGAGCAGCGTCTCGGCGCGCTACTTCCATCGGCAGCAGGGCGACTTCACCTTTTTCGGCGCATTCACGGCCAGCGCGGTGAGAAATCCCGACGTGCCCAACTCGCTCACGCTCGGCGGCGACAACGACTTGCGCGGCTATCCGCTGCGCTACCAGAGCGGCGACAAATCGATGCTGCTGAACCTCGAGGAGCGCGTCTACACCGACTGGTACCCGCTGCGGCTGGTGCGGGTCGGCGGTGCGGTGTTCTACGACGGCGGGCGCGCCTGGGGCGGCTCGAACCCGAACACGGCCAACGCCGGGTGGCTGAACGACGTCGGCTTCGGCCTGCGGCTGCTCACCGACCGCTCGGCGGTCGGCAACGTGCTGCACATCGACCTCGCCTTCCCGCTCAACCGCGCGCCCGGGATCGACCCGGTGCAGCTGCTGATCTACACCAAGATCACGCTATGAGAAGGTGCGCTCGGAGAGCACGCGCAGCAGGTATTCGCCGTAGCCGCTCTTCGCCAGCGGCCGCGCCAGCGCCCTGAGCTGCGCCTTGCTGATCCACTTCTGGCGGTAGGCGATTTCCTCGACGCAGGCGATCTTCAGCCCCTGGCGCCGCTCGATGGTCTCGATGAAGTGCGACGCCTCGAGCAGCGACTCGTGCGTGCCGGTGTCGAGCCAGGCGTGGCCGCGACCCATGACCTGGACGCGCAGCTGGCCGCGCTCGAGGTACTCGCGATTCACATCGGTGATCTCGAGCTCGCCGCGCGCCGACGGCTTCAGGTCGCGTGCGATGTCGAGCACGCGGTTGTCGTAGAAGTACAGGCCGACCACCGCGTAGGGGGACTTCGGGCGCTTCGGCTTCTCCTCGATGCCGGTGGCGATACCTCGCTTGTCGAAAGTGATGACGCCATAGCGCTGCGGATCGGTCACCTGGTAGGCGAGCACGGTGGCGCCCTTCTTGCGCTCCGCCGCGTCCCTGCAAAGCTTCGGCAGGTCGTGCCCGTAGAACACGTTATCGCCGAGGATCAGGGCCACCGGGTCCTTGCCGATGAATTTCCTGCCGATGAGGAAGGCTTGCGCGATGCCTTCCGGTTTTTCCTGTTCCTTGTAGGACAGCCTCAACCCCCACTGCTTTCCGTTCCCGAGCAATTGCTGGAAGCGCGGCGTGTCCTCCGGCGTGGAGATGACGAGGATGTCGCGGATGCCGGCGAGCATCAGCGTGGAAAGCGGGTAGTACACCATCGGCTTGTCGTACACCGGCAGCAACTGCTTCGACACCGCCTGCGTCACCGGGTAGAGGCGCGTCCCCGACCCGCCGGCCAGAATGATTCCTTTCACGCGAGGTACCACCGAACGGTTTTCTCCAGGCCGGTTTCGAATTGCACCTTCGGATTCCAGCCGAGCTCGCGGCGGATCTTGGCGATGTCCATCGCGTAGCGCAGGTCGTGTCCCGGGCGATCGGCGACGAACTCGATCAGGTCCGCGTAGCGCCCGTTCTTGCGCGGCCGCGCGCGATCGAGCGCCGCGCACAGCCCCCGGACCACTTCGAGATTGCCGCGCTCGGATTCGCCGCCGATGTTGTAGGTCTCGCCGATGCGCCCCTTCTCCAGCACCAGGCGCAGCGCCTCGCAATGATCGTCGACGTAGAGCCAGTCGCGGCGGTTCTTGCCGTCGCCGTAGACCGGCAGGCGCCGGCCGTCGAGCGCGTTGCGGATCACCAGCGGAATCAGCTTCTCCGGAAACTGCCGCGGGCCGTAGTTGTTGGAGCAGTTCGTGGTCAGCACCGGCAGCTTGTAGGTGTGGAAGTACGCGCGTACCAGGTGATCGGCCGCCGCTTTGGACGCGGCGTACGGGCTGTTGGGCGCGTAGGGCCGCGTCTCGACGAACGGCGCCTCGTCGAAGGCGAGCGTGCCGTACACCTCGTCGGTCGACACGTGCAGGAAGCGGAATTCGCGATGCTTCTCGAAATGCGCCCTCGCCTCCTCGAGCAGCGCGAAGGTGCCGACCACGTTGGTCTGGATGAACTCGGCCGGCCCGGCGATCGAGCGGTCGACGTGGCTCTCCGCGGCGAAATGGACAATCGCGCGCGGCTTGTGCTGCTGCAGCAGCGAGCGCACCAGGGGGCGGTCGCCGATGTCGCCTTTGACGAAGATGTGTTTTGGGTTTGCCTTGATGGGAAGAAGATTTTCAAGGGATCCCGCGTAGGTGAGCTTGTCGAGATTGACGATCGCCTCGCCGGTCTGCGCGAGCGTCGACAGCACGAAGTTCGAGCCGATGAAGCCCGCGCCGCCCGTGACGAGGAGCATGCGCGGATTATCGCCTATCGACCGCGCGAGCCTGCCGCCGCGAAAGCCACAGGCCAAAGAGCAGCGCGGCGAAAATGCCGTGCTCGTGGTGCAGCGTGGTATTCACCAGGCCGACGCCGCAGGTGACCGTCCATGCGCCGGCGGCGCTGCCCCAGACGAGCCACGTCTCGTCGCTTTCAGCGGCGCCAGGCCGCTCGCGGATCAGGCTGACCAGCAGGGCGATGAGCAGCGCGGCGAGCGGCAGCGAGCCGACCAGGCCGCGTTCGGCGAGCGTGTTGAAGTAGAGGCTGTGGCCGTGCCGGAAAAAAGCGTAGGCGCCGGCATCGAACGGTTCGCCGGCTCGGGCGCGCCATTCGCGCAGCCGCTCCAGAGTGATTCCCTTGAAGTTATCGATGCCGACTCCCGCCACCGGGAAGCGCTGCCAGCCATGGACCGCCGCGTGCCAGATCGCGATACGGTTCGAGAGGATGTTGCGCGCTTCGGCCAGCGCCTCCTGCTTGACCAGCACCTCGGCGCGCAGCAGGAAGCTCGCGGCGACGACTGCGGCGATGACGAGCGCGGTGGCCGGCAACGCGGCGCGCCAGCGCGGCCGCCACCCGAAGGCGAGGACCAGCGGCAGCACGACGCCCATCCCCACCGCGCCGCGGCTCGCCGTATAGATGAGCGCGCCCAGCATGCCCAGCGTGACCGCGAGCCCGGCGATGCGTGCGAGCCCCGACCAGCGCGGCCAGCAGGCGAGCACCCAGGCGACGCACACGCCGAACGCGATCGCGATGTAGATCGCCGTATGGTTGACGTGGCCGACCGAGTTGAGCTGCAGCCCGCCTTCCTGGCCCTTCAGGATCGCCACGTAGGCCTGCACGACGCCGACCGCGGTGGACAGCACCAGGGTGCCCAGGATCCAGCGCACCTCGCGCGCTTCGTAGCGAGCGCGCTTGACCGCCCAGAGCGCGCCACCCCAGCGCACCAGGTCGACGATGCCGCGCCATTCGTCGCCACCGGGCAAGCCGGCGAAGATCGCGACCAGCGCCGCGGAGCCGAACAGGGCAAGGAGCAGGCTGTCCCAGAGATCCCATGGGCCGCCCCAGTTGCGGGCGCGCACGCGATTGACGATCCAGATGACGAGGTAGAGGGCGAGGAAGATGCTCTTCGGCGCCTCGTACAGCGGCAGGAAGAAGCAGAGCGCGACCAGCGCGCCGATCTCGAGGCGCCGGCTCATTTCTTCACCTGCAGGTGGAACCACAGCGAATTCGCCGGAAAGACGAAGCAGAAATGCTTCTCGTACTTGTGCGGCGAGAGCGCGAACAATCCGCGCGCGATCTGCGAGAACGGGAAGGACTTGCCGAAGTCGATGCCGCGCCCGGCCATGACGAAGCGCTTGGCGCTGTAGAAGTTCGAATGCCGCGTGCCTTCGGTGAAGTACTCCAGCGAGTCGTAGGCGAGGTGCCGCACGTGGGTCGGATCCTGGTAGGAGTAGAGGCTGGAGAAATGCGGGGTGGTGACGATCACGTCGGCACCGTCGCGGCCGACGCGGTGCACCTCCTCCATCAGCGCGACGACGTTGTGCAGGTGCTCGATCACGTTGCGCATCAGGATGACGTCGAAGGCGCCGTCGGGCAGCGGATAGGGAAAGCGGTTGAGGTCGTGGCGCACGTCGGCGTCGGCCGCGTCGGCGAAGTCGATGCCGGTCGCGCCCTTGAACTTGGCGCGGCCGCAGCCGACGTCGAGCACCTTGCGCCCTTCGCAGAGCTTCTCGATCTCAGCGGTGCGCATCCGCCGCCTCCCGGTAGATTTTTTCCATCCTGTCGAGCATGGTCTCGTAACCGAAGCGCTCGACGCAATGTTGCCGTGCCGCGGCACCCAGGGCCTGGGAAAGTTTTTTTTCCTCCAAGAGCTTTTTCAATGCGGCCGCCAGGGCAGCGACGCTCTGCGGCGCGACCACCAGCGCCGTCTTCCGGTCGATGGCGAGCTCCGCCATGCTGCCGATGTTGGTCGTCACGCACGGCAGGCCGGCGAGCATCGCCTGGATGAGCGCCTGCGGCACGCCTTCGTTGGCATACGAGGGAAGCGCGAAGACGTCGAAGGCTTGCAACCAGGGCACGACGTCCTTCTGGTTGCCGGCGAAAAGCACCTTGTACTGGATGCCTAGCTTCGCGACCTGGGCCTCCAGCATCGGCCGCTGCGGTCCGTCGCCGACGATGACGAGGCCAGCCTCCCCGGGCAGCGCCTCGAGCAGAAAGCGGTGCCCCTTCCAGCTTCGCAGGGTGGCAACGATTCCGATGAGAGTTTTTTCGGCGGGTAAACCAAGCGTCCTCCGTGCCGCCATCTTGTCGCCCGGCCGGAAGCGCTGGGTGTCGATGCCAGTCGGTACCGAGTCGATGCGCGCCGCCGGAAAGCCGTTGCGCTCGACCAGGTCCTGCTTCAGCGCTTCGCCGGCGGTGACGATGCGCGTAGTGGCCTTGGTATACAGCCAGGTGCTGAGGGTATTCCGCGGCACCGGTGCGGAGATGTGCCGGGTGCGCACCATCGGGTAGGGCCGGCCAAGCGAGCGAAGCGCGAGCGCGGAAAGCCAGGAATCCGTGGAGCTATGCGTGCTGATGACATCGCACCCCTGAAATTTTTTCTTCAGGGAAACGAAACCGTTCCAGCTCTTGCGCGCGATCGGCACCGCCTCGGGCTGCAGACCCCAGCTCGGCGCCTCGGCGAAGATGCGCGCCTCCGGCGGGCAGAGCAGCCGGATCTCGTGGCCGCGCCGCGCTAATCCCTGCGACTCGGAAAGGATGCGGATCTCCTGCCCGCCCCAGCCGAGCGAAGACTCGGTATGAACGATCCTCATGCCGCCGCGCGGTCGACCGCGTATTGCGTGCGGTAGAGGCGGGCGTAGAGACCTTCGGCGGCGAGCAGCTCGGCGTGACCGCCGAGCTCGACGACGCGGCCGCGCTCGAGCACCGCGATCCGGTCGGCGCGCTCGATGGTGGAGAGGCGATGCGCGATCACGACCGTGGTGCGGCCGCGCATCAGCACGTCGAGCGCCGCCTGCACCGCACGCTCCGATTCCGAATCGAGTGCCGAGGTCGCCTCGTCGAGGACCAGCACCGGCGCGTTCTTCAGCAGCGCGCGGGCGATCGCGAGGCGCTGGCGCTGCCCGCCGGAGAGGCGCAGGCCGTTCTCGCCGATCAGGGTGTTCAGTCCCTCAGGCGTCTCGCGGATGAAGGACATCGCGTGCGCCGCCTCGGCCGCCGCGACCACTTCCTTCTCGGAGGCGCCGCTCATGCCTCCGTAAGCGATGTTGGCGAAGATCGAATCGTTGAACAGGACGACTTCCTGGCTCACCAGCGCGACGTTGGCGCGCAGCGAATCGAGCGTCAGCGCCTGCAGGTCGTGGCCGTCGAGGAGCACCCGGCCGCCGTCGGGCGAGTAGAAGCGCGGCAGCAGGTTGACGAGCGTGGTCTTGCCGCCACCCGAAGGGCCGACGAGCGCGACGGTTTCGCCCGGCCGGATCTGCAGGTCGATGCCGTCGAGCGCCGGCTCCTTGCGCGTCGGATAGGTGAGCCGCACGCGCTCGAAGGTCAGCTCGCCGCGCGCCCGCCCGAGCTTGACCGTCCCGCTATCCTGCTCGACCGGCGCGTCGATCATCTCGAACACGCTCTCGGCCGCGGCGAGGCCGCGCTGCAGCGGCGTGTTGATCTCGGTGATGCGCTTCAGCGGCGCGAGCAGCATCATCATCGCCGCCACGAACGCGGCGAAGGTGCCGATGGTGGTGCGATTGGCGAGCGAATCCTGCATCGCGATGTAGATGATGATCGACAGCGCCACCGCGGCGAAGATGTGCGTGATCGGCGTGGTCATCGCCGCGGAGGTACCGGCGCGCATGGTGAAGCCGCGCAGCGCCTGCGCGCCGTGGCGGAAGCGCCCGGCCTCGTAGTCCTGGCCGCCGAACACCTTCACCACTTTGTGGCATTCGATCGCTTCCTGCAGCACGTTCACCAGCTCGCCCGTCTGGCGCTGCGACTCGCGCGACATGCGCCGCAGGCGGTGCGACACCATGCGTACCGTCCAGGCGATCGGCGGCGCGATCGCCAGCGCGATCAGCGTCAGCTTCCAGTCCACGTAGAGCAGGAAGCCGAGCAGGCCGACGATCGCCAGCGAATCCTTCACCACCACGGTGAGCACGTTGGTCGCCGCCGCGGTGACGTTGGTCACGTCGTACGCGACCTTGGAAAGCAACGCGCCCGAGGTGTTGTCGTCGAAGTACTTCGCCGGGAAGCGCAGCAGGCGCGAGAACATCGCTTCGCGCAGGTCGAGCACCACCTTGCTCGACACCCAGTTGAGGAAGTAGGACGAGGTGAAAGTGAAGATGCCGCGCGCCGCCATGATGCCGACGATCAGCACCGCGAAGGTGAGCGGCGACCACGCGGCCTCGCCCGCGCCGAACCCCTTGTCGAGCAGCGGCTTGAGCAGCGCCGGCAGCAGCGGCTCGGTCGCCGAGGCGGCGACCATGCCGAGCACCGAAAGCGCGAACACCTTCCAGTACGGCTTCACATACGACATCAGCCGGGCGTAAAGCGCGCGTTCGCTGCGCATGCTCATGCGCGCCCTCCCGCGAGCGTGCCGTAGAGAGCCGCGAGATGCCCGGCCATGCCGTCGATGCCAAAGCGCTCGGCGGTGGCGCGAGCCGCCTGCGCGAGCCGCGGCGTGCGCGCCGCCTGTTCGGCAGCGTGCATCAGGCGCGCCAGCCCCGCGGGATCGTCGGGCTCGCACACCCAGCCGTTCACGCCCGGCTCGACGATCTCGGCCGCGCCGCAGCGCGAGCTGACGATCACCGGCAGGCCCATGGCGAAGGCTTCCAGCGCGGTGTTGGGAAAAGGGTCATACCGGGTCGGGAGGATAAGGCAGTCGGCGGCGGCGTACAGCGGGCGCACGTCTTCCCGGCCACCGAGAAAGAGGACTTTGAGGTTCCTGGAAAGATTCCTGTAGTGCGCTTCTTCCCGGTCCTTGCCCACGACGACTAGCCAGAACGACTCGTTCCCCGCCTGCTTCAGGGCGGCGATCGCCGCGTCGAGCCCCTTGCGCGCGAAGCCGGAGCCGACGAAGAGGAACAGTGTGTCGCGCGGGCGGCAGCCGAGCTCGGCGCGCGCGGCGCCGCGCAGCGATTCGCCAAGGCGCGGATGGAAATGCTCGAGGTCGACGCCGCTATAGATGACGTGCAGCTTCTCCGGCGCGACGCGAAAGGCGCGCTGGATCTCGTCGCGCACCATGCGCGAATTGCAGATCACGGCGCGCAGCCGCGGGTGCTCGAACATGCGCTTTTCCGCGCCGCAGACGTAGCGGTGATACGGATTCAGCCACATCCCGAGCCGCTCGAAGAGCCCCGCCGCGGCGCGGCGCAGCTCGAGCCAGCGGCGATGCACGCCGTCGCCGGCGCGGTACAGGTCGCAGCCGGGAATACGCTCATGCGACTGCACGACGTCGAAGCCGAGGTGCCGCCAGGCGCGGCGCGCGGCGCGGGCGAACGCCCAGTCGCGCCAGAGACTGCCGATGTAGAACGGGTCGACGCGCTCGACGCGCCGCGCGCCCCAGCCCTGCTCGCTACGCGAGATCAGCGTCACCTCGGCGCCGCCGCGCTCGATCGCCGGTAACGCCCGGGAGACGAAGCGCTCCGCGCCGCCGAACGGGTTGTAGCGCTGCCGGACGATGGCGATCTTCACTTCGCGAGCAGCTCTTGCGCCGCCGCGTGCACCGGCTCGACGCCGAGCAGGGTCAGGCATTCGCTCACCTTGCTGCCGCCGCAGCCGTCGACGCCGCAGGGGCGGCAGCTGTGCGTGGTCGTCACCACCCGCTGCTCCACGTTCCACGGTCCCCAGATCACCTCGCTACTCGGGCCGAACAGCGCCACCGTCGGCACGCCCATCGCCGCGGCAAGATGCATCGGCATCGAGTCGACGCCGATGAAGAGCCGCGCGCGCCCGATGAGCGCGCCGAGCTCCTTCAGCGAGAGCTTGCCCGCGAGGTTCAGCGGCCGCGACTTCATCTTTGCGAGGATCTCGTCGATGAACCCGGTCTCGTCGGGCGCCGCGGTGAACACCACGCGGTGACCCTCGTCGGCCAGCCGGTCGGCGAGCGCGGCATTGCGCTCCGCGGGCCAGCACTTGAAGCGCCAGCGGGAGGCGGGATGCATGTGCACGAACGGCTCGACCACGAGCTCGCGAGCGCGCGCTTCCGCCGCATCACCGGGAACGAACATCACCTTGCGCTCCCCGAGGCCCGGCTGCACGCCTATGCGGCGCAGGGCGTCGAGGTTGACTTCGACCTGATGCCGGTTGCGCACCAGCGGATAGAGATGGGTAAAGCTGCGGTGCCACCAGCTGCCGCGGTCGCGATCGACCGGGCCGACGGCGAAGCGCGCACCGAGCGTGCGCGCGAGCCACGCGCCGCGCGGCTGCTCGGAGAGGTGCAACACCAGGTCGTAGCGCCGACCGCGCAACTCGCGGAACAGCGCGTTTTCGTGGCGCAGCCGGTCGAGCACGCCGAGCGAGCGCCAGCGGCGGCCGATGACATGCAGTTGGGCGAGCGCAGGGTGGCCGGCCAGCATCGGCGCGGTGTCGTCGTAGACCAGCGCGTCGACCTCGATTGCCGGCGCGTGTGCCTTGAGCACGGAGAGCACCGGCGCGGCGAGGAGCACGTCGCCGTGATGACGCAGCTTCACCACCAGCGCGCGCCCGCATTCCCCCAGCGGGACGGCGTCCTTCACCATCCCGCAAGTGTACTAGCTAGGCGTCAGAACTTGAGTTCGGCCGTCAGGCCATACGTCGTGCCCGGAAGCGGGTACACGGCATAGCGGTCGGCGGTGAACTGACTGCGCACGGCGTAGGTGTAGTACTTCTGGTTGAAGACATTGTTGACGACGAACGCGATGCGCGCCGGACCCACGGTCTGCGCCAGCTTCAGGTCGAGAACGCGGAACGCCGGGATGCGCTGCTCGAGCGTATTCACCTCGTCGTTGTCGAGCACTTGCTTGCTCATCGCCGTGAAGCCGGCGGACAGGCGTGTCTTGGGAAGGATGTCCCACGACG
Organism: Betaproteobacteria bacterium SCGC AG-212-J23; assembly: GCA_001644455.1. Lineage (GTDB taxonomy): Bacteria > Pseudomonadota > Gammaproteobacteria > Burkholderiales > SG8-39 > SCGC-AG-212-J23. The sequence continues at coordinate 24,386 of LSTF01000045.1, forward strand.
CGGCCAGCGTTGCCTTGTGCCGAGGCACGAGCGGTACGGTCTTGCCGGCGATCGAATCGTCCGGGCCCACCGCGCCGGGGAACGTTCCTTCCCGGAACTTGGCATCGGTGTACGCGTAGGTGGCGCTGAGACGGAACGTCGCCGTCGCCTGCCACGCACCGTCGAGCTCCGCGCCTTGCCGGCGCGAGGGCGGCAGGTTGGTGTTGCCGATTCCGGTCGTGAAGGGATTGAGGTGGATCTCGTCGCTGACGTCCGACTGGAACAGCGTGACGCGCGCCGCATGGTTGCGCCAGCGCCATGCCGTTCCCACCTCGTACGTGATGGCATGCTGCGGGCGCAAGAGCTGGAACTGCGGCGCGAAGGTGGCATCGCTCTCGTAGATTTCGTCGGCATTGACGAACCGGTAGCTGCGGCTGGCGCGAACGAAAGGCGTGAAGGTCGACGTCAGCTCATGCCTCAACCCGGCTTCCCATGCATAGGCATGCTGCGTTTCCCGCACCGAAGGCGCGGCGCTGCAGCCGAAGCACGCCGGCGACGTCGGATCGGCCACATCGTCCCCCGAGTATCTCGCGCGCTCCTCGCGCCAGCCGAGCGTCATCAGCGTGGCGCGAGTGAGCTGCAGGGTGTCCTGGACGTACGCGCCCAGCGTGTCCTGCATCACCGTCACCGAGTTCGCCGGCCGACCGAGATTCTCCTGCGTATCGGCGCGCTTCGAGCGCCAGTCCCAAGTGCGCCAGTCGACGCCGAACACAAGGCTGTTGCCGATGCCGGCGACACTGAAAGGCACCCTTACTCTGGGCGAAAAGGACCACTGATCGAGCTTGTCGTCGCGAGAGCTCGGGAACCCTCCCTGGTCGAAGTAGGCTTTCTGCTCCTTGCCGCGATAGTCCAGGCCCAGGACGAGCTCGGCGCGACCCAGGCGTTGCAGGAGCGAGAGGCCGGCGCGAACACCGTCGCGAGTGGTCCAATCGAGCGGCGTCTGCGCGCCGTTCCGGTCGCTCGCGTATTCATCGAGCCCGATGGAGGGCTGCACCCTGCGCGCCCCGGGCAGCCGCAGGTCCTGCCGATCGGCGCCGAACCGAAGATCGAGCGTGCCGCTGCCCACGCCCCAGCGGGTGTTGAGCGTCGCGTTCTGCTGCTCGTTGCGGTTGTTCTGCCGATAGCCGTCGGACTGGTAGCCGTAGAGGGAGCCGTTGATGCCGAAGCTTTCGGTCCCATGGCTGCCGTACAGCTGGCCTTCGACCGTGCCGTAGCTCGCGACACGACCGAAAAGCTCCGCGGACGTGCCCGGCTGCAGCGGCGAGCGCGTGACGATGTTGATCACGCCCGCCGACGCGTTGTCGCCGTACAGGACCGAGCCGGTGCCGCGAAGAATCTCGATCCGCTCGATGCCGGCGAGCGGCACGGCCGCCCACTGGACACCGGAAAGATCGAAGTTCGTCAGCCGCTGTCCGTCGAGGAGGATCAGCGTGTTCTGATCGCCCGTGATGCCGTAGCCCCGCAGATCGATCGACGTGCCCGAAGCGTTGTTGCCGTAGAAGTCCTTCATCGTCACGCCGACCTCGTTCGCGAGCAGCTCCGGAATCGTCCGGGCCGCGCTGCGGTCGATGTCTTCACGCGTGATGACGGTGACGCTGGCCGGCAGTTTCCGGACTTCTTCCGGGAATCGAGGCGCGGTGATCACCACCGATTCGTCCTGCGCGAATGCCGGGCAGCAAGCCGCCGCGGCCGCAAGACCGAGTAGTGCGAGTCGCATTGAAACCTCCCTGGCGTCATCCCCGACGCCGCGTTGGTTGAGAAAGGCTTTCCAGGCCGGTCTCCGGACTCGCGAGGTATGACATCTCGACCTTCCGGCAAGCGGCGCCGTGGTCACGACCTTGAGATGCCTCTCTCGCTCACCGTTGCGGGGGCAGTTCAGGCTTCGCACCTGATTCCCGTACACCTGGTAAGCGGAGCCAATGATAAGGCATGAGGGAATACATGCAAAAACGCGCCTTACTGCTTGACCGTGCTTGTAATTTGAACGATAGTTGCGGCGCGTGGATACCGAGATCAACTCTCTCGAAGCCAAGGTTGCGCAGTTCGTGACGCTCTGCGAACGCCTGCGCGCGGAGAACACCACGCTGCGCCAGCAGCTCGCGGTCGCGCAGAACGACGCCAAGCGGCTGAACGAGAAAATCGACGGCGCGAAGTCGCGCCTCGAAGGCCTGCTGAACCGCCTGCCGACCACCACCGGCTGAGCGCGTGGCCGAAGTCAAGACGGTCGAAGTCAACCTGCTCGGACGAACCTATCGCGTCGCTTGCGGCGACGAAGAG
>LSTF01000046.1 GCA_001644455.1 Betaproteobacteria bacterium SCGC AG-212-J23
AAAACTCAAGGGCGACTGGCAGGCCTTGGTCGGCAAGGCGCTGGCGAAGAAACGACCCAAGAAGGGCTGGCCGAAGCCGTAGGGGCTTGGCCGTCACGGAATACCCCCATGAACTTGCCCCCTTTCGCTATGTACATACTGTCGCTTTTTCTTGACCAAGCGTCGGAAAACTCACATAATTTCTGGTTCCGCCGGAGGGGTGCCCGAGCGGCTAAAGGGGGCAGACTGTAAATCTGTTGGCCTTGCGCCTACGTTGGTTCGAATCCAACCCCCTCCACCATGAACTGGGCGCCTTGGCGGCGGAGAAAACTGGGTGAAAACGGTGAATCGCGGCGGGTGTAGCTCAATGGCAGAGCAGAAGCCTTCCAAGCTTACGACGAGGGTTCGATTCCCTTCACCCGCTCCAGGATCGAATTCGCCCATGTAGCTCAGTGGTAGAGCACTCCCTTGGTAAGGGAGAGGTCACGCGTTCAATCCGCGTCATGGGCACCAGGTGATTCAGTAGCGAGCGAGAGAGCAGACAGGTCATGGCAAAAGGCAAATTCGAGAGAACCAAGCCGCACGTCAACGTTGGGACGATTGGTCACGTGGACCATGGGAAGACGACGCTGACGGCGGCGATGACGCACATCCTGGCGAAGAAGTACGGGGGTGAGGCGAAGAACTACGACCAGATCGATGCGGCGCCGGAGGAAAAAGCGCGCGGCATCACGATCAACACGGCGCACGTGGAGTACCAGACGGAGAAAAGGCATTACGCGCACGTGGACTGCCCGGGGCATGCCGACTACATCAAGAACATGATCACGGGGGCGGCGCAGATGGACGGGGCGATCCTGGTGGTGTCGGCGGCCGATGGCCCGATGCCGCAGACGCGCGAGCACATTTTGCTTGCGCGCCAGGTGGGGGTTCCGTACATCGTGGTGTTCCTGAACAAAGCCGACATGGTGGATGACAAGGAGCTGCTCGAGCTCGTGGAGGTGGAAGTGCGCGAGTTGCTCTCGAAGTACGACTTCCCCGGGGACAAGACCCCGATCGTGATCGGCTCGGCCCTTAAGGCGCTCGAAGGCGACACGTCGGACCTTGGCGAGAAGGCGATCCTGAAGCTCGCCGACGCTCTGGACTCCTACATCCCGACGCCCAAGCGCGAGATCGACAAGCCCTTCCTCATGCCGGTGGAGGATGTGTTCTCCATCTCCGGTCGCGGCACGGTGGTGACCGGCAGGATCGAGCGGGGCATCGTCAAGGTGGGCGATGAGATCGAGATCGTGGGGATCAAGCCCACGACCAAGACCGTGTGCACGGGCGTGGAGATGTTCAGGAAGCTGCTGGACGAGGGCCAGGCGGGCGACAACGTCGGCATTCTGCTGCGCGGCACCAAGCGCGAGGAAGTCGAGCGCGGCCAGGTGCTGGCGAAGCCCGGCTCGATCACCCCGCACAAGAAGTTCGAGTGCGAGGTGTACGTGCTCTCCAAGGAAGAGGGCGGTCGTCACACCCCGTTCTTCAACAACTACCGGCCGCAGTTTTACTTCCGCACCACCGACGTGACAGGCGCGGTGGAGCTGCCCAAGGGTACGGAAATGGTGATGCCCGGGGACAACGTGAAGATGGTGGTGACGCTGATCACCCCCATCGCCATGGAGCAGGGCCTTCGCTTCGCCATCCGCGAGGGCGGCAAGACCGTCGGCGTTTTCATGGGGTCATTTCGCAGAGCGGAAATGCGGACATACGTGGCCATACTTGGCCATACGTGGCTATACGCGGTGATATTGGGTGAGACTTTTCCGATAGGGGGCAACTCGAAGCCCTTTCAATTCGCGGGCTGCTTGCTAGGCTCCTAATCGTTGCTGAGGAAGACACGGCAGGGTTGTCTAGATCAACCCTGCCGCTCCTCAAACACCACGCTGCGGGCGTGGCGAAACGGTATACGCGGTAGCTTTGGGAGCTACTGGCCGCTGACAATCGGACGTTCCTTAGCCGGGTGCCCGATCTAGGCCATGCAGGTTCGATTCCTGTCGCCCGCACTCTTATTCTCCGACCTGCTGGGCGTACGTCAATCTCTTACCTTGCGCGGCCTTAATCGCCGCGATTACCCGCTGACCGTCTGCCAGTTCGTTGTTGTTGTGGCGGAACTGGAACTCGGAGAGGTAGCGGTGAAGATGCTTCTTGCTGACCGAGTGGTAAATCCCGTTGAGACCGCGCTTGAGCATTCCGAAGAAGCCTTCGATGCCGTTCGTGTGAACGTCGCCCCGCACGTATTCCCACTGGCTATGGGTCACGGACTCATGGTTCCAGCCAGCCTTGCGGAGACCGCGATAGCTTGAGGCTTCGTCGGTCATGACTCGGGCAGACTTGTCCACGTTCTGCTCCAGGATTTGCTTGAGTGACTTCGCGGTAACGTCCGCAACGACCTTTGGCCGCACCCGGCCACCACGCTCAAGGATGCCGACAACCGCAGCCTTCTCCTTCTTGATCGTCTTGTAGAGCGTCTTGTGAACTTTGCGCGGCTTGCCGCCGATGTAGACCTCGTCCATTTCCACTGTGCCGTTAAGCGGCTCAATGTCGGTCTCGTCCATCGCGCAGCGAATCCGATGCAGCATGAAAAGGCAGGACTTGTAGGAGAGGCCAGTCTGACGGTGGATTTCCAAGGCGCTAACACCCTTCTTGGAAGTGGCCGCACGCCAGAACCCGAACGCCCAATGGCGAAGCGGGATGCGGGAATCCTCGAACACCGTTCCGATACGAACGGTGAACTGGGAATGGCATTCCTTCTCTTTGCAGCGCCACCGGAAATTGGCTTGCCGCTTGGACGGGTCTTTGCTGTCCATCATCTGATAGACGCTCTCTGAGCCGCAGGATGGGCAGGCGGGATGATCGCCCCAGCGTTGCTGCTCCATGAACTCCACCGCTAGCTTCTCGTCCGCGCAGGCGGCTGGGAGCTGGCCGATAACCGGGTCGTTCTTGGTGGATTCGTTCTGAACTTTGCGAGCGGGTCTCATGGGTAAACATTTTACTTGAGGAAATACTTACGTCAAGTAAAATATTCACCTTGGAGTAGGCTTGCTCCATAGGGGGGAAGTCCATGAGACCGCTGTTTATCTGCCTGTCTTTGTGCATTGCATCAATGGCTTGGGCGCAGTCAAATCCACCAGCCCCAAGTGCTGCGGAAAAGGGTGAGGCACCAAACGGCAAGGCCACCAAAGATCAGAAGCGTTCCAACAGCAACAAGAAATCGTCCGTAACCGCCGGGCCGGTGACTATCAATGTCTATCCAACCCCGATAACTGAGCCACCAGCCCAAGGTAATCCCTACGAGCATCACCACAAGGCGGATACCGATTGGTGGCTTGTCGTTCCCACTATCCTTCTCATGGCGTTTACTGGCGGCTTGTTCGCGTACACCGCACGTCTGGCAAGTGCCACCAGAACTCTCTCTAACGAGGCTAAAGAAACCGCCAAAAGGCAATTGCGTGCCTATCTCTCCATAGATCCCGACAGATCCAGAAAACCGAGTTTCCTCCCCAACTTCGATGAGTGGCATACCTCGGGCGTCAAATTTATTCTGGAGAACAAAGGGCAGACTCCTGCATACGACGTCGAATACATCCTTGCTAGCGAACCGAGAGAGTTTGCCGCTCCCGGCGACAAGAACGATTTGCGGCCAAAGATTCCCTTGGAGCCAATTGAGTTTATGAAGACTGCTAGCAGATTCGTTCTGAATCCAGGTGGTCAAACCCATATGTTTGCCACCAGAAAGAAGCCGCTCGGGACTGAAGATCGACAGGCCTTTATGAACAAGACCAAGGGAATGTTTATCTACGGCCAAGTTCGTTTTCGGGACGCCTTCAGCAACAAGCAAGATAGATGGGCGAAGTTCGCGGCGGTCTACGTGGGGGACGGCGGGGCTACCAGCGCAGGACTGTACTGGCTGCCAGAAGGCAACGACGCCAACTAGCGCCAAGCCCAGCAGAGGGGGGGAAACCCCGGCGGTTAGCTGCTGGGGTCATGTCGCTCTTTCTCGGGGCTACCGGGGGTCAATGGGACCCTTTCGGTAGGTACATACTCCCGAGAAAAAGCGACACGGTTCACGTCCCGTATCGCACTGCGGAGCCCAGGGTTTTCAGGGCGGCGATGGCGCTGTAGCAGGCGAGCCAGGAAGTCTTCGGATTGTCCGGCGCCGGGACGTTTTCCAGGACCACCGTGAAGCGGCCGCAGCGGCCGGCAATCCGGATGGTGTGGGTATTGAGCGTAAGGGCCGGGTCCGCAACGACTTTCAGCCGCGTCCGGTCCATGCCGAGCCCAGCCAGCGCCAGCACGGCGGCGATGTTCACGTTCTGCGGAAAATGGGGCACCCCCTCGCGCGCCGGACCCTCGAACAGCGTGACCGCGGAGGTCAGGCGATCGAGCGCCACGCCTTGACGCTCGACGTACGCAATGCCCTTCCACGCCGCAGGGGGTTTCGCGACCTGGATGCTGGCTTCGTCGACACCGCCGAGGCAGGCGGTTTTCAGCGCGTCAAGGCCGCCGATTCCGCCCGAGGGGACATACAGCAGGGCGCCGGAGGCGCGCGACGCGGCCTCCGCGGCTTCGCGCAATGCATCGTCCGCGAGCGCGCCCGCCGAGAGCACCACGACGCCGATGCCCGCGCCGAGGAAGGCGACGAGATGCTGGCGCACCGCGTCGTGCGACGCGGCCTCGACAACCGCATCCGGCCGCAGCTCGAGCAGCGCTCCTCCCCGCGGCAGGTACGGAACGGCGAACTCGCGCGCGAGCGCGGCTGCGGGCGAGGTCGCGTTCCGGCCCGCCAGCGCGACGATTTCTATGCCCGGCAAGGCGCCGCGACGCGCCTCCTCCAGCAAGAGCCGGGCGATGGTGCCGCCGCCCAGCAAAGCAATACGCAGGGGCTTTTTCATGGCAGTATCATTGTCAAAGACTGTGGGAGCTACGCGGTGCGAATCGCGATTCTAGAAGACGACCCTGACCAGCTGGCGCTGTTGCGGCGCTGGATGGTCGAGGACGGCCACGACGTGCACGGCTACCAGAGCGGGCGCGAGACCATGAAGCAGGCCGGGCGCGAGAGCTTCGACCTGTTCATGCTCGACTGGCAGGTCCCCGACGTTTCGGGCACCGAAGTCCTCACCTGGCTGCGCGCCAACGTCTCCAAGACGGTGCCGGTCCTGTTTGTCACCGTGCGCGACTCCGAGCAGGACATCGTCTTCGCGCTCGAGCACGGCGCCGACGACTACATGGTGAAGCCGGTGCGCCGCCAGGAGCTGCTCGCGCGCGTGCACGCGCTCTTGCGCAGGGCGTACCCGAGCGAGGAGCAGAAGCAGCTCTCCTTCCCTCCCTTCGAGATCGACGTGCAGCGCGGCGAGGTGCGCAAGGAAGGCGCCCGGGTCGAGCTCACGCCAAAAGAGTTCGAGCTCACCGTCACCCTGTTCCGCAACATCGGCCGGCTGTTGTCGCGCGGCCATCTGCAGGAAACCGTCTGGGGCCGCAGCGGCGACCTCGCCACGCGTACGGTTGACACGCATGTCAGCCAGGTGCGCAAGAAGCTCGACCTGCGCCCGGAGTCGGGCTACCGGGTGGTTCCCATCTACAACTACGGGTACCGACTCGAGCGCCTCGAGCAGCCGAAGGCCTGACCCTTGAGAGAGCGTAACGGACGTTAATTCCGTCACGCTCCTTGACGAACCCCCGGCGGTTCGCCCGGATAATTGGCTGATGCGCCGGCTTTTTCTGCTGGTCCTGTTGATCTTGCTTGGGCAAGGCAGCGCGAGCGCGGCTGGATTCACCAGCAGAGCGACGGGTAACTGGAACGCGGCCGCGACCTGGGCCACGCTGCGCACCGGAACGATCACGACCAGCACCGCCTCGGCGACCGTCACGGGTGTCGGCACCCTGTTTCTCACCGAGCTCGCCAACGGCAACCAGCTGTTCACCGCGAACGGCGTGCTGATCGGCACGGTGTTGAACCGCGCCAGCAACACCTCGCTGACCCTGACCGCCAACGCGGCGTCGAACAATGCCGCCGTCGCCTACTACGCCACCACGGCCGCGACGCCGGCTGCGGCAGACGACGTGCGGATTAACAACACGCACAACGTCACCCTGGCAGCAAACCAGAACGCCCTGAGCCTGCTCATCAACACTGGGGGCACGCTCACGACCGGCAGCGCCAGCCTGACCATCGCCGCCGGCGCCGGCACCGTAACGATCAACGGCAACGTCGCTGGCAATGGCAACGCTGCGAGCCGCATCATCAAGAACAGCACCGGCAACCTGAGCGGCAGCGGCACGATCACCGATCTCAACGATCTCACGGTTGCGGCCGATACGACGATCGCCGCCGGTACCACCCTCACGTTTACAGGCGCCGAGTGCCGCCTCGACCTCTCGGCGAATGTCGACATGATCAACAACGGCACACTGACGTTCGCCGCCGCCCAGTGCGGCACCACGAAGGTCATCAACCTCGCCAATCCCTCCTCGTTCACCAACAACGCCACGGTCATCGCCGGTAGCGTTGTCGGTGCGAACGCAGCCGGCTCCGTTTGGACAAATGCTGCGAACTCCACCCTCGAAGTGACCGCCGCGCTGCTCGCCACGGGCACGCTCAATGCCTCAGCGAACGGCAACACGGTTCGCTACAACGTCAATGCCGCGCAGGCCATCAAGCTCCCCTCGTCCGGTCAGTACTACGACTTGGAGATGTCCGGCGGCAATACCAAGACCTTCGCGGCGGGTACCTACAACATCCTCAACGATCTGACGATCAACACCGGCGTGACCGCGACGGCGAATACAAACGACCCAGTCGTCAACGTGACGGGCAACATGGTCGTCGACGGGACCTACACGGCGAGCAACAACGCCGCGAGCAAGCTCACCGTAACCGGCGACCTGAGCGTCGGCGGGACCTTTACGGGCAACACTTCGCCGATCGACCTAGCGGGCAATTTCACGGTGGATGGAACGTACACGTCGGGAGCGGGCCTGGTGACCTTCACTGGGGGAAATGCCCAGACGTGGGGTGGCGGCACCGCCACGACAATCACCAACCTGACGGTCAACAAGTCCGGGAATGGCGTGACGATTGCCTGCGGCACGCCGTCGCCCACGGTGACAGGCACGCTAACCCTGACAAGCGGCAACATCGTTACCTCGGGCAGCGCAGGCAGCAGTTGCGCCACAGACTGCGCCAACCAGGTGCCGATCATCGTCGGTGCGGCGGGTACCATCGCCGGCGGCGCCGCCACCAGTTACGTACTGGGCGCGCTGCGAAAGAACTTCAACGCCGCGGGGACGCTCAATTTCCGCGGCGTCGCAGGGCAGGACGAATTCCCGATCGGCATCACCGGGTCGTATCTGCCGATCGAGATCACCGCCGGCACGACCAGCACCGCCGGCAATATCGTCGCCTGCGTCACGGCGACAGACCATCCGAGCATGACCGAGGCAAGCGGCGGCGGAATCGACACGACCCGTAGCGTGAATCGCTACTGGTCGATGACCACGACCACCATAAACAACGCCGCCGTCCTGATGGACGCCACCTTCAAGTTCCCGGGCGGGGCCAGCGAGTACGACGCCGCCGCAGTCCCCGGCAGCTTCATCGTCGAGCGCTGGGACGGCGTCGACTGGAACAGCACCACGCTCGTGACCGCCGGCGCCACCAGCACGCGCGCCAGCGGCATCAACATCTCTTCGACGACCAACGACTTCGAGATCGGTCAGCCGCTCGCGACCTTTCCGTCGGTGCTCGGCACCTTCAACGCCTTCGATACCACCACGCCAGCAGGCGCCGTATTGGGCGTGATCCAGACCAAGCAGGCAGGCACCTCGTTCAGCGTGCGGGTGGTGCGGCTCGTCAACAATGGTATCGACGCCGCGTACAACCAGGCGGGAGTGACCGTCGAGCTCTACAACGCGACCAACAATACCGGCGCCTTCACCAACGGCTGCCGTTCGACCTGGGCGGCGATCGCCGGCAGCAGCGTGACGGTGAATTTCGCTGCCGGCGTCGCGACTGCGACGTTCGCCGCCGCCAATGTCCCCAACGTGTTTCGCGACGCGCGGGTGCACATCGTCAAGGCCGGAGCGGGTGTCGGCGAAGGCTGCTCCAGCGATCGCTTCGCCATCCGTCCGACGAGCCTCACGGCCGACGGCGCCGACGGCACCTGGCAGACCGCGGGCATCGCGCGCACTCTTAACAACATCAGCGCCACCCCGGGTGTCGCCGCCGTGCACGCGGCATCGGATCCCGGCGCAACCACGCCGAGGCCTTTCACACTGCGCGCCGCTCCGCAAGCCGCCGGCGGGCAATCTGCGTCGAACTACGACGGCAATCCAACCGTGGTCTCCGGATTCCCGGTGTGCTGCACGCCTTCGACGACGCCGGCCTGCGGCACGCTGCCCGCGGCCTGCGCAGCCGGAACGCTGAGCTTCACGCCGGCATCCTGGGTCGGTACCGGGACGCGCACCAATCCGACCGCTCACTACAACGAGGCCGGCGTCCTCAACCTGGGCCTCGAGGATGCGAGCTTCGCATCCGTCGACGCGAATGACGGCTCCAACGCCGTGACGCGCACCGTGCCCGCCACCGGCACTGCGAGCATCGGGCGCTTCGTGCCGGATCACTTCACATTCACCAGCCCGAATGTGCCGGCGCTGCAGACGTTCGGCTCGAGCTGCGCCAGCCGTTCGTTCACCTATGTCGGGCAGCCGTTCTGGTACGCGACGCTGCCGTCGGCGACGATCGAGGCGCGCAGCGCCGGCGACGCCGTGACGACCAACTACCGCGGCGTCCTGTTCACCCTCGCCGCAGCGGGCGTCAGCGAGGCTTACAGCAACAACGGCACGGGGCCGACGCTGAATGTCGGTTCAGCGGTCAGCCCGCCGCAGCTCAGCACAGGCAACGGCACCGGCACCTACACCGCTGCAGCGAGCGCGACGAACGTGAACCTCACGTATGCGCGCAGCAACACTACGCCTATTGCCCTCTTTACCGCCAACATCTCGCTCACCGTGACGGCTTCCGACGGCGTGGAATCGGGGTTCGGCGGAAACGGCACCGTCACCCAAGCGTCGTCGCTGGTGTTCGACGGCGCCCCCGCGGGCCCCGGCGGCCCGGGCATCGACTTCGATTCGGGCAGCGAGTTCCGCTACGGGAGACTTCGCCTCCTCAATGCCTCTGGCCCGATCAGCGTCGACCTACCCCTCGTGCTGCGTGCCGAGCACTACGTCAGCGCCGCCGCCGGCTTCGTGCTGAACAGCAACGACAACTGCACGCCGCTCGCAGCCGGCAACTTCAAGCTCTTCGGCCATACCCCCAACCTGACCACGGGAAACATGCCCGACTCGAACATCAGCGTGCCCGTCAGGCTGACCGGCGGCGTCGCCAATGGCATGAAGCTTCTCAAAGCCAACCCTGCAGCGACCGGGTCGGGTTCGGTCCGAATCTGCTTCGATCTGGACACTTCGTCCGGCGTCGGCGACACGACCTGCCAGGCGGCCAGCACGGCGGCGAACCGCAGCTATCTGCAGGGACCTTGGACGAGCGCCGGTACCTACGACAAGGATCCCGCGGCACAGGTCAACGTCGGCACGTTCGGCGCGCAGCCGAACAATTTCATTTTCTTCCGCGAGAACTACTAGAGCGGCGTTTCAGCGCAGCGCCTGGATGCGCTGCTCCGCATAAGTTCGCAACTCGGTATTGGCCGGCCCGGCAGCGAGTGCGTTGCGAAACGCATTCGCGGCCTCCGGTTTTTTTTGCAGTGCTTCAAACGAGATGCCGAGTCCCAGCCACGCCGGCGTGGAAGATTGGAGCCGCAACGCGGCGCGGAACGCATCCGTGGCCTCTTCGTGGCGCCCGAGGCGCTGCAGAACGCTGCCGCGGATGATGAAGTAATCCGGGTGGGCGCCGGCGGCGGCGCTCGCCGCGTCGAGCGTGGCCAGTGCTTGCGGAACGGCGCCGCGCTCCACCTGGATGCGCGCCAGTGCCGCCGCAAAGTCGGGCTGGGCGGGATCCCGGGCGAGCGCGTCCGTCAGCAGGCGGCTCGCATCGTCGAGATCGCCGCGCTCCATGGCGAGCGCGACCAGCGCCTGCCTCGCGGCGCGGTGGCCGGCGTCGGCGCTGACTGCTGTGCGGAACGCCGACTGGGCTTCCATCGTGCGCCCCCGCTTCAGCAGGTCGACGCCGCGGCGGAATTCGGTTTCCCCCTTCTCCTCCGGCGTCAGCACCACATCGCGCCGCTCGAATCGCGGCTTCTCTGCGACCGGCGCCTTCTTGGGCTGCGCCTGCGGCTTGGGCTTCGACTCTACCCGGGGAGCCGGCGCTCCGATCGGCGTGTCAATGCTGTAGGCAAAGCGAAAGATGTCCGGGGGCGGAACCGGCTTCGCGGCGGCCGCCGGCTTCGGCTCCGGCGTCGCGACCGCTGCAGGGGCGGGCGGCGTGACCGGTTGCGGTGCTGCTGGTTGTGGCGCGACAGGAGCCGCAGCAACCGGCGTCGGCGTCGCGGCGCGCTTGGCTGCGGCTTGCTCGGCAAGCTCGGTGGCGATCGGGTGTGGCTGGATCTGGTAGAAGACCCAGCCTACCCAGCCAAGGGCGATCAGCACCAGGAAGGCCACCGACCGCCAGAACCACTCATGGCTGGCGGCCTTGACGCTCACGATGTTCACCGCGGCCGGCCGCGCCGGTTCGATGCCCTGCGTCGTCTGGCGCGTGTCGAGATCGCGCAGAACCTTGTTGATCAGGCTCATCAGCTTGCGCGGCTCGGGCTCGCAAGCGGCCACCACCAGGGCCGCGGTTGAGCGGCGGCGGGCGTGTCGGCGGCCGCGGCGCGGATATGTCGATGTTCGAGTCGCGCGCCGCCCTCGCCGAACAGCAGCAGCAGCGCCTTGTGGCAAAGGATATTGACCAGACGCGGTACACCGCGGCTCGCCTGGTAGAGCGCCCGCCGCGCGCTGCGACTCAGGAGGGCCGGCCCCGAATACCCGGCCACGCGCAGGCGGTGGATGAAGTACAGGCCGATCTCCTCCTCGTCGAGGCCGTGCAGGTTGTGCTGGAAGGTAATGCGCTGCCGGATCTGGCGAACCGATTCGGAAGAAAGGCGCTGGTCGAGCTCCGGCTGGCCGAAGAGGACAACCTGCAACAGCTTGCGCTTCTCGGTCTCGAGGTTGGTCATCAGTCGAACCGCCTCGAGCGTCTCGAGCGGCATCGCCTGGCTCTCATCCATGCACAGCACGACGCGGCGACGCGCGCGCGCGAGATCGAGCAGCACGACCCCGATCTTGCGAAGCAGGCGGTATTGATCGAGTCCCTGATCGATAGCCAGGCCGAGTTCCTCGGCCACCGCGAACAGCAGCGCGCGCGGCTCGAGGTTGGGGTTGGGGATATACGCGGATACCCAGGAGCCTTCGTCGAGCGTGGCCAGCAGCTTGCGGCAGAGCATGGTCTTGCCGGTGCCGACTTCGCCGGTGATCTTGATGAAGCCCTCGCCGTTCTCCAGCGAGATGAGCAGCGTATTCAGCGCCTGCTGGCTGCTGCGACACGGGTAGAAAAATCCGGTATCCGGCGTGATGCCGAACGGCGCCTCGCGCATGCCGAAATGGCCGAGGTAGTTCATCAGCGGCGCTCTTCGCGCGGGTAGAGGCCGCGCAGCCGCTCGCCCGCCTCGCGCAGATCCGGCTCCCAGTCGCTGTCGTCGCCGATCACGGTCGGCTTGAGCAGAATGACGAGCTCTTTCTTCACCACCTGCCGATCGGTCGTGCGCAGCAGGTCGATGTTCAGCCCGGGAATGCCGCCGCGATTGTCGATATAGGAGACGCTCATCAAGCCGCCGATGGCGACGATGTTGCCGTCGGTTACGCGCACGATGGTGTCGGTCTCACTCACGGTGCTCTTCGGCAGCGGCAGCACGATCGACGGGATGCCGCCGCCCAGAGCCACTTCCTTCCGGCTTTCGGTGACCGAACTGACCGACGGATGGATGTGCAGCATGATGCGCCTGTCCTGATCGACTCGCGGCGTGACGTCGAGAAGGATGCCGGAGAAGAACGGCGCCGTCGTCACCGTGGGCGAGCTGGTCGAAGTCGCCACCGTTGCCGAAGTGACGGTCGCGACGTTGGTGACGAAGAACTCGTCGGTGCCAACCTTGAGCACGGCCTTCTGATTGTTGATCGTCGCGACTCGCGGGCTGGAGAGAACCTGCACCGATCCCTGGGTCTCGAGGAACTGGATCAGCGCCGCGAAATTTGCGGTCTGCAACGCCAGCCCGAACACACTGCTCGCCGGGTTGTTTGCGGAAAGCGCCAGGGTCGAGGCGGCGATCGCCTTGCCGGCGGTGTCGATCTGCACGCCGTCGGCGCTGATTGGCCCGCCGCGAGCTGCGAGCGCAGTCGCCGTTCGGCCGGCGCTGATCTGGCTGATCGCGCCGGCCCCGCCGCCGCTGCTGCCGAAGAACGCCCAGTTGATGCCGCTCTGGAAGCTCTCGGACAGCGTCACCTCGATGATCTTCGCTTCCAGCATCACCTGCCGCTCGACCGACAGACGGGTCTCGCGCAGATATTGCTCGACGCTGCGCAGCTCCTCGGGCATGGCGCGCACCGCGATCACGCCCGAATGCGGCGTGACGACGACGCTGCGCCCGGGCTCGGTGCCGATGATGGATTGCAGCGAGGCGCGCAACTCGGCCCAGAAATCGCTGGTCTGCGTGGTCGAGACCCGGCTCGAATCGATGGATCGCGCGACGGGCAGCTGACCCGGCGCAAGCGTTCCTGGCACGCCCTGGGTGGCCGCCGCGCCCGGCAGGTTGGAGGTGGCGGCCGGCGAATCCGCGACCGATCCCGACTGCACCCGTATTTCGCTCGTGCCGCGCCGCTGTCCGGTCAGGTAGTTGACCCGGAAGACGCGCGTTTGCAGGCCGGCGGACTGGACCGAAATGCGCGACCCGTCGATACGAAACTCGTAGCCGTACAGATCGCGAATCGACTCCAGCGACTCGCGCAGGGTCACATCCTTGAGCGTGAGGGAAATCGTGCCCGTGACTCCGGGGTGCACGAGCATGCTGTAGCGGGTGCCGTTCACGAGCGAGAGGAACACCTGCTGTGCCGGAGCAGCGTTGACCGAGAGGTCGAAGCGCGGCTCGATCGGCTGGCCGGCGAGGTTCGGCATCTCCATGCGCAGCGGCGGCAGCAGCGCCTGGTCGACCGCGCTCGGCCGCGCTTCGGGCTTGCGCGCGCCCGCCTGGTCGAGTTCCGCGGTGATCTTGGGATCGAGCCCATTCGGAGCGGGCGGCGGATTGAGGCAGCCGGAAAGCGTGCTCGCGAGACCGACCAGGACAATCGTTTGCAGCTTCATTTTGACCTCCCCTTGCCTGACAAGGCGCCGACGGCGACGTCAGGAAACAGCTTCAACGTCTGCTCGCCGTCCGCGCCCCGAACCACCACTTCCGTTTCGGTAATTCGCACCACTGTCCCCGCGCCAACCTGACCACCGACCGCCACTTGCTGGCCGCTGATGACGGCCAGTCGGCGATCGGGCGCGATGAGGATCGATTCGACGCGCGTCCCGCCGTAGCGGCCCGCCGCCATCTGATCGTGAATGACGGGGGGCTGGGTTGGATCCGCGAAAGGCGCCGCGCAGACTGCGCCGGCGCCGAGGGCGGATGCAACCAGGCAGACCAGGCGGGTCATACGATCAGCCATGCGGGATCGAAGCTGACGGTGTAGGTGGTCAGCTTGAGCACCAGAACCGGGTGCGCACTCACCGAGAGTTCGGCGCGGCCCCAGTAAAGCTGCGTCGGCAACCGCTCGAGCATTCGCAGGTATTCGTAAAGCTCGCCGTAGCTGCCGGCGACCGTGAATTCGATGCCGTGGCGAAAAGCCCCGCTCGCGGGCACGGTACCAGCGCCGGGGCCCGCAGGACCGGCTGCACCGACCGGGGCAACCGGCAGCGTCTTCAGGTCGAGGAGTGCCAGGCCCTGGTTGCGACGCAGCATGTCCTCCAGGACACCGCGCATCCGGTCCGGTGGCGTGAAGCGCCGCTGCTCTTGCGCGACGCGGGCGTTGAGCTGCGAGAGCTCCTCGCGCACCACCCTGAGCTGCTCGCGGTTTGCGGCATTCGGATCGCGCGCCACGTTCTGCACCGTGCCCACCAGCTGACCCTGAACGATCTGCAGCTCCAGCGCCATCTGCGAAGTCTCCGCGGCGAGCTGCTTCTGCTTCGCACGCAACGGCTCGATCAGCGCCGCATTGACAATGAAGACGAGCACGAGCGTCGCGGCCAGAAAAATCATCACCCGCTCGCGCAGCGAAGCGGCGTCGATGCGTTCTGCGTATTGCTTGATCAGCGCCTTCACGGCCTGGGCTCCTTCGCGGCGCGCAGCGGCACGTTAAGGACGAATTCCACGTAGCGTTCGGGCTGTTCCGAGCGGGCTTTCTCGGGGCTGGCGGCGACCTCCCTGGCGGCGAGCCTCATCTCGATCACCTGGCGGCCGCGCATCATCGGTTCGCTGTTCAGCGCGTGCAGGTAAGCGGGCACCAGGTCCGGACGCAGCGCGCGGCCGGCCACGACCAGCTCGTTACCCGCGTCGCCGATCGAGAATCCGGTCAGCCAGACGCCGGGCATGGCGCGCCTGCCAAACGCCGCGAAGAAATCGGAGAAGCCCGCGGTGTTGCCCAGCACCCCGGCGCCCAGGGCTTCGATCGTTGCCCGTTTGGCCTTCAGTTCGGCTTCGGCGCGCGCCAGTTCCGCTTCAAGCGCTTTATCCATGCCGCGGCTCGCGAGCTGTGTGCCCAGCTTCAGCAGCTGATCGCGCTGGCGCGCGAGCTCGGAACGCTGCTGTTCCGCTGCGTGCTCGGCGGCGGCGCCTGCGATGAGCGCATAGACCGAGAGCGAAATCAGGCCGATGGCGACGATGCCCAGCGCCTGCGCCATCGTCCGCGCGGAGAAATGCTTTTCCTGCTTCAGGAAGAGCGGGTTGAAGAGGTTGATCTGCTGGCTCATGAGGAGTTAGAGCGCCTTGATCTCGTTGCGTAGCGCAGCGCCCAGCAGGTGGAACATCCGCCACGCCGCCTCGCCCTCGGGCTCGGTGCCCTCGCCGAAATCGATCACCTCGCGCAGGTTCGCAGGCTCGACCGCAACGCCCAGGTTGGCGGAGAGGTGTCCGATGAGGCCGGTACTGCGCGGCTCGGGCGCGAGCAAGAGCTTGGCCATGCTCAGGAACGGGAACTGGCGCTCGAGATGATCCAGGCTGCGCTGTACCTCGAGGAGAACGCGGTTCATTGCCTCCGCCGAAGAGGCCTGCAGATGGTCGGCGCCGACATCGATGCGACGCGCGAGGTAGAGCTCGCCTCGGAAGCTGATGGTGAGCAGCGCCTGCTTCGGCCAGAGATAGAGCAGGCCAAGGGCGCGGTTCGCCGGCTCGAACAACGCGGCGATGTTGCGCTGCGCGGTCTCCGCGATATCGATGACCGACAGCGGCACGTTCGCGGCCGAGAAGCGCTCGATCGCCGCCTGGATCACCTCGTTGCGCGCCGCCACCGCGTACATCGAATGGCCGCGTGCGCCGGCCGACGGCTCCATTGGAATATCGAGCACGTCGACCGTTGCATCCTCGACGTGGTAGTCCAGCATGTCCTTGATGCGCCAGCGCACCGCGCGCTTGAGCTCGATCGCCGGCACGTTGGGTGCATCGACGAGCAACAGGTGATAGTCGGCCGGCGGAAGCAGGGTGAGGCACTGGTACCGGTCGACGCCGAGCTCCTTCGCTACGCGCTCGATGTCCTTCGGCGAGTCCGCGAGGTTGCGCGTTCCCCACGCTCGGATCGCGCCCTTCTTTCCCGGCTCGCAAACGCCATGGGCGAAGTCAAGCGTGCCGGGCTGCATGGAAACTGCCATCCAGCCCGGCTGGCGCGCGCCGCGGCGTTTGAAGAGTCTTTTCATTTCGGCAAGGATCCGGTGTATCTCGGATTTGACTTGAAAATAGTCTAATAACCGATTGTTGTCAAATGGGTTTTCTTGTAAACAAGGGTATGGAGCGCGAGCTTTGCCCTAACCAGCGCCGCGCAGGCTCCGGACGACCGGCTAATGCGCTACTGGGTAATGGTGATTTGCAGCTGCCGCTCGACGTAGGTCGGGCCGGGCGTCCCCGGGCTGCAGGCGGTCGTGTTGCAAGGGCTCCCGTTGCATCCTGTTGCGGTGACCCTGTAGACGCTGATGCTCGCCGATCCCTCGGTCTCGGTAGTTCCAACCTGCGCGCAAACCACCACGGCGCAATAGCCGGGTATGCCCGGCAGCGCAACGGCGGTCCCCGGTGCGTTCACGCACGAATTCGAGATCAGGCGCCGGTAGGTTCCCCACTCGATTCCGGCGCGGGCGGCCTGGTAGGCGCGGGTACCGGCCACGTCCTGGGAAATGGCCTGGCTCTGTCCCGTCGACACCGTCACGAGGTACACCCCGACCGCGGCCAGGGTGACGATCAGGAAGATCGCCAGAACGAGGACGAAACCCTGTGCGCGTCTCACGGGATATTGCTCACATGCACGGAGTGATAGAGGGTCACGCTCTGGACGCTGCCTGACACGGCCCGGGAGAGCGTCAAACGCAGCGTAAGCAAGCCGATCTGCGGCGAGACGTTCGGCGTGTAGTCGAAGCTGCACGCCGTCACATTCCTGGCAATTTCGGCGACGCTGCCCGTGCTGAAGCTCGTCGGCTGAGCCGGCGTCATCGCATAGCCCCAGCGACGGAGCAGTTTCCCTTGCGCAAGATCACAGACATAGCTCACCGCCTCCGGGAGGTTCGTCGTGGCGTTGCCCACCAGCACGAAAAAGCGCCGGCCGGGGGAATCGTGCAGGGTGTGATCCAGCGCTACGCCTGAAGTGAAGTCGAACTTCGCGCGATTCGCCTCGGCGGTGACCGTGGAGATCTTCCGGATGTTGAGACTCGCATAGGCGTCCTGACCCGTGAAGTTGGGCCCATAGTTGTTGAATGCCAGGAAATCGTTGGTCGTGACGGTGCCGATGTCCGCGACCGTGCCGATCGTCTTGAAGCAGGTGTCGATAGGGGGGTTCGTGTCGAACGACAACTGGTCGCTCGCCGGGACGCCGAGACCGCTGTCGGTGCAATCCGAGCCGCTGGACGCGCCGCCCGCGTCGCCACGATAGCGGCCGGCAGTGCGGACGGGCAGAAACTCGAGGAACTGTCCGCTCGCATCTCTGCGCACGCTGTTTGGCAGCGCAAGACGCACCTCGCGGCCGATGCGCTGCAGCGCGTTGTCGGCGATGTCGGTCAGCTCGGCGCGGCCGGCCACGTCCACGCTCTGAGCGACGGGGTAGAAGAAGTAGACCGTGGCGGCAACGATGATCCCGGTGATGACCATCGCCACGACCAGCTCGATCAGCGTCACGCCGCGGCTGACGAGGCGCTCAGGGCGAGTTGGGCGCATAGCGAAACCGGTAACCCTGCAGCGTCACGGCGATCGAGGTCGGCGCGTGCGTCGCCGTGACGGTGATGAGCAGGACTTCATCTGCAGCAAAGCCGAAATCGCCGCCCGCATTTGCCACCGACACGACGACGGAGTAGCTCGCGAGGCTGGTGATGATCGTGCCGTCCGCGGTCTTGATGTCCGGATTGGCCTGCCCGGCTCCCATGCGGAAGTTGTTGTAGTCGTTGACGTTGTCGAATGGCGCGGTCGAGCTGTACCGATCCTCCGTGCCGGGCGGGCTGAAGCTCTCCGGGCCGAGGACCTCGACGTGCGCCGGGGCGGAGCCGCAGCCCGCGGTAGCGGTGTAGACCGCGGGTTCGTCCGGATCGCAGAACGTGAACGCGCGCAGCTCGACCTCTTCCAGCATCGACGAGGCGAGCGCCAAAGCCTGCTTCCGTACCATGGGATCGACGCTCGCCTCGGTCACCCGGTTGTACAGCACCAGCGTGCCGACGATGGCAATGCCGAGGATGACGATGAACACCACCACCTCGATCAGCGACATTCCCGCCGAGCGACCGCTAGAAGACATAGCCCGTCTCGCCGGTCACGCTGACCGTTCTGCCCGCGCCGGTGAGAGTGATCGTCACCCCGCCGATCGGGCTCGGCTGTCCCAGGCCGTTGAAGGAGAACGGCGTCGCGCTTGAGCCCAATGAAACGTTGCTTGGCGCGGCGAGTTGCTGCGGTATCTGCAGAATTATCGGACCGGATTGTGGCGCAGCCCCGGTACAGGCTGCGTCATAGCCCAGGCTGATCGCGCTCGGCTGCACGCAGACGAACACGTTGCGCCGCTGGGCTACTGCCTGGCGCTGCGCGAAGCGCACCGTTGCCTTCACCTGCTCGTAGTAAAAGGTCGCGGTCGTCTCACTGCCGGTGAACCGCGGAATGGCGAGCGCGGCAAGGATGCCCGCGATCACCATGACCACCACCAGCTCGATAAGCGAAAATCCGGCGAACGGCTTCATTTCCGATCGCCGGGCGGGAATCGCTTGAAAATGCGGTCGCGCTCCGCGCGAACACCTGCCTCCGTCGGGGCGAGCGCGACCAGTTGCTCTGCCCATGCACGCATCGTCTCGCCGTTGGCCGGATTCTTGAGGAGCCCGCGCAGGCGATCGTGAAGCGCGATGCGCGTGGAAAGCGGTCTTGGCTGGCGTGGATTGGCTTCGATGGCTCGGACCAAAGCGGCATCCGCCAGCGCAGCCTGGACAGGATCAGTGGTGGTTTCGGCCTGGCTCATCCAGAACTGGCCGGCATACCAGTGGTACCGCCAGTCGCGCGGATCGATTCGCCGGGCCGCCTCAAACCAGAAGGCAGCACCCTGCCCGTCACTGTTGCGCAGGCGCTCCGCTCCACGCAATGAGGCCGCCTCCGCCACAGCGGGCGTGATGAGCACCCAAGCGGCGAGCGTTCCCGCAGCCGCGCTCAGGACTCGCCGTGCAAGCGCGAATGACGGCGGGCGCACTCGCGCGGGAGACGCGCTGTCGAATGTCGCGTCGAGAACGCCGAGGGCGGCGCCGAAGATCAGCAGGCAGATGGGGATATAGAACGGGAAGTCGACGAGCGCTTGCAGCGCCATGGCACTGACCGTCGACAGGGCGGCGATCGCCGTCGTCTGTTCGGTCGCAGGCAGATGAGGGATACGGCGCCAAGCCCGCGCAAGCGGCAGCGCGATGGCGAGCAGGAGCGCGGTCAGGCCGGGGAGGCCGAGCTCATACAGGGTCTGCAGATAGTCGTTGTGCACGAAATGCGTGAAGCCCTCCGCGTAGGTCGGCACCGCGCCTCGCCCTCTCTCGAGAGCATAGTAGAACGTGTCGTAACCGGCGCCCGAGACCAGATCGGTGGAGCGCGTTTCGCCTACCGCCAGCCGAAAAAGCTCTAGCCGCGGTTGCAGCGAGCCGAAGCCTTCCCATCCACCGGTAAATCCTCCGCTCCCCGTGGGCCGCTGCATCTGGCTGAGAGCCCATGCACCGGCGATCAGGACGAGAAGCAGGCTGGCGGCGGCTGACGCCTTGGTCCACCGAATGGCGCGCCCCGCGCGATGCAGCAGGAGAAGCCCACACCCGCCCGCACCGGCGAGCGCGAGCCAGGCACCCCGGCTCGTTGACACAACGACTGCCAGGGCCACGAGCCCGAGCGCGGCGGCGAGCCACGGGCGGCGCGTGCCAGCGGCGAGCAAGACGGCCCCAGGCAGGATGACGAGGTTGAGCACCGCGGCAAACGTTGCCGGCGCGATGAGCGGCCCGTGGGCGCGGGGCTCACCTTCGGCGAGAACCTGCCAAAACCCCCAAGCAGACAGCGCGATACCAAGCGCCAAGAGGGTCCGGTAAGCCATCTCCAGTCGCGGGCTGGTACGGCGCCCGTACAAGTACCCGCCAAAGAGGAATGCGGCGTGATACTGCGCGATCGCGGTGTAGGAACTGCTCACAAACAGGTTCGTGCCGACGATCCACAGCGCGAATGCCGCTACGCAGAACCCCGCGCCCGAGACGGACGGGCCGGCTGCAGCCGGTGCGAGTGCGAGGTAGCTGAGCCAGAGGAACGCCAGCGCCGCGGACAGGACCAGGATCGAGGCGTCCCCGGAACCCTTGGCGGCGAGGGCGAGGGCCACAAACAAAAAAGGGGCCGCGAGGCCCCTTTTCAGTTGTTCAGAGCTGCCTGGTGTTAGATGCAGAACGCTGACGGAATCGTGCTGCAGTTCGTTGCGACGTTGGGCGTGACCGTCGTGTTCGTGAACACCGGGGCGGTACAGGTGCCGCTGAAGGTGCCGACGGTGGTAGTGCCCTGTTGAACGGTGGTTGCTCCCGTGATCACGGAGTAGCTCGACCGCTGATTGTTGGAGCCGTAGAGCAGGACAGCGGTGCTTTGCAGCGCGCCGCACGCCGACTGGTTAACCGCGAGTCTCGCGTTAGTCGACAGGTCGGTGAATTGTGGAATCGCCACCGCGGCGAGAATCCCCAGGATGACGATGACAACGACGAGCTCGATGAGCGTGAAGCCCTTTTCAACCATGCGCCGCATAAGACCCCCTGATCCCTTTTCGTGGAAACCGCGAACGGCGCGCAGTATCACCCGCACCGGTGGTTCTGTCAACGAAACAATGATATCCATCATGAACTGTAAGCAAAGTGTGAAAAACTTACAGACGCCTTGCAGGCGTTCCTTCACCTCCGCCGACGGGGGGTTGCTACTGCCTGACGAACGGCTCTGAACACCCCGCTATTCCACGCGTTAGATGCAGAACGCTGCCGGGATCGTGCTGCAGTTCGTTGCGACGTTGGGCGTGACCGTCGTGTTCGTGAACACCGGAGCGGTGCAGGTGCCGCTGAAGGTGCCGACGGTGGTGGTGCCGCGCTGAACGGTGGTGGCTGCCGTGATCACGGAGTAGCTCGACCGGGTGTTGTTGGAACCGTAGAGCAGGACGGCGCTGCTTTGTAGCGCGCCGCAAGCGGCCTGGTTGACCGCCAGCCGGGCATTGGTCGAGAGATCGGTGAACTGCGGGACCGCCACCGCGGCGAGGATGCCGAGGATGACGATGACCGTCACCAGCTCGATCAGGGTGAAGCCTCTCTGAAGCGCCTGCTGCATGTTCTCGTTCCTCCCCTAATGAGCTCTACTTCCACACGAACGGTGCGGTCGGCTCGAGCGAGTAGCCTACCACCCCACGCACCAGGCGAAAACGCAGCGCCCCGTCACCACTGCGGGTATGCAAGGTCATGCCAAACCTGGGCAGGTAGACCAGTTCTGCGCGCTCCGCGTCGAATCCCCATTGGCCCGACGTCAGATGGCCAGGGTCGCCGTTGCGGGAAAAATTCGGCGGCGTCGCACCCGCGATCTCGAAGGGATTGCGCCGCTTCCAGTCGCCGGGGCTGTCCCGCTGACCGACGAGATTCGCGGCGAACCGTACGTTGATCGCCGCCGTGGTGTTGATCAGCGTCGATTGCATCGCGGCTCGCTCCGCAGCCTCCAGGTAGTCGAGCATGTGGCTCGCGAAGACGACGACAAGAATGCCGACCAGGCCGGCGTACAGCCCGGCTTCCAGCCTTGTCAGCGGCCGACGCCAGTACATCGAGCTATTGCTTGCCGATCATGACCTTGCCCAGCTGCCACATCGGCAAGAACACGCCCAGAGCGAGGATCAGCACGAGGATGCCGAGAATGATGGTGATGATCGGCTCGACGTTGATCGCCAGGTTCTTGATTTCGTAGTCGACCTCCCGCTCGTACATGTCGGCGATCTCGTCCAGGAGGTCATCCATCTCGCCCGTTTCCTCGCCCACGGCGATCATCTGCAGAACGACGGGCGTGAACACACCGGTCGTGACGGCGGTGCGCAAGATGCTCTCACCCCGCTCCACGCCCTCGCGCATCTGCTCGATCCGGCGCGACATGAAGAGGTTGTCGACCACCGCGGCAACAACCGTGAGCGCCTGCACCACGGGCACACCGGCGCGGCTGGCGAGCGCGAAGGCGCGGGCGAACCGGGCGAGCGTCGCCTTGAAGATGATCGTTCCCGCGATCGGGATGCGCAGCTTGAATCGATCCCAGTTGTGGCGACCCTCGTCGTTGCGGGTGTAGGAGACGAAGGCGATGTATGCCGTTGCGGCACCGCCCAGCAGCAACGGCCAGTACGTGACGAAGAAATTCGAAGTCATGACCAGTACCTGCGTCAGCAGCGGCAGCGGCACCTTCGCCGATTCGAAGATCCTGGCGAATGCGGGGATGACGAAGAAGTTGACGATGCCGATGGCGATGCCGACCACGACGATGACGATGGTCGGGTAACGAAGTGCGGTCTTGATGCGCTCACGCACTTCCCGCTCGAACTCGAGATAGCCGAACAGGCGATTGAATGCCTGATCGAGCTGGCCGGTGGTTTCGCCGATGCGCACCACACTGACATAAAACGCGGAGAACACGCCCGCGTGGCGGCGCATGGCCGTCGAAAGCTCCCGACCGGCGTCGAGGCTGACCCGCAGGTCGGCGATGACGCGGCGGAGGGCCGGATTGATGGCGGATTCCTGCAGACCCGCGAGCGCGCGCAGGATCGGTACACCGGCCTTGAGCAGCGTGTACATCTGCCGGGAAAAGAGCGCGACGTCGATCAGCCCGATGCGCGGCTCGAGCAGGCGTCCGAGCCAATGCGGCCCGGCGTTCGGATCGGATGCGGTATGGCTGACCTTGATGTCGACCGGCGTCACGCCGGTTCGCAGCAGCTGGTCCGCGACCTGTCCTTCGTCAGCCGCGTCCACGCTGCCGGTGACGAGCTCGCCGCGCGCGCCTCGACCGCGATAGGCGTAGACCGGCACTATTCCTCGAGCGCGACGGCGACCTTCATCGCTTCTGAAACGGTGGTGCGACCGGCGAACACCAGCGCTAGAGCGCGATCGGTCAGCGTTCGGCCTTTGAGATGCGGTCGCGCGGTGTCGAGGAAGGCGTTCGGGTCAGCCTTGTTCGCGGCACGCACCAGGTCGGGCGTCATCTCCAGCATCTCGTAGACGCCGGTGCGTCCGGCGTAGCCGATGCCGTTGCAGTGCGAGCAGCCCTTGCCTCTGCGGTAGCGGTGCCCCGCCTGCCGCGGTCCGAGCACCGCTTCCAGCCAGCGCGCTTCTTCGGCGTCGGGCTCGGTGTCCATGCCGCAGCTCTCGCAGATCAGTCGCACGAGGCGTTGTGCCAGCACGGCATGGATGGAGGTCGCGACCATGTAGCTCGGCGCCCCCATGTCGATGAGACGCAGCGGCGTGCTGGCCGCGTCCTTGGTGTGGAGCGTCGAGAAAACCAGGTGGCCGGTGAGCGCCGCGCGCAGGCCGATCTGCGCCGTCTCCTCGTCGCGAATCTCGCCGACCAGGATCACGTCGGGGTCCTGACGCAGGGTCGAGCGCAGCACGCGCGCGAAACTGAGATCGATCTTCTCGTTCACTTGCACCTGGGTGATACCAGGCAGGCGGTATTCCACCGGATCTTCGACGGTAATGATCTTCCGGTCGGGGGTGTTGAGCTCGTTGAGCGCCGCGTAGAGGGTGGTGGTCTTGCCGCTGCCGGTCGGGCCTGTCACGAGGATCATGCCCGCGGTGCGGCGAATGAGCTCGCTGAAACGGACCTGAATGTCTTCAGGCAGGCCGAGGCGGTCGAGCGATTGCAGTGTCGCCTTGCGGTTGAGAAGCCGCAACACCACGGTCTCGCCATACTGGCAGGGCATGGTCGACATGCGCACGTCGACCTTCTGGTCGCGCACCGCGACCATGAGGCGTCCGTCCTGCGGCAGGCGCTTCTCGGAGATGTCGAGGCCCGCCATGAGCTTCAACCGCAGCGCAAGCGCGGGGGCGATTTTCGAATCGCCTTGCGTCTGCGGCATCAGCGCGCCGTCGATGCGGAAGCGGATTTGCAGGCGGTTTTCCAGCGGCTCGATATGCACGTCGGAGGCGTTGATCTGGATCGCGTCCTCGAAAACCGACTGCAACATCTTCACCACCGGCGCCTCTTCCGCGCCAGCGCTGGCGCCCAGCGCGCCGAAATCGACATAGCTGTCGCCGAGGTCGCGCTCGAGCTCCCTGGCGAGGCCGTCGATCTGCTCGGTGCGGCGGTAGATGCGGTCGATGGTCTGCAAGAGCAGGGCCTCGCTCACCACCGCCGCCTCGACGTCGCGCTTCAAGAGGCGCGCGATCTCGTCGAAGGCGAAGAGATCCGTCGGGTCTGCCATGCCGATCAGGTAGCTGGCGCGCTTCTCCTCGAGCACCACGGCGCGGAAGCGGCGCGCCTGTGCTTCGGGCAGCCGCCGCACCAGATCGTTGTTGAAGTTGTAGAACTTCAGGTTGACGTACGGAACGTTGAGCTGGCGCGACATCGCCTCGCAGATCTGCTCGTCGCTCGTGAATCCTTGCTCGACCAGCACGCGGCCGAGGCGGCGGCCGGTTTTCTTCTGCTGCTCCAGGGCGACCCGCAGTTGCTCCTGCGAGATGATCTTCTGGGCGATGAGCAGGTCGCCAAGGCGGATTTTTTCTGGGCGTCCCATCTACCCTCCGTAGCGGCGGCTATTTGACCATGACGATGTCGGGCGCGCTTTCAGCGCGGCCGCCACAAACGTCAGATCTCGACAGCGCTACGGAAAAGTCTTCGGAAAAAATAAGGGGCAGGGCCCTTGCGGGCACTGCCCCCGAGCGATCCGTCGGAAAGAGGAGGAGGAGGAACCGACGAATCTGCTGCAACGCACAAATCTTAGGCCTTTTACCCGGCAGATAGAATAGGCGACATTAGTAAAACACTTTTGCATAATACGCAAAGATGGCCGATTCCTCTTTCCAGCAAATGACGGTATTCGCCAGGGTCGTTGGGGCCGGCAGCCTATCCGCCGCAGCGCGGGAGCTCGGGCTATCGCCGGCCTTGATTTCCCGGAACCTCGCCGCGCTCGAAGCGCGCCTCGGCGTTCGCCTGATCAACCGCACCACGCGCAGCCTGCATCTCACCGACGAGGGCGCGAGCTACTACGAAGCGTGCTCTCGACTACTCGCCGAAGTCGACGAAGCAGATGCAGCAGTCGCCGCGGGCCGCGTCGAGGCGCAGGGCGTCCTGCGCGTCGCCTTGCCCGCCTCGTTCGGCCACCTGCACGTCGCGCCGCGCATACCTGCATTTGCCGCGCAGTACCCGAAAGTCCGCCTCGCGCTCAGCCTCTCGGATCGCAGCGTCAACGTGATCGAGGAAGGCTTCGACATCGCGGTGCGCATCGCCGAGCTCGAGGATTCTTCGTTGGCGGCGCGCAAGCTCGCGCCGAACCGCCGCGTGGTGTGCGCGAGCCCCGACTATCTCGCGCGTCACGGCACGCCGCGGCTGCCCGAAGACCTGATCCACCACAACGTCCTCACCACCAGCGACTTCGCCATGAGCTGGGACTTCAAGGATCCGCGCGGCAAGCCCAGCACCGTGCGCGTCGGCGGCCGCCATGCCTGCGACAACTGGGAGGTGCTGCGCGAATGGGCGCTCGCCGGCCTGGGGATCGCCCTGAAATCGACCTGGGACGTATACCAGCATCTGCAGGACGGATCACTCGTGGAACTGTTCCCGGGCTACGCCTTTCATAGCGACGTGGCAATCTACGCCGTGTATCCGCACCGGCGGCACCTCCCCGCGAAGACGAGGGTCTTCATCGAGTTCCTCGCCGCGCTGTTCGGCCCCGAGCCGTACTGGGACCGCGCCGCAGCACGCTCGCCCAAGCCGAGAATCAAGGGCCGCGCCGCGGTCTAACCTTGTGCTAAAAGCGAACTAGCTGATGGATCTCGCCAAGGCCTCCCTCGAAGACAAGTACACCCTGGATCGGGGCAGGGTCTTTCTCACCGGCACGCAGGCGTTGATTCGCCTGATGATGCTGCAGCGCGAGCGCGACCTGCGCGCCGGGCTCAACACAGCGGGCTTCATCTCCGGCTACCGCGGCTCGCCGCTCGGCGGTCTCGATCAGGCGCTTTGGCGCGCGCGGCAGCACCTGCAGTCACATCACATCAAGTTCCAGCCCGGCGTGAACGAAGACCTCGCCGCCACCGCCATCTGGGGCACGCAGCAGGTCGGCATGTATCCAGGCGCCAATTACGACGGCGTGTATTCCATGTGGTACGGCAAGGGGCCAGGCGTCGATCGCTGCGGCGACGTGTTCAAGCACGCCAACGCGGCCGGCACCGCGAAGCATGGCGGCGTGCTCGCGCTCGCCGGCGACGATCACGCGGCGAAGTCCTCGACGCTGCCGCACCAGTCGGAGCACATCTTCAAGGCATGCCTGATCCCGCACCTCAATCCTTCGAACGTGCAGGACTACCTCGACCTCGGCCTGCACGGGTTCGCGATGAGCCGCTATTCCGGCTGCTGGATCGCGTTCAAGTGCGTCACCGACGTTGTCGAATCCGGCGCCTCTGTAGTGGTTGATGTTGAAAGAGTAAAAACAATAATCCCGGCGGACTTCGCCCTGCCGCCGGGCGGCCTCAATATCCGCTGGCCCGATGCGATCCTCGAGCAGGAAGCGCGCATCCTCGACTACAAGGTCTACGCCGCCCTCGCCTACTGTCGCGCCAACGGCCTCGATCGCATCGTCTGGGACTCGCCG
>LSTF01000047.1 GCA_001644455.1 Betaproteobacteria bacterium SCGC AG-212-J23
AATCGGGTCGCCGCCCGCTTCTCTGACAGAACTTTGCACGAGGTGCTGGTAACGTGGGTCTTCCGCCGCGGTCAGCAGCAGGGAAGGATTGGTGGTGGCGTCCTGCGGCTTCCAGCGGGCGACCTGCTCGATGTCGCCCGTATCCGCAACGACGAGCGAGTGACGACTTAGCTCTTCGAGTTGCGACATGCGGAAATTATAAGGGACGGGAATGGCAGTAGCGAAGCTGACGCGCCTCAACTACGCGGTCCGGACGGGCGCGTACGCGTGGTGCTTCATGACCATCGGCGTGCACCTGTGGGAGCGCGGCTACGGCTGGCCCGCGTACGCGTTGCTCGTCGCGCAGTTCCTCGCCTATCCGCACGCCCTGTACTGGCGGGCGATGCTCTCGCCGCAGCCGAACCGCGCCGAGCGCGACAATCTCTTCCTCGACTCGGTGTTCCTCGGCGTGTGGGCGGCCGCGCTCGGCTTCCCGATCTGGATTTCCTACAACCTCGTCGGCTCGGCGCTGCTCAACGCGGTCATCAACCGCGGCGGCCTCGGCATGCTCTGGGCGGTGTTGTGCAGCGTCGCCGGGGCGCTCCTCTGGGGGCTGATCGGCGGCCTCACCTGGGAGCCGCAGACGAGCTCGCTCGTCACCGCGCTGTGCGTGCTCGGCGCGGTGCTCTACGTGAGCGTCGTCGGCTACGTCGTCTTCCGCCAGACGCGGCGCCTCGCCGCGGCGCGCGACGCGCTCGGCAAGAGCGAGGAGCGCTACCGGCTGATCGCCGAGAACGCCGCCGATCTCATCGCCATGGTCGACCACGACGGCCGCTGGCTCTACACGAGCCCGTCGTACGGCCGGCTGCTCGGCGACGCCGACCGCGCGGCGGGCGCGGATGCCTTCCGGCGCCTGCATCCCGATGACGCCGAGCAGGCGCGCGCCGCGGTGAGCCGCGCGGCGACCACGGGAAATCCGAAGGACCTCGCGCTGCGGCTCGTCGACCGCGACGGGCGCATGCGCCAGTTCAAGACCCACGTCCATGCCGTCTCGGGCGAGCCTTCGCCGAGCCGCGTGGTGCTGGTGTCGCAGGACGTCACCGACCTGCGCGAGAGCGAGGAGCGGCTGCTGCTCGCGGCGCACGCGCTCGAGGGCATGACCGAGGCGATCCTGATCACCGCCGCCGACGGCACCATCGTCACGGTCAACCGAGCTTTCAGCGAGCTTACGGGTTACACGCGCGACGACGTGCTCGGCCAGCCGGAGAAGTCGGTGCGCAACGCGCTGCAGCCGGCGGAGTACTACGACGAGGTCTTCGCCACGGTGCGGCGCGAAGGCTTCTGGTCGGGGACGACGTGGAGCCGGCGCAAGAACGGCTCGGTGTATCGAGAGTGGCGCAGCGTGCGCGCCGTGAAAGAAACGGCCGGGCTGGTCACCCACTACGTCATGCTGTTCTATGAAGTCGGCAGGGGTTTGAAAGATAACGCTTCTTTGGCGCAGAAGGAGTAAACTCCTGTCGTAACAATTACTACTGTTACAGGAAGCGAGTTGCAGCCCACCGACATCCGTAATCCCGACTACTTTCACAAAGTCGTCGACTGCCAGTGGGCCTGTCCGGCCCACACTCCCGTCCCCGAATACATCCGGCTGATCGCCGCGGGCCGTTACTCCGACGCCTACCTGGTCAACTGGAAGTCGAACGTCTTTCCCGGGATCCTGGGACGCACCTGCGATCGTCCGTGCGAGCCGGCGTGCCGGCGAGGAAGAGTCGAGGAAGCGCAGCAGGCGAAGCCCGAGCCGGTCGCCATCTGCCGGCTGAAGCGCGTCACCGCCGACTACAAGGACGACGACGACGTCAAGAAGCGCATCGCCGCCGGCAAGAAAACCAAGTCCAACGGCAAGAAGATCGTCTGCATCGGCGCCGGCCCGGCGTCGCTCACCGTCGCCCGCGACCTCGCGCCGCTCGGCTATGAAGTGACCGTGTTCGACCAGGACCCGCGCGCCGGCGGCATGATCTGGTCGCAGATCCCGCGCTTCCGCCTGCCGCTGGAAGTGATCGACGAGGAGGTGAACTACATCCTCGATCTCGGCGTGAGCTTCAAGCAAAGAAAGATCACCTCGATGAAAGAGGTGATGAAGGAAGGCTACGACGCGATCTTCGTCGGCAGCGGCGCCCCTCGCGGAAGAGATCTGGATATCCCGGGCAGGAAAGAAGGGGCCAAGAACATCCACATCGGCATCGACTGGCTCTCGTCGGTGTCGTTCGGGCACACGACCAAGATCGGCAAGCGCGTCATCGTCCTCGGCGGCGGCAACACCGCCATGGACTGCTGCCGCACCTCCAAGCGCATCGGCGGCGAGGACGTGAAGGTGATCGTGCGCTCGGGCTTCGACGAGATGAAGGCGAGCCCCTGGGAGAAGGAAGACGCCCAGCACGAGGGCATCCCGATCATGAATTTCCTCGTGCCGAAGTCGTTCATCACCCAGGGCGGCAAGCTGACCGGCATGACCTTCGAGAAGGTCAAGGCCGTCTACGACGACAAGGGCAAGCGCTCGCTGGTCAGCACCGGCGAGCCCGACCAGGCCTTCGAATGCGACGACGTGCTGGTCGCCGTCGGCCAGGAGAACTCCTTCCCCTGGATCGAGAAGGACTGCGGCATCGAGTTCGACAAGTGGGGCCTGCCCGTCCTGGACAAGGCCACGTTCCAGGCGAGCGTGCCGAACGTCTTCTTCGGCGGCGACTCGGCTTTCGGCCCGAAGAACATCATCTGGGCGGTGGCGCACGGCCACGACGCCGCAGTTTCCATAGATAAATTACTCAATTCAGAAGATCTAAAGCTTCGCCCGGCGCCCGGTGTGACTCTCGTCTCGCAGAAGATGGGCATCCACGAGTGGAGCTACGACAACGAGATCGCCGGCGACGCGCGCTACAAAGTGCCCTGGGCCGACATCAAGGCCACGCTGAAGAACGTGAAGATGGAAGTCGAGCTCGGCTTCGACGTCGCCACCGCGTGGAAGGAAGCGCAGCGCTGCCTCAACTGCGACGTGCAGACCGTCTTCACCGACAAGCTGTGCATCGAGTGCGACGCCTGCGTCGACATCTGCCCGATGGACTGCATCTCCTTCGTCCCCAATGCCGAAGAAGAGGTCTTGAGAAAAAATCTCAATGCTCCCGCCACGAACCTCACGCAGGACCTGTACGTCTCGGGTCCGCTGAAGACCATGCGCGTCATGGCCAAGGACGAGGACGTCTGCCTGCACTGCGGCTTGTGCGCCGAGCGCTGCCCGACCGGCGCCTGGGACATGCAGAAGTTCCTCGCCGAGATGACCTATGCCGGCGACGGCTGCCGCAACCACCAGAACCAGAAAAAGAAAGCCGCATAGTGAAAACCGCCACGCGCATCGAAGCGGTCAACGACTTCGTCATCAAGTTCGCCAACGTCAACGGCTCGGGCTCGGCGTCGGCCAACGAGCTCTTCGCCAAGGCCTTCCTGCGCATGGGCATCCCGGTCAGCCCGCGCAACATCTTCCCCTCGAACATCCAGGGCCTGCCGACCTGGTACGAGGTGCGGGTGACGGAGCAGGGCCACCTCGGCCGCCGCGGTGGCGTGGACCTCATGGTGGCGATGAACCCGCAGACCTGGAACGCCGACGTGAAGGAAGTCGACGCCGGCGGCTACCTCTTCTATGACAACACCAAGCCGCTGCCGCCGTCGAAGTTCCGCGACGACATCAACGTGGTCGGCATGCCGCTCACCGAGATCTGCAACGCCACCTACGAGAACCCGCGCGAGCGGCAGCTCTTCAAGAACATCATTTACGTCGGCGCGCTCGCCGGCATGCTCGGCATGGAGCCCGAGGTGATCGCCGAGCTGATCGGCGAGCAGTACAAGGGCAAGGAGAAGCTCCTCAAGCCGAACCTGAACGCGCTGCAGCTCGGGCTCAACTATGCCCGGGAGCATCTCAAGGACGCCCTGGGCCTGAAGACCAAGCGCGCCTACAACGTCGGCGAGAAGATCTTCATCGACGGCAATTCCGCGGCGGCGCTCGGCTGTGTCTACGGCGGCGCCACGGTCTGCGCCTGGTACCCGATCACGCCGTCCTCGTCGCTCGCCGAGGCGTTTACCTTCTATTGCTCGAAACTGAGAGTCGATAAAGCCACCGGCAAGCAGAAGTACGCCATCGTCCAGGCCGAGGACGAGCTCGCCTCGATCGGCATCGTCACGGGCGCCGGCTGGAACGGCGCGCGCGCCTTCACCGCCACCAGCGGCCCGGGCATCTCGCTCATGCAGGAGTTCATCGGCCTCGCGTACTTCGCCGAGATCCCGGTGACCATCATCGACGTGCAGCGCGGCGGCCCCTCGACCGGCATGCCGACCCGCACCCAGCAGTCCGACGTCACCACCTGCGCCTACGCGTCGCACGGCGACACCAAGCACGTGCTGCTCTTCCCCGAGGACCCGAACGAGTGCTTCCAGTTCGCCGCCGAGGCGCTGGACCTCGCCGACCGGCTGCAGACGCCAGTGTTCCTCATGACCGACCTCGACATCGGCATGAACCAGCGCCTCACCGCGCCGTTCAAGTGGGACGACAGCCGCAGGTACGACCGCGGCAAGGTCATGACCGCGGAGATGCTCGAGGCGGGCAAGGAGTTCGGCCGCTACCTCGACGTCGACGGCGACGGCATCCCGTTCCGCACCTACCCGGGCACGCACCCGAACAAGGGCGCGTACTTCACGCGCGGCACGAGCCGCAACCCGTACGCCGTGTACTCGGAGGCGGGGCCGGACTACCAGTACAACATGCAGCGGCTGCTGAAGAAGCACGACTTCGCGAAGACGCTGGTGCCGAAGCCGGTGCTCACCCCTTCGAAGGAACCGGCTCGCTTCGGGATCATTTATTACGGAAGCACGAGCCCTTCCATGCACGAGGCCCTCGAGGCGCTCGCAACGCAAGGCGTCTTCATCAACGCCCTGCGCATCCGCGCCTTCCCGTTCCAGGACGAGATCTTCGACTTCGTCGCCTCGCACACCAAGGTGTTCGTCGTCGAGCAGAACCGCGACGCGCAGCTGAAGACGCTGCTCGTCAACGACGCCGGCATCAACCCCGCTTCGCTCATCTCCGTGCTGCACTACGACGGCACGCCGATCACCGCACGCTTCATCCAGAAGGAAATCGCGGAGATCGTCTCGGCGCTGAACGTGCGGCCCATCAAGAAGGACAAAGCGGCATGACCGTGCATCTATGACATTTCTCGCCAAGCCGAAACTCCACCACCCGACGCTGCCGAAGAACAAGCTCGGCTTCACGCGCCGCGACTACGAAGGCAAGGTCTCGACCCTGTGCGCCGGCTGCGGCCACGACTCCATCTCCGCCGCGCTCATCCAGGCCTTCTGGGAGCTCGACATCCAGCCGCACCGCGTCGCCAAGATGTCCGGCATCGGCTGCAGCTCCAAGACCCCGGACTACTTCCTCGGCCAGTCGCACGGCTTCAACACCGTTCACGGCCGCATGCCCTCGGTCCTCACCGGCGCCAACCTGGCGAACCGCGACCTTATCTACCTGGGGGTTTCCGGCGATGGCGACTCCGCCTCGATCGGCCTCGGCCAGTTCGCCCACGTCATGCGCCGCGGCGTGAACATGACCTACATCCTCGAGAACAATGGCGTCTACGGCCTCACCAAGGGCCAGTTCTCCGCCACCGCCGATAAGGGCAGCAAGGCGAAGAAGGGCTCGATCAACGCCGACTCCGCGATCGACACCGTCAGCCTCGCGCTCCTCATGGGCGCCACCTTCGTCGCGCGCAGCTTCAGCGGCGACAAGCACCAGCTCGTCCCGCTCGTGAAGGCCGCCATCGCCCACCAGGGCGCGGCCTTCATCGATGTCATCAGCCCGTGCGTCGCCTTCAACAACCACGCCGGCAGCACCAAGAGCTACGAGTACATCCGGGAGCACAACGAGGCCGTCAACCGCCTCGACTTCTGGCCGACCCGCGAGGCGATCACCGTCGACTACTCCGCCGGCGGCGTCATCGAAGTCCCGACCCACGACGGCTCGATCCTCAAGCTGCGGAAGCTGCACGAAGACTACGACCCGAGCGACAAGATCAACGCCAGCGCCATGATCGCCAGCGCCGCCGTCAAGGGCGAGGTGCTCACCGGCCTCCTATACGTCGCGCCCGATGCGGAAGACCTTCACGCCCACCTCAATACCTACGAGACGGCGTTCAACACGCTCGGTGAGAAGGAGCTGTGCCCCGGGTCGGCGATGCTGGAGAAGATCAACGCTGGTTTGCGGTAGGGGTTTTTTGGAACGTCATACCGCTGAGTTCCGAGGTACGTTGCTGCATGCTTGATCATCCGGACGGCAAAATTGCGCTCCCACCGCGCACTTGCAACGCACCGCCCCTACTGAGTTAGCGGCTCGAGGCCGGGGGCGGCGCGCTGTGGATAGTTCTTTATCTCAATGTCCACCGCTGTCCGTGGAATACACTTCCCCGCAGGGGGGGTACCGATGTTCGAGCCAGTCTCAAGAGAGCCGCAGAACGCGATTGCGCTGATCTTCGACCTTGAAGGCTTCTCTCGCTTTTTCAATCAGCCAGACGTATCGCATTACCTCGCCGCGTTCCTGAACCACGTATTCGGCGCCGTACAACTGATTCTCAAAGGTGGGGATGCCTACTGGACTACAAAGCCGGTTGTCTTCAACTCGCTGGGCTTCACGATCCTGCAAGAGAAATTCATGGGCGATGGCGCTCTTATCATCCTCTTGCCACCGAAGCCCCAGACCACCGACAACGATCACACCCGCACACTCTGCAATCGCCTGTGGACACTGAAGAACAACTTCCATCGCGTGCTGGAACGCTGTGCCGATGATGTGCCCGTCCATGACCTACCTCCGCGGATCCGCTTTGGATTAGCCCGCGGCTCCGTAATCGAACTCAAGTTGAACGGAAGTATCGAGTACGTCGGGTTCTGCATCAATCTGGCTAGCCGTCTTCAAAAGTACTGTCCCGAACTAGGCTTTATCAGTTCTGCTCGCGTCGGGCTCAGTCAGGAAACTCTGTCTACCCATGGCTACGTAAAGGTCGTGGCGACACAGATTCGCGGGTTCCCGAAGGAGATAGTGTTTGTAGACAAAGACGAATTGAAACTGCTGCCCAAGGAAAGATTTAGCGAACTATTTGCTGATCTGAAGAAGGCTAAGTCAGGTGAGTGACTCGGAGTCCGGCGACTTCGAAATCCGAATTGATTTCAAGCGAGGCACCGGCGACCCTACTCGCGTATTCCGTTCGATGGCCGCTCTAATCGAATCCGCGCAAAGGCTCGACGAACACCTTGCGCTAATGATTGGTGCGAATGTCCGAACGGCGCTTGTGCTACAAGACGTTGAAGCTGGGTCTCTCAAGTCCAAGCTACGATCCGTTGTTGAAGCACTTCCAGATGAACCGCTCCGCCAAGGAGAAATAAAGAAGTTGATCGGTCACTTCCTACTCAAGGGCAAGCACAAGATCATAGATTGGTGCGCCGAACGCAAGGAGGTGAGCGATCGAACCGAGGTGAAGCAACTCGAAACCGAACTAGAAACGCTTGCCAAGGACACGGACGTTAAGGTCCTGCCGGCATACACGCCTGTCCATACCCCTACGCTGCTGGCGGACATCTCACAGGTAAAGAATGCACTTAGCGTTCTTAGCCAGGATGACAACGCCACGCTGTCATCGAGCGAGGGCGTATCGCAGTACAACAAAGACTTGATGGTTTCAGAGGAGGTAGTCCGCGACCTAGTTACGCGCGAGCGCCTATCCACGGTCGGAGAGCGAATACTGAAGGTTAAGAAGCCGGACTATCTTGGTACGTCGAAATGGACGTTCCGGTACGGCTCCCATATTGTCGAGGCCAAGGTCACCGACGCTTCTTGGCTAACTCGATTTCAAAGCAATTTGGAGCTTGTCCATCCCGGCGACTCTCTTAGGGTATTGCTCTATGAACAAGCTGCCTACGGGGAGGACAACGAATTAATCCACACTGAAGTTGAAGTACAGAAGGTCCTCGAGGTGATTCGCGGGAGTCAAGGTGCGCAAGGCCGCTTGCTGGACAGCTAGGGCCTAGTTGAGAGGAACAAGATGTTCGGTACAGAAGCCAGTGACCCGAGGGAAGTCCGGTGAAGCTGAACCGGGAAGCGCTGTTACATGCTTATGAGGAGGAATTCGCTCTATACGAGGCCTTCGCCGCTAAGACCGCCGATCTGCTCGTACAACTCCTACAACACGCAAAGATTCGCATCCATGCAATCAATCCACGGGCGAAAACGAAATCGAGCTTTGCGCAAAAGATATCTCGGCCTGCCGCAGTGTATACGTGTCTCGATGATGTAACCGATATCGCAGGCGTCCGAGTAATCGCATACTTTGCTGATGATGTAGATAGGATTGCCGAGGTAATCCGTCGAGAGTTTGAAATCGACGCGGCGAACTCCGTAGATAAGCGGGCGCTGCTCGATCCGGACCGCTTCGGCTACCTATCTTTGCACTATGTTGTCTCACTGACTAAGCGGCGCGCAAAGCTAGGGGAATACAGCCGCTTTACAGGTAAGAGGGTCGAAATTCAGATCCGGTCGGTCCTGCAGCATTCATGGGCGGAGATTGAGCACGACCTAGGTTACAAAGCAAAGGTGGAAGTGCCCGCGCCTATTTTCCGCAAATTCTCGCGTCTCGCCGGCCTCTTGGAATTGGCTGACGAGCAGTTCCAAAAGATCAGGGATGAACTGTCAGCCTATGCCGCGAAAGTGCCATCCCAAATTCAAGC
Organism: Betaproteobacteria bacterium SCGC AG-212-J23; assembly: GCA_001644455.1. Lineage (GTDB taxonomy): Bacteria > Pseudomonadota > Gammaproteobacteria > Burkholderiales > SG8-39 > SCGC-AG-212-J23. The sequence continues at coordinate 8,791 of LSTF01000047.1, forward strand.
GCGGCCTCAAGATGTACCGATTGACGCTATTACTTTGGTTGCATTCTTGGGTTCAAACGGCCTCACCCCGCTACTCGCTGAGAAGATTGCCCAAACACAAGGCCGGAAGGTAGTCAAAACCCCTGCTAAAGAGGCAGCCGGGCGCTGCGTCTCGATGCTCGCCTTTGTCGGTGTGCGGACAATTTCGGTGCTGGCCAAAGCGCTCAAGGATCACGGTGACAAGATACTGGATTTGGCGAGCTCGATTTACCGCATCGCCCCGGAAGATCCACGGCCCACGTCTCCCGTCGAACCGGCGACACCAGTCTTCTACCTTGGCTATGTACTGCTCGCGAAGACGGGGAATGCAGACGCGGTAAAGAAGTATCTCGACGAATGGCAACTTGGTGACCCCAACACTCGCATGGAGTTCAGTATGCGGCTCTTGAATTGGTTCAAGACGGGAGACCCTAACAAGTCTTAGTGGAACCGTGGAAACACTTAGTCAATACATGCTGCGAAGCATTCCTGAGATGGTCCGGATGCCTTCTAAGTAGTGCCCCACCGCATGTTCTCGTCGAAGGTGTGCTGGTTGTTGTCGCCGTTGACGAGCGGGACGATGACGAAGGGAGCGCCGAGGATCTCGACGAGGGAGTCGGTGGGAACGCTGCCGCCCTTCATGCGGATGCGGACGGGCACGCCGCTCGAGCTGTCTTCTGTAGGGCCTCGTTAGGCCCATCTGCCGAGAGCGATTTGATCCTATTGTCTTAGCTGGTCAGTTTTCTGCAAGGTTGGGTGTCAACTCCTTCCTCGCAAACGAATGTAAGAGCCCCTAGAGTCGCCGCGTGACGGAAATCGCAGCCGCCGCGCCGCAGACGGGGACCTTCGAGAAGCTCCTCGCGGAGAGCCGCGATCTATTCACCACGCGGCTCGGCGCCGCGCTCGGCGCGATGCTCGACAAGGCGGACGAGACGCTGACGGCGCTCATCACCGAGAGCAAGGACCGCGAGGCGCAGGCCGTCTGGCAGGAAACGCGCAAGCTGCTCGGCGTCGAGCGCAAGAAGCTCCAGGTCGAGTTCCAGAAGGCGTACGGCAAGGAGTTCAGCGCCCGCGGCAGGACCGCGGGCGAGAGCTCGGACAAGTTCTCGGAGCTCGCCCGCTCGCTCACCCTGGTGGGCGACGACGACCTCGAGGAGGCGCTCAAGTTCAAGGAGCTGGCGACCAAGCTGCAGCGCTACTGCGACGAGGAGCTCGTAGCCCTCGACCAGCGCGTGGGCGTGCTGCTCGGCGACGCCAATCTCGCGGCGGACGCGAATCCCTTCAGCCCCGAGGCCGTCTGCTTCTCGTTCCTGCAGGCGTGCCACGAGACCACCGCCGACGCGCGCATCCGCGGCGTGCTGCGCACGCTGTTCGACGACCACGTGATGGATGCGTTCCGCGCGATCTACAAGGCGTTGAACGCGCTGCTGGTGAAAAACGGCATCCTGCCGACGATCAGGTACCGCGCCACGAAATCCAAGGACACCACCGGGAACCTGTCCCGCAAGAAGCTGGCCAAGAAAGCCGCCGGCGAAGAGGAAGACGACGAGGAGGAAGCCGGCGCCGCGGACGCCGGCACCGACCTGTTCGCCATGCTGCAAAAGCTGGTCGCCAGCAACGCCGGCGCGGCGGGCCTCGCCATCGGGGTGGCGCCGGGGCTCGCGCCCGGGCAGCAGGTCCTGCAGGGCGCCGAGCTGCTCGGCTCGCTGACCCGGATCCAGAAGGGCGACGTCGCCGGCGTTGGCGGCGAGCTGACCGGGATCGCACTGGCCGCGGGCGGCGCGGGCACCGCCGGCGCCGAGACGGCGAACGTGCTGCGCGAGTTGAAGAGCTCGAGCTTCGGCGCGGGCATGGGGCAGATGGACGCCATGACGCTCGACATCGTGGCGATGCTCTTCGACATGCTGTTCGACGACCCGAAGGTGCCGATTGCGCTGAAGGGCCTCGTCGGCCGGCTGCAGATTCCGCTGCTCAAGGTGGCGATCACGGACAAGGCGTTCTTCGCGAAGAAAACGCATCCCGCGCGGACGATGCTCGACGCCTTCGGCGAGGTCGCGCTGCGCCTGCCGCAGGACTTCGGGCCGGAGCATCCGCTGTTCGTCAAGCTCGAGGCGATCGTGCAGTACGTGGTCGACGCTTTCCAGGAAGACGTCGCGGTATTCGCATCGGTCGACCAGCAGCTGCACAACGTGATCGCCGAGGAAGACGTGCGTGTCGCGGTCGAGGCGCGCGCGGTGACCGAGCAGGCGGAGCAGGCCGAGAACCTCGCTGTCGCCAAGAGCGCCGCCGAGGACGAGGTGCGGCCGCGCGTGCAGTCGCAGGCGCTGCCCGGCCCGGTGCGCGAGTTCCTGGCGCGGGAGTGGCTGCGCGTCCTGCTCATGCTGCACGCCAAGTCAGGGCCCGAGAGCGCCGAGTGGCAGGACGCGCTCGCGGTGATGGACGAGATGATCTGGAGCCTGCAAGCCAGGCCGACGCCAGAGGATCGGCGCAAGCTCGCGGCGCTGGTGCCGGGACTGGTGAAGCGCATCTCCGCCGGGCTGCAGACCCTCGAGGCGCCCGAGGAGGTGCGCACCGCGCTCTTCGCGGAGCTGATGAAGGTGCACACCGAGATCCTGCACCCGAAGCCGAAGGACGCTGCCGCCGCGCCGGAGCCCGTGGCGCCGCTGGTCGACGAGCCGAGCGGGCCGGCGACGCTCGACTTCACGGCGTCGGTCACGGTGAGGAACCCCTACGGCGAGGGGAAGGTGCAGGTCAGCGCGCCGGCCACCAGATCGGAGCCGCCGGCGAACCTCGAGGTGGGGGACTGGGTCGAGTTCCGGCCGAAGGACGGCGGGCAGCCGCCGTTCCCCAAGAAGCTGCTGTTCCACACGCCAAAGCGCTCGGCCTACATCTTCTCGGAACGCAACGGCAAGGAGATGATCAATCTCTCGCGCCAGGAGTTGGTGCGGCGGCTGCGCACCGGAGAAGCGGTGCGGCTCGACGAGGCGCCCGAAGAGCCGCTCTTCGACCGCATCCTGAACGGCCTGGTCGGCAAGCTGAAAGGCACCCCCGCGGCCCAAGCGGCCTGATACGCGCGCCGCGAGGCTAGTAGGGCGCGCGCAGCATGCCGGTGATGGTGCGCACGCCCTCCACGTAGTGCCCCACCCGCATGTTCTCGTCGAAGGTGTGCTGGTTGTTATCGCCGTTGACGAGCGGGACGATGACGAACGGAGCGCCGAGGATCTCGACGAGGGAGTCGGTGGGGACGCTGCCGCCCATCATGCGGATGCGGACGGGCTCGCCGCTGGAGCTGGTCTGCTTCAGGGACGCGTAGGCCCATTTGCCGAGAGGTGATTCGAGAGGTGTGCGGCTGGCGCGGCCGCCCTGTCCCATGGTGAGGGTGGCGAGCTTGTCGTACGTGGCGCGATCCTCCTCGGTGGGCTGGGCGCTGATCAGGTGGTAGCCCTGGCGTTCAATATGGTTTTTGAGAAGAGAAAATAAATATTCCGGTGGTGACTCGGGCGTGGTTCGCAAGTCGAACTCGGCGATCGCTTGGTGGGGAATGATGTTGGAGGCCTTGTCGCCGACGGAAGCCGAGGACATGCCGCGCACGTTGAGCGACGGGTACTGGATCGCTTCCTGGAGGCTGCCGCCGACGGTCTCGGCGCGGCGGATGCCGAGGCGGCGGCGGATGGCGGGCTCGTCATCGCCGGTGTCGGCGAGAATCTGCTTCTCGGCGTCCGATAGCTGCACGCGGTCGTAGTAGCCGGGGATGGTGACGCGGCCGTTGTCGTCCTTCATCGAGGCGATGAGGCGCGAGAGGCGGATCGCGGGGTTGGGGGCGTAGTTGCCGTAGTGGCCGCTGTGCAGCGGCTGCCGCGGGCCGTAGACGACCAGGGTGACGCGCGTCGCGCCGCGGTTGCCGAAGATGAGGGTGGGGCGCTCGCTCGCATGCCGAGGGCCGTCGTGGATGACGATCGCGTCCGACTTCAATAGATCCTTATTTGCGGAGACGACTGCAGGGATCGAGGGTGAGCCTTTCTCTTCCTCGCTATCGAGCAGCACCTTGACGTTGTACGCCGGCTGCTGCTTCGCCTGCTTCAGGCCGTCGAAGGCGGCGAGGAACATCATGATCGGCCCCTTGTCGTCCGACGAGGCGCGCGCGAAGACGCGAAGCTCGGGATGGAGCTTCTCGGCGAAGAGGAGCTCGGTGTCGACGATCTCCCACTTGCCCTCGACGTTGCGCATCTTCACCACCGGCTTCCACGGGCTGGGCTGCGACCACTCCTTGTCGACGACCGGTTGGCCGTCCATGTGCATGTAGAAGAGGATGGTCTTGACGGGGTTCCCGCCTTCGCGGGAACGACGGGTTGGGTACTCGGCGAAGAGCATCGGCTTGCCCTTGTTCGCGAGCTGCTTCGTGGTGAAGCCGCGCTTCTTGAACGCGGCCTCGAGCCAGTCGGCGTTCGCCTGGATGTCGGGCGGGTTGATGGCGTCGTTCGGGAGGGAGAGGAGCTCGAGGTACTCACGGAACGTGCCCTGCGCGAGCTTCTGCGCGGCGTACGGGGAGAGGGGCTCCTGTGCGAGCGCGAGCGCGGGAAAGGCGAAGAGCAAAAGGGCGAGGCGCATGGCTATTTCTTCCAGTGCGGGTTGGGGCGACTGGTCTCGACGTACTTCTTCAGGCGGTACATGAGCTCGCCCCAGGTCGAGTTGCACATCACCGCGTACGGGGTCATCGCCTTCCAGTTGCCGTGCACGAAATCGATGCGGGTGCCTTCCTCGCCGGGCGTGACCGTCCATTCGAGCGTGGTGCCGGCCCATTCGTCCGGGTCGCCGGAGCAGGACAGCGCGACGCGGCGGCCGGGTTCGAGTGCCTCGATGCGCATGCGGAACACCACGGCGCGCTTCTCGAAGCCGAACTCGACCTTGCCCCCGGGCTTTGCCTGCATCACGGTGTCGGCGGTCCACCAGCCGCGCATTCCCTTCTGCGTCGCCACCGCGGCGTATACGCTCCTGGGATTCGCCTCGATGGTGATGCTGTGCAATAGGTCAGCCATGAGTTCCGGCTAGCTGGTTCGCGCACTCTCGAGCAGCACCTTCATGAGGTCGATCGGCATCGGGAAGACGATGGTCGAAGACTTGTCGCCGGCGATGTTGGTGAGCGTCTGCAGGTAGCGCAGCTGCATGGCCTCGGGGCGCCCGGAGAGGATTTTGGCCGCCTCGAGCAGCTTCTCGGCGGCCTGCTGCTCGCCCTCGGCGTGGATGATCTTGGCGCGGCGCTCGCGCTCGGCCTCGGCCTGGCGGGCGATGGCGCGCACCATGGTCTCGTTCAGGTCGACGTCCTTGATCTCGACCGTCGAGACCTTGATGCCCCAGGCCTCGGTCTGCGAGTCGAGGATGGCCTGGATGTCGAGGTTGAGCTTCTCGCGCTCGGCGAGCAGCTGGTCGAGCTCGTGCTTGCCGAGCACCGCGCGCAGCGTGGTCTGGGCGAGCTGGCTGGTGGCGTTGAGGAAGTTCGCCACCTGGATCACCGCCTTCTGCGGGTCGACGATGCGGAAGTAGACCACCGCGTTCACCTTCACCGAGACGTTGTCGCGCGTGATCACGTCCTGCGGCGGCACGTCGAGCACCACGGTGCGCAGGTCCATGCGCACCATCTGCTGCATCGCCGGGACCAGCAGGATGAGGCCCGGCCCCTTGACCGCCCAGAAGCGCCCGAGCTGGAACACCACGCCGCGCTCGTACTCGCGCAGGATGCGCAGCGACATCGACAGCAGGATGAGGACGACGATTGCTGCGCCGAGGCCGAAGTAGGGCATGTCAGGCTCCATTCACTCGATTGACTTGAAGAACCAATCCATCCACGGCGGCTACGCTCACGCGCTCGCCCGCCTTGAGCGGCGTGGCGCTTTTCACGCGCCAGGTCTCGCCCTGCACGCGCGCCCAGCCTTCGCCGGCGAAGTCTTGCAGCACTTCGCCGGCGGCGCCGATCAGCGTCTCGCGGCCGCTCACCACCGGGCGCCGGCGCGCCCTGAGCGCGAGGGTTGCGACCGCGACGAGAAACAGCGCGCTCGCCGCGAAGATGCCGACGATGAGGGGCAGGGGCACGCCGAACCCCGGCGCCTCGGTGTCGATCAGCATCACCGAGCCGACCACGAAGGCGATGCCGCCGCCGATGCCGAGCGAGCCGTAGGCGGGAAAAAACACCTCCGCCGCCATGAAGCCGATGCCGATCAGGATCAGCGCGAGCCCGGCGAAGCTCACCGGCAGCAGGTGCAGCGCGTAAAGGGCGATCAGCAGCGCCACCGCGCCCGCCACGCCCGGCGCCACCAGTCCGGGATTCATGAACTCGAAGATCAAGCCGTAGATGCCGAGGAGCAACAGCACGTAGGCGATGCTCGGGTCGGTGATGACGCCGAGAAAGCGGGTGCGCCAGTCGGGCTCGAAGGCGGTGGTCGCGGCGCCGCGCGTCGCGAGGGTGACTTTCCTGCCGTTCAAATCCAGGACCTTCCCATCGACGCGTTCCAGGAGCTGCGGCAGGTCGGCGGCGATGACGTCGACGACCTTCTGCTTCAGCGCCTCGTCGGCCGACAGGCTGGCCGCGTCGCGCACCGCGCGCTCGGCCCAGTCGGCGTTGCGGCCGCGCAGCTGCGCGAGGCCGCGGATGTAGGCGGCCGCGTCCTGCACCGCCTTGATCGCGCTCTTGTCTTTGTCCTTGTCGGCGCTGCCGCCGATGGCGATCGGCGTGGCGGCGCCCAGGTTCGTCCCGGGCGCCATGGCGGCGAGGTGCGAGGCGTACAGGATGTAGGTGCCGGCGCTCGCCGCGCGCGCGCCGCTGGGCGCGACATAGGCGGCCACCGGCACGGGCGAGGCGAGGATGTCCTTGATGATGGCGCGCATCGAGCTGTCGAGCCCGCCGGGCGTGTCCAGGCGCAGCACCACCAGTTGCGCCCCCGCCTTCGCCGCGCGCTCGAGCCCGCGATGCACGTAATCCGCGCCCGCCGGCCCGATCGCGCCCTCGACGGCGATCAGCTCCACCGGCGCCGGCTCGGCGGTCGCCGGGGCGCAGGCAAACGGCAGGAGTAGTAGCAGCCAGCGCATGCGGTACCCTACTCCTTCAAATGACAACACGGAGACGCAAGTGATCAAGTTCTACTACAGCACCGCCCCGAACCCGATGAAGGTGGCACTGTGCCTCGAGGAAATGGGGCTCGCCTACGAGCCGATTCCCGTCGACACGCGCAAGGGCGCGCAGCACAAGCCCGAGTACCTCGCCATCAACCCCAACGCCAAGGTGCCCTCCATCGTCGACGGCGACGTGACGATGTTCGACAGCAACGCCATCGTCCTTTACCTGGCCGAGAAGACCGGCAAGTTCCTGCCGAAGCCCGCGCAGCGCGGCCCGGCGCTGTCATGGCTCATGTTCGTCGCCAGCGGGATCGGACCGTTCACCGGCCAGTACGTGCACTTCAAGAACTATGCGCCGGAGAAGATCGCCTATGGCATCAACCGCTACGAGTTCGAGGCGCTGCGCCACTGGAACATCGTCGAGGCGCGCCTGGCGAAGAGCAAGTACATGGCGGGCGACACCTATACCGTCGTCGACATGGCGCTGTGGGGCTGGGCGCGGCTTGTGCCGAACATCCTCGGCGAGCACGCGGCGAAGCTCGTCAACGTCAAGCGGCTGGTGGACGAGATCAGCGCGCACCCGGCGGCGCAGAAAGCGATCGCCCTCAAGGATCGCTACGCCTTCAAGACCGAGAACGACGAGGAGGCGAAGCGCGCCATGTTCCCGCACATGTACCGCGCGCAGGCCACCTAGCCGCCTGCAAGGCTCGCCTGGCGGCTCGGGGGCGTCTCGAGGCTGAGGCGGCCGAGCGCGCCGCTGCGGTAGTCCTGCAGGAGCGCGCGCGCCGCCTTGTCGAGGTGCGGCTTGCCGCCCTTGCCGAGGTAGCCGCGCCTGGAGGCGATCGTCGCGATCAGGCGATGCGCGTCCATGCGCTCGACTTCGAAGCCGTAGCGCGTGCGCAGCAGCCCGGGGTAGCGCGCGAGCAGGATCTCGCCGAGGAAGGTCGCCACTTCTTCCTCGACGTACGCCTCCTGCCCGATGAGGTGGCTCGCGGCGAGCAGCAGGGCGTCGTTCGGGTTCTTGATGACGGGCGCCATCAGCCCGGGCGTATCGATCAGCTCGTGGCGATCGTCGAGATCCCAGCGGCTCTGCTGGCGCGTGACCGCCGGCTCGTCGCCGGTCTTCGCCACCTTGCGCTTCAGGAGCGCGTTGATGAGCGTCGACTTGCCGACGTTGGGCACGCCCATCACCAGCATGCGCACCGGCTTGTGCTCGCTGTCGCGGTGCGGCGCCAGCGCCGCCGCGAGCCGCGGCACCTTCGCCACGTCGCCGGGCCGCTTGCAGGAGAGCGCGACCGCTTTCACCAGCTTGCCTTCGTCCAGATGACGCACCCATGCGGCCGTCGCTTCCGGGTCGGCGAGGTCGGCCTTGTTCAGGATCTTCAGGCAGGGGCGCTGCCGATGCTCGCGCAGCTTCTCGATCAGGGGATTGGCGCTCGCACCCGGGACGCGCGCATCCAGCACTTCCACCACCACGTCGATCTTCGCCATGGTCTCCGCGGCTTTCTTGCGCGCGGCGGCCATGTGGCCGGGGAACCAGGCGATGTTCGTGGTCATGCTTCGGCTATATTCTAGAGATGGACGTCCGCGCGGCCGTGGCGCACAAGGCGGGCGCGCCGCTCGTGATCGAGACGGTGCGCCTCGAAGGCCCGAAGGCGGGCGAGGTGCTGGTCGAGATCAAGGCGACCGGGATCTGCCACACCGACGAGTTCACGCGCTCGGGCGCGGACCCGGAGGGCCTCTTCCCGGCGATCCTCGGGCACGAGGGCGCGGGGATCGTGGTGGACGTCGGGCCGGGCGTGACGACGCTGAAGAAGGGCGACCACGTCATCCCGCTCTACACGCCCGAATGCCGGCAGTGCAAGTCGTGCCTGTCGCGCAAGACCAACCTGTGCACCGCGATCCGGGCGACCCAGGGCAAGGGCGTCATGCCGGATGGAACATCCAGGTTCTCGTTAAACAACAAGCCCATCTCTCATTACATGGGCTGCTCGACCTTCGCCAACTTCACGGTGCTGCCCGAGATCGCGCTGGCGAAGATCCGCGAGGACGCGCCGTTCGAGAAGGTCTGCTATATCGGCTGCGGGGTGACGACCGGGATCGGCGCGGTGATCAACACGGCGAAGGTCGAGCCGGGCGCGAACGTGGCGGTGTTCGGCCTGGGCGGCATCGGCCTGAACGTGGTGCAGGGCGCGCGGATGGCAGGTGCGAACATGATCATTGGAATCGATTTGAATGAAAAAAGAAAAAAACTGGCGGAGAAGTTCGGCATGACGCACTTCATCGATGGAAAGGATTCGGTCGCCAGGATCGTCGAGCTGACCGGCGGCGGAGCGGACTACAGCTTCGAATGCATCGGCAACGTCGAGGTGATGCGCCAGGCGCTCGAGTGCTGCCACCGCGGCTGGGGCGTGTCGGTGATCATCGGCGTGGCCGGGGCGGGGCAGGAGATCAGGACGCGGCCGTTCCAGCTCGTCACCGGCCGGGTCTGGAAGGGCACGGCCTTCGGCGGCGCGAGGGGGCGCACCGACGTGCCGAAGATCGTCGACTGGTACATGGAGAAGAAGATCGACATCGACTCGCTGATTACCCACGTGCTGCCGCTCGAGCGCATCAACGAGGGCTTCGACCTGATGCACCGCGGCGAATCGATCCGCAGCGTGGTCGTCTACTAGATAAAAAACGGGCCACGCCTTGCGGCGCGGCCCGCCGTCTGCAACGCCCTGCTGCTACTTGCTGGTGCTGCCGCTGCCCATCGAGCCCGAGGAGCCGCCGGTCGGCGCCGGGGTGGTCGAGCTGGGCGACTTGGCCGGGGCGCTGGTGCCGCCGCTCGAGGACTTGTTGAAGTGCGCGTCCCATTCGGCGCGCGAGATCTGGCCGTCATTGTTGGTGTCGACGGAGGAGAAGCTCGGCGGGATGGCGCTGTCCGAGCTGCTGCCGGTGCCGGCCGACGGCGATGACGGGGAGGCGGCCGACGGCGAGACCGAAGACGGGCTCTTGGACGAGGTGGAAGAATCCGCCGCGACGGCGAGCGTCGAAAGGGCAAAAAGTGCCGCTGCGGTGGTAACGGTTACGCTCTTAAGCATTTAGGTCTCCTTGGTTGGCGAATCACCTGCTCTCCCGCAAGCGGCATGCCGGGTTAAGCTCGCGCCATGCGAATGCTCCTCGTGCTGGCGCTTGCCGCGGTGCCGCAAGCCTGGAGCCAGGAGAAGGCCCTGCCTGCGGAAGGGCTGTCCGACGCGCAGCGCGTCGATTACCGCAAGCTGATGCGCGCCTACCTCGATACTTTCCGCGTTCTCGGCCGTTCCAGGCTCTGCGGCTACAACTTCGAGGCCGAGCCCTTCTTCCGCGAGGTCGCCCGCCGCCATGGCGAGAAAAGCGAGCCGGTGACGATCGCCGGCCTGGCCTTCGCCGCCGGGGCGGAGAACCTCGTCCTCTCGCGCGAGGTGGATCCGACGCCGCCTGCACCGATGCCGTGCGACGTGGTGCAGTACATGCGCGACATGCGCTTGCCCGAGCTGCCGGCGTCGCTCGTGCGGCGCGCCGACTGATACGATTCCGAAGCATCAACCCACAGGGAGAAAAAGCATGTCCAAGCGATCCGATGCGATGAAGAAGAAGGCGAAGGCCATGGCGAAGAAGAACCTCGCCAAGGCGAAGGTCCAGCTCAGGAAGATCAAGGCGCGGGCCCGGGTCGAGCTGTCCCGCCACACGCGCGCGTTCAAGGCCGCGGCGAAGCGTTACCGGGCCTCGCTCAAGAGCTCCTGATCCTCGACCTCATCGACCCGCGGGTCGTCGGCGGCGCGACTGCCGTCGGCACCTTCGTCGGGATACTGCTTGCGCTGAAGCTCGGCCGCTGGCTGGGCCAGCGCGCGATCGCGAGCGACGGCCGGGCGGTGCAGCCCAACGTCGGCTCGCTCGAGGCGGCGGTGTTCGCGCTGCTCGGCCTGCTGATCGCCTTCACCTTCTCCGGCGCGCTGCAGCGCTTCGATTCGCGGCGGGTGCAGGTGGTGCAGGAGGCGAACTCGATCGGCACCGCCTGGTCGCACCTCTCGCTGCTGCCCGCGGCGGCGCAGCCCAAGCTGCGCGACACTTTCCGCGCCTATGTCGACGCGCGCATCGCCGCCTATCGCGTGTTGCCCGACATCGAGGGCGCGAAGGCGGCGCTGTCGCTCGCGAAGGAGCTGCAGGGCGAGATCTGGGAGCAGGCCGTGGCCGCCACCCAGCGGAAGGATGCGACCCAGGCGGCGACGATCGTGCTCATGCCGCAGCTGCAGGACATGTTCAGCCTCGCCACCGCGCGGCTTGCCGCGACGCAGATCCACCCGCCGACCGTCATCTACGAGATGCTGATCGCGCTGGCGCTGGTCGCGGCGCTGCTCGCCGGCTACCAGGCGGCGGGCGAGCGCGGCTACGACTGGATCCACAAGATCGCCTTCGCCGGCATCGTCTCCGCCACCGTCTACCTCATCCTCGACATCGAGTACCCGCGCCTGGGCTTCATCCGCATCGACGCCATCGACAAGGTGCTGCTCGACGTGCGCGCCGGGATGAAGTGAGCCGGCGGCTATAGCGCCGCTTCGAACGCCTTCATCTCCCGCGCGTGCGAGGACCAGAACGGGCGCGGCTTCACACCTTCCAGCCGGTCGGCCAGGATGCCGGCATGCACTGCCCAGCCGCCGCCGACGGCCATCTTCAGCGGCCGGTCGTCCGGCAGCCGGTGGTGGATGGTGAGCAGCACCTCCTTGCCCTTCGGCGCGAGCTCGTAGGTCACCTCCGATTCCCCGCCCTGCCAGCTCCAGGTGTGCGCCAGCAGGCGCAGGGGCTCGAGGCGGGTGATCTTGCCCGTGGAGGTGTGCTTGCCGGCGCCCATGGCGCCGGGCGGCGCGGCTTCGTCGCTGAGCGACTCGTTGTCGAAGTGCAGCTCGATGCGGCCGCCGACGCGCAGATCGAATTCGCCCGCGGCGAGCCAGGTGGCGCGCTTCTTCGATTCGGTGAGGTAGGCCCAGACGCGCTCGACCGGGCCGGGCAGCAGGCGCTCGAAGCGGACGGTGGAGGGCTTGATCAGGGTGGCGGAACGGGTCATTTGCTTCTCCTTTTGCGAGCTTTTTCGATGGCGTCTTCCGCGCGCAGCGCGGCTTCGAGGTGATCGAGGCGCGTGGACCAGAATTCGCGCGTCTTCTGCATCCATTGCGCGAGCTCGTCGAACGGCTTCGGCTCGAGGGCGAGGAAATGATCGCGGCCGGAGACGCGCCGGCGCACCAGGCCGGCGCGCTCCAGCAGGCGGATATGCTTGGAGACCGAGTTGAGCGAGATGCCGAACGGCGCCGCCACCTCGGTGACGCGCGCCTCGCCCGCGGCGAGGCGCTTGAGGATCGAGCGGCGAGTATCGTCGGCCAGCGCGATCAGGGTATCGTCGAGATCCATGACGGGATTATATTCACCCAAAAGGATTAATATGTCAAGGCTGCTCGCGGTTCTGCTGCTCGCGCCGGGGGTCGCGCTCGCCCAGGCCTGGCCGGCGAAGGCGGTAACCTTCGTCGTGCCGTTCGCTCCCGGCGGCGGCACCGACATCAGCGCGCGCACCGTCGCCGCGAAGCTGCAGCAGAAGTGGGGCCAGCCGATCGTGATCGAGAACCGCGGCGGCGCGGGCGGCGTGATCGGCAGCGACGTGGTGGCGAAGGCGAGGCCCGACGGCTACACGCTGCTCATCGCCAACGTGGGCATCACCTCGATCAATCCGGCGCTGTATCCGAAGCTGCCGTACGACCCGGACAAGGCGTTCGCGCCGATCTCGCTCATCTGCGAGCTGCCGTTCGTGCTGATGGCGAGCCCGAAGCTGCCGGCCAATTCGGTGAAGGAGCTCGTCGCCTACGCCAAGGCCAATCCGGAGAAGGTGACCTACGCGAGCTCGGGGCAGGGCGGCTCGCCGCACCTCACCGCCGAGCTCTTCCAGCTCCTCACCGGCACGAAGATGACGCACGTGCCGTACAAGGGCGGCGGCCCGGCGATGACCGACCTCATGGCCGGCCACGTCGACATCCTCTTCGCCTCGGTGCTCGAAGGCTCGGGCAACATCCGCTCCGGAAAGCTGAAGGGCCTCGCCGTCACCCACGCGAAAAGGAACGTCGCGCTGCCCGACGTGCCGACCATCGCGGAGGCCGGCGTGCCGGGCGGCGAGTCCGGTTCGTGGATCGCGCTCCTTGCGCCGGCCGGCACGGCACCCTCCATCATTCAAAGAATTTCAAGGGACGTCGAAGAAGCCGTGAGCGCCGCCGAGGTGCGCGAGAAGCTGATCGCGCAGGGCGCGGTGCCGCAGGCGAGCACGCCGAAGGAGCTGCAGGCGCTGATCGACAAGGACCTCGCCCGCTACGGCAAGATCATCCGCGACAAGGGATTGCGAGCCGAGTAGCTAGTGGTGTGAGACGCGAACGCCGTTGTTCCGGTTGCGAACGACCGGGCGGACGGTGTTTACGGGATAGTAATAACCGCTGCGGTAGTAGGTCGTGTACGGATCGACCGGCCCGTTGTCGTAGACGGTCTGCACGTTCTGGCGCTCGGCCATCAGGCGCTGCCGCTGCAGCCATTCCTGCTGCTGCATCACTTCGTAGGGCGAGGGCGGCGAGTAGGCGACGCGCTGCATCGAAGGATCGGGCTCGTACGTGGAAACGCGGTCGGCGATCGGCTTCACGCTCTTCGCGGCGCCGGGCGGCGGGGTGTTGGAGTAGTTGACCACGCCCTTGTCGTCGACCCACTTGTAGGTCTCGGCGCGGGCCACCGATGCCAGGAGGAATGGCAAGGAGAAAAGCAGGGCGAGGAGTCGCCGCATGACGACAGTCTAGACCTGAAATTTCGCGTTGCCTACTCCGCGGCGATGCCGGCTTCCTTGATGACCTTCGCCCACCGGACGACCTCGGCCTTGGCGAAGGCGGAGAACTGATCCGCCGTGCTCGATGACGGCTCGATGCCGGCGTCCATGAGGCGCTTGGCGGTCTCCGGGCTCGACACCGCCTTCACGAGGTCGGCATTCATCTGCTGCACCAGCGCGCGCGGCATGCCGCCCGGCCCGCACAGGCCGTACCAGACCGTGACGTCGTAGCCGGGCACGGTGTCCGAGATCGACGGCACGTCCGGAAAAGCCGGCGAGCGCCTGGTCGTCGAGACGCCGAGCGCGCGTGTCCTTCCCGACTTGATGTAGGCGACCTGCTCCGGCAGGTTGGTGATCACGAGCTGGATCTGGCCGCCGGCGAGGTCGGCGGAGGAGGCCGCGCCGCCCTTGTACGGAACGTGCACGATATTCACGCCGGTCATCGACTTGAAGAGCTCGACGCCGAGGTGCGTCGAGGTGCCGACGCCGGAGGAGCCGTAGCTCAGCTTGCCGGGATTCGCTTTCGCGTAAGCGATGAACTCGGCGACGGTGTTGGCGGGAACCGAGGGATGCACCGCCATGACGTTCGGCGTGACGCCGATCAGGCCGATGTGCGTCACGTCGGCGATCGGGTCGTAGCCGACCTTCTTGTAGAGCGACGGGCCGATGCCGTGCGAGCCGATGTTGCACAGCACGAGCGTGTAGCCGTCGGGCGCGGACCGGGCGGTCATCTCGGCGGCGATGGTGCCGCCGGCGCCGGTCTTGTTCTCGACCACGATCTGCTGGTTCCAGATCGGCGCCAGGCCGGCGACCGCGATGCGCGCCGTCTGGTCGACGCCGCCGCCGGGAACGAAGCCGACCAGGAGTCGCGGCGGCTTGGTCGGGTACTGCGCGAAGCAGGCAGTCGAGAATGAAACTGCGGCCAGGAACGCGAGTGTGCGCATCGGACCCTCCTCCTGGCCCGAAGCGTACACCTGGTGCAGAAAATGAACTTGTCGCCCCGGCGGCAGCGGTCTAAGGTTCGGCCCATGGCGAGCTTCGGCCAGTTCTGCCCGGTGGCGGTGGCGAGCGAGATCTTCGCCGAGCGCTGGACGCCGATCATCCTGCGCGAGCTCTTCAGCGGCAGCCACCGCTTCAACGAGATCCATCGCTGCATTCCGCTCATCTCGCGGCCGCTGCTCGCGCGGCGCCTGCGCGACCTGGAGGCGGCGGGCGTGATCCAGAGCACGCCATCCCCCAAGGGAAAGCCGCGGGAATACCACCTCACCGATTCGGGGCGCGAGTTCCGCGCCGCGATCGACGCGCTCGGCACGTGGGGACAGCGCTGGACGGTGCGCGTGCAGCGCGACAACCTGGACTCGGGGCTGCTCATGTGGAACGTCCGCCGCCGCATCGCGCTCGACCGCTTGCCGGAGCGCCGCGTGCTCGTGCGCTTCGAGTTCCGCGGCGTCCCCGCCGGGCGCAGCATGCTGAAGAAATGCTGGCTGATCCTCGAGCGCTCGGGATGCGACGTGTGCCTCAGCGATCCCGGCCACGAGGTCGACGTCTGGGTCGACGCCGATCTCGCGAGCATGACGAAGGTCTGGCTCGGCGACCTTTCGTTCGCCGAGGCGGTGCGCGAGAAGAAGATCCGCCTCGCCGGCACGCCGGCGCTGGTGCGCGAGTTCCCGGCTTGGCTGCTGCTCAGCCACTTCTCGGCCGTGCCGCGGCCGCCCCAAAAAGGAGAGTTGCATGAACGCACGAGCTGACTGGCGCACCACACTCGCGACGCTCGCGCCGACTTTCGCCGCGCGCGCCGCGCTGCTCGACGAGGGCGACGAATTCGCGGCGGAGAACTACGCCGAGCTCAAGGCGAGCGGGCTTTTCGCCGCGGGCGTGCCGCAGGAGCTCGGCGGCCTGGGCTTGGAGCTCGCCGAGCTGTGCGAGATGCTGCGCACGCTCGCGCGCTCGTGCCCGAGCACCGCGCTCGCGTTCGCGATGCACACGCACCAGGTGACGATCAACGCCTGGCGCTGGCGGCACCAGAAGGCGCCGGTCGCGCCGATGCTGGAGAAAGTCGCGCGCGAAGGCATGGTCATCGTCTCGACCGGCGGCGGCGACTGGCTGGACAGCTCGGGCGACGCCGTCCCGGCAGAGGGCGGCTTCCGCGTCAGCGCGCGCAAGGCCTTTGCCAGCGGTTCGCCGGCGGGCAGCGTCGCTTCGACCTCGGCGATCGTGCGCGACGGCAAATCGCCGGCGGAGGTCATCCATTTCATGGTGCCGATGACCGCCAAGGGCGTGTCGATCGCGCCGACCTGGCGGACGATGGGCATGCGCAGCACCGCATCGCACGATCTCCTGATGGAAGACGTGTTCGTGCCGGAAGCGGCGGTGGGAATACGCCGCCCGCAGGGAAAGTGGCACGTGCTGTTCCACCTCGTCTGCATGCTTGCGCAGCCGATCGTCTACGGGGTCTACGTCGGCGTGGCGGAGGCGGCGCGCGAGCGCGCGCTCGCGCTGGTGCGCAAGCGCCGCCCAGACGAGCACCTCCTGCAGGCGGTGGGCGAGATGGAGAACCGGCTCGAGTCGGCGCGCATCGCGCACACCGACTGGGTCGCCTTCAGCAGCGCCGCCCAGCCGGGACCGGCCACCACCAGCAAGGCGATGATCAACCGCACGCTGGTCGCCCGCGGCGTGCTGGGCACGGTCGATGCGGCGATGGAAGTCGCCGGCGGCGCGGGCTTCTTCCGCGCCAACGGCCTGGAGCGCCTATTCCGCGACGCGCAGGGCGCCCGCTTTCACCCGCTGCAGGAAGGCCTGCAGAAGACGCTGAGCGCGCGGGTCGCGCTCGGGCTGGAGATCTAGAAAAACAGCTTCGAGCTGTTTTCGGCGAAGACTTTTTCCCGCGCCGCGTCCGGAACCCACTCCAGCGCGGCGTCGATCGTCTCGCGATACTTCGCGACCTTCTCGTTGCCGACGAACGGGCAATCGCTCGCCCAGAGCAGCCGGTCGGGGCCGTGCACTCGCAGAAGCTCGCGGCCGTAGCTCGCGCATTCCGCCTTGCCCAGGCGGTAGATGCCGGAGACCTTGACCCAGGTGCGGCCGTTCTCCATGAGCTTCAGCAGCATCTGGAAGCCGGCGCAGCGGATGCCGAGCTTCGGATCGGGACGCCCGAAGTGGTCGACGGCGAGCTTCACGCCCGACGCCTCGAGCACCGGCAAGACCTGCGGCAGGCGCGGCCCGTCGAGGTGCAGGTGCACGTGCCAGTCGAGGTCGCGGATGCGCCGCAGCGTGCGCTGCCACTCGAAGCCGGTCATGTCCGGCAGCGCCTTGAGGCTGATGAAGGGCAGGCGCACGCCGGCGATGCCGTCGTTCTTCATGCCCTGCAGGACATTGCGCTCGACCGACGGATCGAGGATCACGGTGCCGCGCAGGCGCGCCTTGTTCGCGCGCACCGAGGCGATCAGGTAATCGTTGTAGTCGCCGTAGGGGCTGGCGGCCGCGAGCAGGGCGCGCTCGACGCCGTGCTCGTCGAGCACCTTCAGGTACTGCTCGATGGAAAAGTCGTAGGTGATGCGGTGGCGCGGATCGGGGATGTGCGGCATGTCCTTGAGGAAGACATGCGCATGCGCATCGACCATCTTCATTGCTGTGGAATGCCGGCTTTCTCGATCACCGCTTTCCATTTGGCGATGTCTCTGGCCATCTGGTCGCGCAGCTCCTCCGGCTTGCCGGCGTAGGCGAGCGTGCCCTGCTCGAGGAGCTTCGCCTTGAAGTCGGGCTGCGCGATGACGGCGTTGACGTGCCGGTTGAGCGCCGCGATCGCCTCGCGCGGCGTGCCGGCGGGCGCGGCGAGCGCGTTCCAGCCGGTGACGAG
The DNA here is from genome assembly GCA_001644455.1 of Betaproteobacteria bacterium SCGC AG-212-J23. Classification (GTDB taxonomy): domain Bacteria; phylum Pseudomonadota; class Gammaproteobacteria; order Burkholderiales; family SG8-39; genus SCGC-AG-212-J23. The sequence goes on from LSTF01000047.1 coordinate 26,640, forward strand.
GTAGCCGGGGAGCCCCGCTTCGGCGGAGGTCGGCACCTCGGGCAGGTAGCCGTAGCGTTTTTCCGCCGTGCTGGCGAGCGGCTTGAGGCGCCCGCCGGAGATCAGGCCCTTCATCGCCGTGTACGACTCGAACACCGCGTCGGCGTTGCCGGACATGACCGCGGTGGCGGCCTCTCCCGAGGTCTTGAACGCGACGATCTGCACGTCGATGCCGGCGACCGACTTGAAGAGCTCCGCCGACAGGTTCTGCGTGCTGCCGGGGTTGATGGTGGCGAAGTTGAGCTTGCCGGGATTCTTCCTCGCCGCGGCGATGAGATCGGCGAGCTTCGCGTGGCGCTCGGGGTTCACCAGCACCAGCAGGTCGAAGTAGGTGACGAGCGACACCGGCGCGAAGTCGGCCTGCGGGTCGTAGGGGAGCTGCTTGAAGAGCGACCTGGCGATGGCGGTGCCGTTCGCCACCACGAGCAGCGTGTGGCCGTCGGGCTTCGCCTTCTTCACGGCCAGCGCGGCGGTGACGCCGCCCGCGCCGGGCATGTTCTCGAACACCACCGGCTGGCCCATGAGCGGCGACATGCGCTCGCCGAGCGTGCGCATGGTGATGTCGGCGAGCCCGCCCGGCCCGAAGGGGATGACGATGTGGACCGGGCGCTGCGGAAACGCCTGCGCCAGCGCCGCCGCGGGCAGCGCGAGCAGCGCGGCGGCGGCTAGCGCGCGCAGCATGCTCAGGACCTCAGCCGCGCAAGCCGCGCGCCGCGAACGTCTGCAGCTCGAGCGTCTTGCCGTTCAGCTTGCCCTTGTATTCCTTGCCGCCGGCGCTGAAGGAGATCTCCTCGCCGCGCACCCGGCCTTCGAGGGCGAGCGTCTTGCCCTCGGTGCGCAGCGTGCCGGTGAGCATCTGGAATTCCTGCTTGAACGTCACGTCGCCCGCCGGCGTCTTGTAGCTGCCGGCGACTTTCGCCGGCACGATCCAGAGCAGCGCCGTGCACCACGAGCTCTCGCAGCCGTTGTCGGCGTGGCCGGTCTCGTCGGCCTGCCAGTCGCCCATGGTGAAGGTGTTGGAGACGATGCGCGTGCCGGGCTTCATGTTGAGGATCTTCGGCCGCAGGCGCAGGTTGATGTCCGGCAGCAGGAAGAGCGTGATCACGGTCGCCTTGGAGAAGTCGGTCTCGAACAGGTCCGCCTTGACGAAGGTCGCCTTGCCGGCGACGCCTTCCTTCTGCGCGTTGCGCTTCGCCAGCTCCACCATGTCCGGGTTGTACTCGATGCCCATCGAGCGCGCGCCGCGCTTCGCCGCGGTGATGACGGTGCGGCCGTCGCCCGAGCCGAGATCCATGTGGAAGTCCTGCGGCGTGAGCTTCGCCATGTCGAGCATCTTGTTCACCAGCGTCTGCGGCGTCGGCACCCAGACGACGTCCTTGCCTTCCTGGCCGACGGTGGGTTCGAAAGTCGATTGGGATTGCGCGAATGCAAGGTTGCTGAAGGCGAAAAGAAGGGCGAGGGTAAGTCGTGACATAAGCGTAAGCATGGAGAACTCGTGGTTGGGTGACATATGATCGTAGCGTAGCCATGCGAGCGATAGCGCTGTTTCGCGGGTTGGTGATTCTCGTCGCGGCCGCGGCGGCGCTGGCATTGCTCGCGTCGGGGCCGGGCTATCGGCTGGGAGCCTGGCACTTCCGCGTCGGCATCTCTTTGGTGCGCTGGTCCGGATACCTCGGCATCGCCGGCGCGGTGCTCGCCCTCGTGGCGCTGGTCGTGCCGCGCCTGCGGGCGGGAGCGGCGCGGAGCCTCGCGGCCGCGCTCGTCGTCGCCGGCACGGTCGGCGGCATCACGGGCTATTGGGCCTCGCGCGCGGCCTCGCTGCCGCGCATCCACGACATCACCACCGACACCGAGAATCCGCCGCAGCTCGTCGCCGCGCTGCCGCTGCGCGCCGGGGCGGAGAACACCGCGGTCTATGGCGGGCCGAAGCTCGCCGCCGAGCAGAAGCAGGGCTATCCGGACCTCGCGCCGCTGTCGCTGCCGCTCGCGCCGGCGGCCGTATTCGAGCGCGCACGCATGGCGGCGGCGGAAATGGGCTGGCAGATCGTCGCCGCCGATCCCGCCGGCGGCCGGATCGAGGCGACCGACACCACCGCCTGGTTCGGCTTCCACGACGACATCGTGGTGCGCGTCGTCGCCGCGGGCAGCGGCAGCCGCGTCGACGTGCGCTCGGTGTCGCGCGTCGGGCGCAGCGACATCGGCACCAACGCGAAGCGGATCCGCGGCTTCCTGGCGCGGCTAAGCGCCGCCTGATTTCCTGAGAAGGCCGACGAAGTCGGCGAGCTCGTTCCGGTTCAGGTCGGAAACGACGTAGTAGCGCAAGCCCGCGGCGCTGAACTGCTCCACATTGAAGCCATCCTTGGTAAGGCCGCGTTCCGTCGTCACCCCCGCGGAGGCGGGGGCGCGGCCGACGTAGACGTCGATCAGGTGCTGGCGCCGCTTGTAGACCATCACCGCGACCGGCTCGCCGCCGACGAAGTCGAGCCGGCCGCCGGCGAGCTCGAAGCCCGCCGGCGAGAAATCGGCGACCGCCGGCGAGAACGGCAGCCGCGCGCTGAACCACGGCTTGACGGTGTGCTGGTCCGAGGAGGCGACGTCGATCAGCCGGCCGGAGAGGTTGGCGCGCACGTGCGCCGCGACCGCTTCGCTTGCGAACCCTTCGTCTCCGCCGGGACGCCCGACGATCAGGCCGGTGGCGAAGGCGATGGCGGCGACGGCGGCGAACGCGCCGGCGAGCAACGCCGGCCGCTTCGCGACGCGGCTCGCCGCCCGCAGGTGCGCGGGCGCGCGGAAATACTCGGCCTGCGTGCGCACCGCCGCCGAGGTGTCTCGCAGGCGCTCGTAGGCGGCGCGCAGAGACGGGTCCGCGGCCATGCGCGACTCGAGCTCGAGGATCGAGGCGGCATCGAGCTCGCCGTCGACGTAGGCGTGCAGCGCGCGGCCGTCGTCGCTCTTCATTTGTGCACTCTCAGCCGCGGCGCGGCGGCGACGCTCAGCGATTCGGCGAGCAGGCGCCGCGCGCGGGCGAGGCGGCTCATGACGGTGCCGATCGGGATGCCGGCGACACGCGCGATGTCGCGGTAGGAGAGGTCTTCCAGCTCGCGCAGCACCAGCACCTCGCGGAATTGCACCGGCAGCGCGGCGATCGCCTCGTTGAGCAGGCGCCGGTCGAGCGTGCGGGCGAGCGCCGCCTCGGGACCGGGGAGCGAATCGTCGGCGATGCCATCGTCGAGCGGCTCGACGTCGGCAGGCCGGTTCGCCTGCAGCCAGGACCAGCAGGCGTTGCGCACCACCGCGAGCAGCCAGGGCCGCGCTTCGCCGCGCAATCCGGCGAAGTGACGGTAGGCGCGCAGCATCGCTTCCTGCAGCACGTCGTCCGCGTCATGGTCGTTGCGCGTCAGCCAGCGCGCGAGGTTGTACGCCGCATCGAGGTGCGGCAGCACCGTCTGCTCGAAGCGCGCCCGATCGCCATTCACGGCAGCACTTTTACCACGCCGCCCATGTCCTCGTGGCCCGAGCCGCAGAACACGTCGCAGACGAACTCGAACTCGCCCGGCCGGTCGGGGGTGAACGCGAGGCGCACCGGCTTCCCCGGGGGAATCTCCGTATTCAGCTTCAGGCCGGGTGCGTCGAAGCCCATCGCCACCTCCGGCGCCGTGAGCTCGAGGATTACCGGCACGCCGACGCGAAGCGTGATCTCGGCCGGCTCGAACACGAACTTGCGCGCCACGATGCGAATCACCTCGGGCTCGGCGCGGGCGCTGCCCATGGCGGCAGCCAGCGCCCCGAGGAGCAGGGTCCTGCGCTTCATGCTTTGACGACGGGATACTCGGTGAGCTTGTACTCGTCGTGCTCAGCCTCGACTTCGCGGAAGCCCAGGCCGCGATAAGGCTGCGCCGGATCCCAGGCGATCGGCGCGCGCTTGGGCTGCGAGCCCGGCGCGGGCAGCGGGAAGATGAGCGACTTCGCCGAGTGGTGCTCGATGTGCGCGGTCTTGAAATGGTGCTCCTGGTGGATGTGGCCGTAGAACACCGTGACGTTGCGGTGGGGCATGAGCAGCTCGATCGCCTGCTCGCCGTCCTTGGTCGCCCAGTCCCACTGCGGGAAGAGCGGGAAGAGCGGCCGGTGGGTGAGCACCACGATGCGCGCGTCGGCGGCCTGCTTCGCGAGGTCGGCCTTCAGCCAGGCGAGCTGCTCCTCGCCGATGCGCGCCGCCGGGTCGCTGACGTTGTCGAGGGCGATGAAGTGCACGCCCTTGTGGTCGAAGCTGTAGTGCGTCTCGCCGAAGAATTCCTTGTAGGCTTCGCCGCGGTCGAGCGAGGCGTCATGCTCGCCGGGCATCAGACGAACATCTTTCACCTTGAGCTCGGAAATGATTTTCTTGAATTCTGCAAGGCGCCGTCGCCGCTCCGCCGGGTCGTCGGTCGTGTGCGTCAGGTCGCCGGTGAAGACGATGAAATCGGGCTGGGGATCGAGCGCGTTGACCGCGGCCACCGCCTTGGGCAGCGTCACTTTCGCGTCGGGGTTGGGCGCGCCCTGGAAGCCCCAGTGCGTGTCCGAGAGCTGGACGAAGTAGAACTCGTCGGCCTCCGACTTCGCCGCTCGCGAGGCGCAGCCGGAAAGGCCTGAAGCGAAAACCAGGCCGCCGAAGCTCGCGACCTTGAGGAAATCCCTGCGGTTGATTGGGTGCATGGCACCTCCTTCCCCTGCATGACCGGGGAGGGCGCCGTTTTATTCCCGCCTTTTAATCCCTAATCGTTCTGAACGTTGGGGAAGAGGAAGCCGAAGGTGCAGATGCACGCGATCAGCTTCACGATGAAGACGGTCTTCTGCCGCGACGTCATGTCGGCGTACTTGGTGCCGGTTGGATACTTGATGTGCTTCTCAAAGGGGCTGGCTTTGCCCATCGCGAAATCCTTTGTGCCAGTGACGGCGTAGAAGAACCGGGTTCTCTTCGGACCGCTCGACGGCGGCGAATTCCAGGGCGAAGGCGAGGGCTTCCATGAAGGGCCCCGCCTGCAGGGGCTTGGCGAGGACCTGGAAGAAGCCGGCCTCGAGGCCCTTGACGATGGCCTCGGGCGCGAGGCTGGCGCCGAGCGCGAGGATGGGGGCCGTATCCGTGGCCGGGTCTGCGCGGAGCAGCCCGACGAGAGCCGCGGCGCTACCCGGCCCGGGCAGGTCGATGTTGATCAGGATCACGTCCGGCCGCTCGCCGCGCGCGCACTCGATGCCGAGGTTCGTGTCCGCCGCGCGCAGCAGCAGCAGGTCCTTGCGGTCCGCGAGCAACCCCTCCACCAGCGCGATGCTCTCGGCGTGGTCGTCGATGTACAGCAGCCGGCGGCGTCGCGGACCGGTTTTCGGCGTGGGTCGGGCAATCATGACGACACCCTCCCACGCCGGCACGGCGGCGTCTGTGGGGTGGAGTGCTTAGCGGGACCGGACTTTCATGGCCTATCATCGAGCATGCGTTTGCCGCTCGCGGCGCTCATCCTGCTCGCCACGGATCCGCTTCTCGCTGCCACCATCGGTGGCCGGCTCAGCTATCCATCCGAGGAGCTGCCCGGGATGACGGTGGTGGCGCGCAACGCGGCGGGCGAGACCTTCAGCGTCGAGACCCGGCCGAAGCAGGCGCGCTACCGGATCGAGGTGCCCGAAGGCCGCTACGTGGTGTTCGCCATCGCGCAGGGCACCGGCGACGCGGCGGGCAAGGCGCCGCGCGGCGCGCACACCGCGTATTCGATCTGCGCGCGCGACAAGGCGCGGCTGAAGGCCGGGCGCTGCACCACCGGGCCGCTCGAGGAAGTCGCCGTCACGCAGGCGCGCGGCCGCGAGGACGTGGACGTCGACGACTGGTACATGCCCGAGGCGCTGACGGCGACGCTCGACCTGCAGGACCTCTTCGCACGCTACCCCGCCGACTTGAATCCGCCCGCGGCGACGCGCTCGCCCGATCCCGCCACCGCGCCGCCCGGCGCGGATTTCGAGCGCATCCAGCGCGCCGCGACGCGCGGGCCGTTCTACGCCGGGCGGGTGGCGGTGGCGCGCTGGCCGTGCGGCGAGGGCTGCGAGAACTGGGCGCTGGTCGACGTGGCGAGCGGCCGCATCGTCGCCACCGAGGATGCGGCGCTGCAGCCGCTGCGCGGCGGCTTCCCGTGCAAGCGGGCCGAGGCGCTGGAGTTCAGCGAGGCGAGCCGGCTGATGCGCGTGCACCGCCTCGACGGCGAGCGCGTGGTGACGCGCGACTTCATCTGGTCCTACGACGCGGTGCGCCTCGAGCCCGCGGGCGAAAGCGCGCGCAGCGTGGAAGAGTTCTGCCTGGCCGCGGCAAGACGATGATAGGGTGACGCCATGAAAATCCTCCCGTTCGTTCTTTTCGCAAGCTTCGCTTTCGCCGACACGCCGCCGGTGCCGAAGGTGTTCAAGGGCATGCAGGGGCAGAAGGGCCAGTACCAGGTCGAGATGCTCGAAGCGGCCGGCAAGTCGAGCGCGCGGAAGATGACGATCTGCACCGACAACCTGATGAAGCCGCACGCCGAGGGCAAGGGGCGCAGCGAGGTGAGCTGCAAGTACAAGCTCCTCAAGGACACCGCCGACGAGGCGATGATCGAAAGCACGTGCAACGAGCGCACCAGCACCGTGACGCTGAAGCGCGAGAACGCGAAGAGCATCCTCATGAGCATGCAGAGCACCGGGCCGCGGGGCGCGTCGAACATGAAGGCGCGTTACACCTACCTCGGCGCCTGCCGCGAGGGGCAGGGCACGATGTCGCTCGATCCGGACAGCCCGGAGTGCAAGCAGATGAAGGCGCAGGCCGCGCAGATGGACGCGAAGACGCGCGAGCGCCTCCTGGCGATGTGCAAGTGACCGCTACTTGAAGTCGACGATTTCCACCCAGTTGGCGCCCTTGCCGGTCGGGTATTGCCCGATCGGCTTCAGGCTGCCGTCCTCGCCGATCGAATAGCTCGAGACGGTTTCCGACTTCTCGCCCGAGGCGACGAGATATTTCCCGGCCGGATCGATGGCGAAGCCGCGCGGCTGCTTCTCGGTCGGCGTGCTCGAGAGATAGGTGAGCTTGCCGCTCGCGCCGTCGACGCTGAAGGCGGCGAGCGTGCCGCTGGTGCGCTCGGCGGCGTAGAGGAAGCGGCCGTTCGGCGTGAGGTGCAGGTCCGAAGCCCAGATGTCGTTCGCGGTGTCGCGGGGCGCCTGGTTGGCGCCGGGCGTGCCGACCGCGCCGCGGGGCATTCCCGGCTGCAGCTTGCTGTCGGGCGGAACCGCGACCGCGACGCTGACCGGCGAGAGCAGGCCCGTCTTCTTGTCGATCGCGAGCGTCGTCACCTGCGCGGTGAGCTCGTTCAGCAGGTAGGCGAACTTGTTGTCCGCGGAAATGATGATGTGGCGCGGCCCGGTTCCCTGCGGCAGCTGCAGCACCGGCGGCGTATTGGCGGTGAGCTTGCCGGTCTTGGCGTCGAACACGAACTGGAACACCTGGTCGGTGCCGAGGTGCGGCACGTAGACGAAATGGTTCGTATTGTCGACGCGGATCGAGTGCGCGTTGCGCGCCGTCGGAATGACCTGCTGCGGCTTGCCGACCTTGCCGTCGCTGCCGATCGGGTTGACGCCGACCTGGTTGGCGCCGTAGGAGGCGCCGAGCAGGTAGCGGCCGGTGCGGTCGTGCGAGATGTAGGGATAGCTTTCCGCGAGCGGCCCGCTGCCGACCAGCTTGAGCGCGCCGCTCTTGCGGTCGATGCGGTAGGTGAAGGCGGAGAACGGCTTGGAGCGGACCGCGGCGACGAGATATTTTCTGTCCGGGCTGACGCTCATCGGCATCACCACCTTCTCGGCCTTGACGCGCTCGCCGGGCTTGAGGGAGCCGTCGGGCTGCAGCGTGTACGTGGAGATGTCGCCGTCGTCGGCGTTCGAGACGTAGACGAAGGTGCCGGCCTGCAGCGGGCCGGCGAGGAAGAAGGAGAGAACGGCGAAGACGGCGCTTTTTTTCATGGTGTAGCCCCTAGGAAATAGGCCGGGTCGACCGCGGCCGTGTTGAGATAAATCGAAAAATGCAGATGCGGCCCGGTCGCGCGCCCGCTCGTGCCGACCTTGCCGATGATCTTACCTGCGGCCACGGTTTCCGCGGGCGCGGCGTTCACCTCGCTCAGGTGCGCGTAGAGCGAGAGCAGCCCCTGGCCGTGGTCGAGGATCACGGTGCGGCCGAGAAACAGGTATTCGCCGACGTCGATCACGCGTCCCGCGTTCGCCGCGGCGATCGGCGTGCCGTTGTCGGCGGCGATGTCCATTCCGGAGTGCGGGCTGCGCGGCTCGCCGTTGATGATGCGCCGCGAGCCGAAGCTGCCCGAGCGGCGGCCGGACACCGGCTCGCGCATCGCGAGCGACGCGGGCGGCGATTCGCTGAAGGTGCGCAGCACCTCCTGCAGATGCTCGCGCTCCTGCTCGTAGCGTTTCATCTGCTCGGGATCGAGCTCTGCCTGGTCACGAGGCACGCTCAGGCGTTGCGACGGATACTTCTTGCGCGTGACGGTGATTTCGAGCTGCTTGAAGCGCTGATCCGGGTAGCGCACCTGGAGCGAGAGCTTTTCGCCAGGCGCCGCGCTCAGCGGTACGCCGGCGATGGCCACCCAGCCCTTCGATTCGCGCATCACCAGAACGCGATTGCCGTCGAGCGTCGCCTGCGCGCCGTTCTCGACGCGGACCTTCGCTACCCCGCCGGGCACGGCGCCCGCCGCGGCGGCGGGAAGCGCCGCCGCGAGCAAGGCTGCGGCGAAAAACCTCAGCTGATGCCTTCGACGATCCGGAAGTCCCGCTCGGCGCCGTCGCCCAGCGCCTTGAGCGCGGTCTGGTAGTCGGGCGACTCGTGCGCCGCCATCGCCTTGTGCACGTTGTCGAACTCGACGACGACGACGCGTTCCTTCATGCCCGCTTCGTGCGTCTTCGACGGCACGCCGCGGACGATGAACTTTCCGCCGGCCTTCTGGATGGCCGGCGCGGCGAGCTTGGCGTACGCGGCCCATTTGTCCTGGTTGGAAATCTTGCGGTAGGTGACGACGAAGTAACCTTTGCCCATGGAGCCTCCTCTTCGCGGAAATACATCGTAACAATATTGCGAAGACGCCTGCTGGCCTCCGAGCGTTAATAGGGGCATGAAAACCCTACTTTCGCTTCTGATTGCGGTTGTCGCCCTGTCGGGCTGCGTCGCGGTGCCGGTCCCGGCAGGGCCGCGGTACGCCTACGTGCCGCCGCCGCCCGTGGTCGTGGTCAGGCCGTACGCCTACTACGGCTGGCACCGGCGCTGGTACTAACGACCCTTCCAGACCGGCTTGCGCTTGCCGAGGAAGGCTTCCATGCCTTCCTTGAAGTCCTGGCTCATGTAGCACATGAGCACCAAATCATTGCCTTCACCATGGGGAATGACTGGTCGCAGGCGCAGGATCGCCTCCTTGGTGGCCTGCAGCGTGAGCGGCGCGTGGCTCGCGACCAGGCGCGTGAGTTCTTCGGCGCGTTTCATCAATGCCGCCTGGTCTTCGCAGAGCTCGCTGATCAAACCTTTGGACAGGGCTTCTTCGCCTTCGATCAGCCGCGCCTGGAAAACGATGTCCTTCACCAGCGCCGGCCCGACCAGGTACACGAGCCGCGTGTAGCTCGAAAGCGAAAGGCAGTTGCCGAGCGTGCGCGCCACGGGAAAGCCGTACTTCATCGCCTTCGAGCCGATGCGCAGGTCGCAGCAGGCGGCGATGCTCGCGCCGCCGCCGGTGCAGGCGCCGTGGATCGCGGCGATGGTCGGCACGCGGCAGCGCTCGAGCGCGTTCATCACCCGGTCGATGCGCGCCTCGTAGTCGAGCGCGTCCTGCTCCTTGTCGAAGGCGCGGAACTGCGAGATGTCGGTGCCGGCGGCGAAGGCCTTGTCGCCGGCTCCCGTAATCAGGATCGCTTTCACCGAACGGTCGGTGTTGGCGTTGGTGCAGATCTCCGCCAGTCGCTCGTACATGGCGAAGGTGAGGGCGTTCCTCGCCTGCGGCCGGTTGAGGGTGACGTACGCGACGCCGTCGCGCATTTCGTGCAGGAGCTCTTCCATGGTTTGCGTATGATTCCCGAGTGAGTTGCGACATCGTAATCCGGAACGGCACCGTCATCGACGGCACCGGAGCACCCGGCAAAAGGATGGACGTCGGTATCCTGGACGGGAAAATCGTCGCGCCAGGACCAGCAAAGAGAACGATCGATGCGGCGGGGCTGGTGGTCGCGCCGGGGTTCATCGACCCGCACACCCACTACGACGCGCAGATCTGCTGGGACGGGGCGACCACGCCGTCGAGCTGGCACGGCGTGACGACGGTGGTGATGGGCAACTGCGGCGTCGGCATCGCGCCCTGCCGGCCCGCCGCGCGCGAGATCGCGATGCGCGACCTGGTCAACGTCGAGGCGATCCCGTTCGAAGTGCTGAACGCCGGCATCACCTGGGACTGGGAAACCTTCCCGCAGTACATGGACGCGGCGGCGCGGCGAAAGCCGGCGCTCAACCTCGCCTTCCTCGCTCCGTTGACGCCCTTCCGGCACTACGTCATGGGCGAGGAGTCGATGGAGCGATCTGCTTCTCTCGAAGAAGCTGAAAAGATAAAAGCCCTGTTGGGCGAGGCCATGGACGCCGGCGCATTCGGCTTTTCCAGCACGCTGCTCAACCAACATCTCGGCTACCAGGGAAGGCCGCTCGCGTGCCGCAACGCGAGTCGCGAGGAGCTGAAGGCCTACTGCAACGCGCTGCGCGAGCGCGGCAAGGGCGCGATCGAGATTGCGATGACGAGGCAGATCGGCGTGCTCGACGAGCCGGAGCTCGAGCTGCTCGACTTCATGCTCGCCGAGAGCGGCCGGCCGATCACGGTCATCGCCTTCTTCGACCGCGACGACATCTCCGAAGCGGTGCGCACTTCGCTGCGCAAGGCGGCGCCGCTGATCGCGCGCGGCGCGCGGCCGCAGACCTCGCCGCTGCCGCTGACGCGCGAGGTGAACATGCGCAACCCGTTCTCCTTCGCCGGCTTCCCGTCGTGGAAGGCCGTGTTCGCGGACAAATCGAAGGAGGCGCAAGCCGCGGTTTATAGAAGTATTTCTTTTAGAAATCAATTCCGAGAAGAGCTCAAGAACCCGATCGGCTTCGGCAACTGGTCGCGCATCGCCGTCCACGAAGCGAAAAACAAATCTTTGGAAGGCAGGACCGTGGCCGAGAGTGCTGCCGAGCGCGGTGTCGACGGCGTAGACGCATTTCTCGACATTACGCTGGAAAATGATCTCGACAACGAATTCACCATGCAGTCGTTCAACACCCGCGCCGACCGGATGGCGGAGATGCTGAACGACAAGAGCATCCTCCTCGGCCTCGGCGACGGCGGCGCGCACCTCGACATGCTGTGCGACTCGGGCTATCCGACCTACGTGCTCGGCACGTGGGTGCGGGAGCGCAAGGTGCTGTCGCTCGAGGAGGCGGTGCGGCGCATGACGTCCGACCCGGCGGATTTTTTTGGAATTCGCGACCGGGGCAGGATCAAGCCGGGACTCGCCGCCGACCTCGTCATCTTTTCCGAAAAGGACGTCGCTTCCGGCGCCCGCCCCGAGCGGCTCTACGACCTGCCGGGCGGCGCGAAGCGGATGGTGATGCGCTCGCGCGGCATCGAGTACACGCTCGTCAACGGCGAAGTGACGTGGCAGAGCGGCAAGCTCACCGGCGCCGCCGCCGGCGCCGTTCTCAGGTCATGAGATTCCGGACGCCGACCCAGCCCCAATAGACGCGATGGCGCTGGATCAGGCCGTCGGCGATCTCCATCACTTCGACGAGATCGGTCTGCTCTCCCTCGGGCGTTTCGCGCGGGTATTCCCAGAACAGCACCCGGCCGTCGGTGAGGTAGCCCTTGCGGTGGTAACGGCGGCTGGCCAGCGGCCGCGCGGCCAGCCGCGCGAAGAACGCGCGCAGCTCGCCGCGCCCGTGCAGCATGCCACGCTCGGCTTCCATCAGCGGCCGTACAAGGGGGCTCTCGAAGATGGCGTCCTCGGCGTACAGGGCGACGATGCCTTCGACGTCGCCGGCCCGATTGCGTGCATCCCATTCCCGGTAGATGCGTTCAATGTGATCCATCCGCGCACCGTAGCATTGCCGCCGCGTGGCCGGGCAGGTCATCGCTTCGGCGCGCGCCGAAGCGTTGCCGATGGACGGGGGCGGCTGCGCGGCGCGACAATCGGCGACGAATGACCGAGCCGTCGCACCGGATAGCGCAGCCCGCTTCGCTCCTCGCCGACTCGACGCGCGCGGCGATCGTGCTTGCCCTCATGGACGGCCGCTCGCGCTCGGCCAAGAAGCTCGCGCTCGACGCCGGCGTCACGCCGCAGACGGCGAGCGCGCACCTGAGGAAGCTGGTCGCGGCGAGGATGCTCGCCTGGGAGCCGCGCGGCCGCTTCAAGCACTTCCGGCTTTCGGGGCCGGAGGTCGCCGACGCCGTGGAGGCGCTGTGCCAGCTCGGTCCGGATGCGATGCCCGGACGGGTACTGACCGCGGCGGCGCGCGAGATTCGCTTCGCGCGCTGCTGCTACGACCACCTCGCCGGGCAGCTCGGCGTCGCGGTCACCGAGCGGCTGCCCGCGGTCGGCGCGCGGATTTTCGCGGCGCTCGACATCGACCTCGCCGCGCTGGAAACCCTGCGCCGGCCGCTTTCGCGCTGCTGCACCGACTGGACCGAGCAGCGCCCGCATCTCGGCGGAGCCCTGGGGGCGGCGCTTCTGGCCGCCTACAAAGAGAGAGGCTGGCTGGCCCCCGTTGCGGACTCGCGCAGGCTCGACGTCACGTCACAAGGCCGTTTGGCCTTCGTCGAACATTTCGGCCTGGACGAGCGCCTGTTCACTTCTCCGCCCAGGAAAGCTCCTTCCACATCTGCCGGAAGCCGGCTTCGGCGTCGCGGATCTCGCCTTCGAACTGTGCCGGCGTAAGGAAGCGCAGCGGCGCGAAGAACTTCGTCGCCTGCGCCTGGAATTCCGGATCCGCCGCGGCGGCTGCGACGGCCTTCACCAGGCGATCGCGGACGTCGGCCGGCAGGCCTTTCGGAGCGGCCATGCCGCGCAGGGACGAGAGCACGATGTCGAAGCCCTGCTCGCGCGCGGTCGGCAGGTCGGGCGCGAGGTTGGAGCGCGCCGGCGCGAACTGGCCGATGTTGCGCATCGGCGCGCCGCCGCGGATGCTCTGCAGCGCCTCGCCGACGTTCATCGCGGCGACCGTGAGCTGCCCGGACTGGATCGCGGCGCGCACGTCGGCCGAGCCCTTGTACGGGATGTGCGTCATCTTCACGCCCGCCGCGCGCTCGAACATGAGCATCACCAGATGGTCGTCCGAGCCGATGCCCGTCGAGCCGACCGTCACCTTGCCGGGATTGGCGCGCGCGTACGCCGCGAGCTCCTTCAGGTCGCGGATCGGCAGGTCGGCGTGCACGGCGAAGTTGCACGGGTCGTCGACGACGTTGCCGAGCAGATCGAAGCTCTGGGACGTGAATTGCGCCTTGCGCTCGATCGGGATGGTCATCAGCGGCGGCGTGTTGACGAAGCCGATGGTGTAGCCGTCGGGCGGCGCGTTGGCGATCGCGGCGAAGCCGATCTCGCCGCCGGCGCCAGCGCGGTTGACGATCACGATCCTCGCGCCGGCGAGGTATTTCTCGAGGTAGGGCGCGATCGCGCGCGCGACGAGGTCGGTGCCGCCGCCGGGCGAATAGGCGACGATCAGGGTGATCGGCTTCTCCGGCCAGGCTGCGCTCGCCGTTGTGGCGAACAGGCACAGGATCACCGCGAAGAAGCGTCGCATCGGAATTCCTCCTCGCGCCATGGTACTTGGGAATGAATCTTGCCCCTGTAGGCTACCTAACAAGGAGATACACCATGAGAAAACTCGTTCTGGCGCCCATCGCGCTAGCCTTCCTTGCCGCTTGCGCTACCCACGACAAGGTCACCTCCGCGCCGCCGCCGGTCGTCATTGCGCCTGCCCAGGCGCCCGTGGTCGTGCAACAGCAGCCTTCCGGCAGTACCGTGGTCGTGCAGCAACAGCCAGCCTATGTCGTCATGCCCGCCTCGGCGCAACCGCTGCGGGCCGGAATGGGGCGTATTGAGTCGATCGCGCCGGCTCCGACTGCCGCCGCTGGCAGCACGGCCGGGGAATCGACCAAGCGCGTCGCCATCCGCATGAGCGACGGCAGCCTCCAGTACGTGGATACGGTCGCCACCGGCATGGGCATCGGCGACGCCGTCGAGATCACCTCGGACGGCTACATGAAGCGCACGTAATAAAACTGAAACATCCGCGCCGTAAGTCCACGGGATGGATCTCATCCTGTGGCGTACGGGGCGTATGGCGCAACAAGGAGACCGTCATGCTGCAGAAATCCCCGATGTACGCCTACATCCCCGTGAAGGACGTTGGCCGCGCCCGTCAGTTCTACGAGCAGAAGGTCGGCTTGAAGCCGAAAGAGGAGATCGACGGCGGCGTGGTCTATGAGTTCGCCGAGCACACCGCCTGCTTCATGTACCCGACGCCCAACGCCGGCACCTCGCGCGCCAGCCAGGCGTTCTGGCAGGTCGAGGACGTGGAGCGCGAAGTCGCCGAGCTGAAAAAGCGCGGCGTGGCTTTCGAGGAATACGACATGCCGGGGATGAAGACGAAGGACGGGGTTGCGCTCGCCGGCAGTGCGAAGGCGGCGTGGTTCAAGGACCCGGACGGCAACGTCCTCGCCCTGGTGCAAAGCCTCTAGGCGGAGGGGCGCCTTACTTCAGAAAGGTGCTTCTTCCAGTACGGGTTGTCGAGCGTGTCGTTGCGCACGCTCTTGCCGGAGGAGGGCGCGTGCACGAAGCGGCGCTCGCCGAGGTAGATGCCGACGTGCGAGTTCTTGCGGCCGCGCTGGTCGAAGAAGATGAGGTCGCCGGGCTTCAGTTCCGCGAGCTTCACGCGCTGCGTCGTGCGGCGCTGCTCCGCGGTGCTGTGTGGAAGCGAAACGCCGGCCTGCTTGTAGCTGAAAAAGATGAGGCCGCTGCAGTCGAACCCGGAGGGCGACGCGCCGCCGTACTTGTAGGGCTTGCCGACCATCTTCGCCGCGCTCGCCGCGGCGCGATCGGGGGCGCTTTTCTGCGCCGCGTAGGCAACGTTCTCCGGCGCGCCGGCGCAGGCGGCGAGGAGCAGCGGCAACAAGGCGGCGATCAGCTTCACGCGACCGCAGTCTACCCGCCTCACGGGCGGGGAACTGTCAGTTGTTGCGCGAGCGACACAGCCCGAATGGGCTAAAACTCGCGGCCGATGCGCCGGTCGACGGAGTAGCGGCCGCCGCCGCCGAGCACGAACGCGAAACTGATCACGGTCAGGAGCAGCGCGAACTCGCAGCCGCGCGAGGTCCAGAAGTAGCCGTTCGGCATCTGGATCATGAACGTGATCACCGCCATCTCGACGAAGAACATGAAGGCGATCGGCCGTGTCAGCAGCCCGGCGGCGAGCATGAGCATGCCGGCGAGCTCGAGCCACGCCACCACCCACGCCCAGAGCATCGGCGGGTAGAAGCCGGTCTTCAGCACGTTGCCGGCGGCGATGCGCGCCACGCCGTCCTGGAAGATCTTCTCGTAGCCGCTCGGCAGGATGAGGAACGCCATCCACACGCGCGCGAGCGTGTAGCCCAACGCGATCAGGCGCTCGTTGGTCTCGCGCATGATCGCGTGCAGGCCGGCGCCGCCGATCACCACGCTGAGCAGCAGCCCGAGCTGGAACACGTGGTACTGCACGCCGCCGCGCGTCCACAGCCAGCCCTTGCCGATGTTCACGGTGATGAGCCAGAGCACCTCGACGAGCAGCAGTATCGCCATGGTCCGCTGCACGAATCCCAGCGCGATCAGCACGCCGCCGACCGCCTCGAGGCCGCCGAGCCAGTAGTTGCCGGCCATGATCTTCTGCACGCCATGCGGCACGAAGATCGCGCCGGTCGCGAAGCGGATCAGCGTGTAGCCCCACGGCGCGAGCGCGCGCCACACCGGCTCCATGAAGGGCAGGAAGTTCTTCACTTGCGCGGCCTCGTCCAGGATTCCGACCACGCCAGGCAGCAGCTCGACGACGGCTTGCCGAAACGCTCCTGCTCGAACACTTCGCCCGGCATCGCCTCGCCGTTGACGGTGAGCTGCGCGCTCCTCGCCGGAATGAAGGTGCTGTAGACGCCGAGCGGGCGCTTCATCGCCCCCGGCGGCATGGTGAGGATGAAGGGATCGATGAAATCCCACCACGACAGAACAAAAGAATCCTTCTGAGTGGAAATTCTTTCTTCTACCGTCGCGAGCGAATGCCCGGTGCGCTCGAATCTCGCATCGACGACCGGAAGCTTCGGGTCGGCGAAGGGCTCGTAGAGCAGCTTCTCGATCTGCTGCTGCAGGTAGCGCGTCATGCCGACGTTGTCGGAATAGATTCTGATGGACTTCGTTTCCAGGAAGAGGACATGTCCCTGCCCGGCGGGCGACCAGAGGACGCGCCAATGGCTCGCGCGCGTCACCAGGCTCTTGCCGCCGTCCTGCGACAGGCGGATGAACGAGTTCTCGCCGGTCATGACGACGTCGTGCGGATCGACCATCTGCTGCACGGGCGGTGTGGCCATGGCTCCCCCTCTTACTTTGTCGGCACCGGCGGCCCCTCGGGCTGCCCGGCGTGCTGCGTCGCCTTCGGATCGATGTACGACCAGGGGCGGGCGCTCTTCGTCCAGATGTGCGCGGTGATCTTCATGTGGTCGGTGTCGTCGAGCGTGCCGGCGCGCAGCGCGAGTATCTCGGGCGTGTTCTCGCGATGGCTCCAGAGCGGCGAGCCGCACTCGCCGCAGAAGTAGCGCGACAGCGTCCGCCCGCTCGCCGCCTTGCCCTTGAAGATCCTGGGCGTGCCTTTCTCGAGCGTGACCTTGTCGCGCGGCACGATGGTCACCACCGCGCCGTGCCCGCCCGACGCCTTCTGGCAGTCGCGGCAGTGGCAGGCGCGAAGCTCGGTGGGAGAGCTGCCGAGGCTGTAGCGGATCGCGCCGCAGAGGCAGCCGCCTTTGAGATTGCTCATAGCTTGTCCTTTCCGGGCCAACGCTCAACCAGATCGACGAACAAAGGGTCGATGCTCTTGTCGCCTTTACGAATTTCTTTTGCCAAAGGACCTGGTTCCTCGTTGTAGGCGAGGAGCGAAAGATCCTTCATCCGCATCGGATACAGCACTCCATCCAGATGATCGCACTCATGCTGGAGGAGAGCGGCCCAGGAGCTCGTCGCGTCATGGGTCACGGTCTTGCCTTCGAGATCCTTGTAGGTCATGGTGATATCCGTGTAGCGCGGCACTTTCCCGTGCAACCCCGGCACCGAGAGGCAGCGCTCCCAGACGTCGCGCTGACGCGAGCTCTTGGGCTTGATCACGGGGTTCACCATCACGGTCCACGGACGAGGCTGAAGCCCGGAGCCGGGCGGGATTCTCGAGGCGATCATGCGGTAGACGACGACGCGCTTCGGCACGAACACCTGCGGCGCGGCGAGGCCGCTCGCGCCGATGTCCTCGATGGTGTCCTGCATGTCCTGCGCGAGCTTGCGGATCTCGGGCGCGCCCGGATCGGCGACGGGCTGCGACGGCTCGAGCAGCACCGGGTTTCCCATCCGGGCAATTCGCAAAACGGCCATGCTCCTCCTCCGGAATCGGATGGTCGCACAGCTAGAATCGGTTGGTGAATCCCGCGATGCTCGTTTTGCTGCTGGTGAGCGGCACCATCGTTTCGCTCTCGATGGGCATGCGCCAGAGCATGGGTCTCTTCATGGGGCCGCTGACCACCGACCTCGGCATCTCGGCGGCGACCTTCAGCTTCTCGCTCGCGCTGCAGAACATCGTCTGGGGGCTGTCGCAGCCGGTGGTCGGCGCGCTCGCCGACAAGTACGGCGCGCGGCCGGCGGTGTTCGTCACGGCGCTCGTCTACGCCGCGGGCCTCGGGCTGATGGTCGTTTCGCGCGGCGCGGTCGGCCTCGATATCGCCGGCTTCCTCTGCGGCATCGGCATCGCCGGCACCGGCTTCGGCGTGCTGATCGGCGTCGTCGCGCGGGCGACACCGCCGGAAAAGCGCATCCAGCGCGTCGGCCTCGTCGCCGCGGTCGGCTCGCTCGGCACGGTGGTGCTCGCGCCAACCGGGCAGTCAGTGATGGCGGCTTTCGGCTGGCAGGCAGCGCTGGCGGGATTTGCCTGCATCGCGCTGTTCACGGCATTTTTGTGCCTGTTCATCAAGGAAAAGCCCGTCGCGGATGCGCGGCCGACGGCCGAGCCTCTCCGCAAGGCGCTCGCCGACGCGGCGGGCCATCGCGGCTTCGTGCAGATGACGGTTGCCTATTTCGCCTGCGGCTTCCAGCTCATCTTCATCACCACGCACCTGCCGCAGTACCTCGAGCTTTGCGGCATCTCGCCCGCGGTGGGCGCGCAAGCGCTCGGCCTGATCGGCTTCTTCAACACCCTCGGCACGTACCTCTTCGGCCACCTGGGCGCGCGTTACAGCCAGAAGAAGCTGCTGGCGCTGATCTACGGCACGCGCACGCTCTTCATCTGCATCTTCCTCGCCGTGCCGGTCACGGTGACGACGACGCTGATCTTCGCCGCGGCGATGGGTTTCCTGTGGCTGGGGGTGGCGCCGCTCATTACCGGCGTGATCGCGCGCGTCTTCGGCCTGGGGCACTTCAACGCGCTGTACGGCAGCGTGTTCCTCTCGCACCAGGTCGGGTCGTTCGCCGGTGCGTGGATGGGCGGCGTGGTGTTCGCCACCACGGGCTCCTACTCGCTGGCGTGGGCGGCGCTGATCGCGATCGGCGCCACCGCCTTCCTGCTGCAGTGGACGATGGACGACCAGCCGCTGGCGGCTAGCGAGCTTCGATCAGCCGCTCGTCCGTGAGCCGGATGCGGTCGCCGGCCTTGAAGTCGGTGCTGTCGGTGTCGAGGTACTGCGTGCGGCCGTCGTCCATGCGGATCTTCAGCCGGTAGAGCTGCTCGGGCGCCGAGCCGCCGGCGGCCGCCATGAAGGGCCTGGGCGCGGGCGTGCGCGACTCGACCACGCCGGTGCCGGGCCGATACTGGAACTGCTGTCCGGTGATGTCGGTCTGCGGCGTGTACATCCAGGCACAGCCGGTGAGACTCGAGGCGAGACTCGTGAAGGCGACGGCAATCAGAGTGCGTTTCATTGTTTCTCCTGTCGAGGTTCCTGAGGCGGCGGCTCGCCGGGCGCGCGGGTCGCGCCGGCGGAGCTCTTGCGCTCCTGCTCGAGGCACTGCTCGCGCAGCGTCCCGGAAAGCTCGTTGCAGCGGTCGATGCCGCGGGAAGGCGTCGCGGCGGGCCGCGCGTCGGGCGTGCCGGACGTTTCGCCGGGCAGCACCGAGCCGCCCCTGATCGCGCCGTCGCTCGGGCTCGCGTCCTTTCCGCCGGGACCCTGCGCGAAGGCGCTGGCGGCGATGAAAAGGAGCGTCCAGGCAATGGATTTCATGCCCGAGGCCTTGCAATAATCGAGCCCATGGACGCAGTCGCCCTGACGAAGACCTTGCTGCAGTTCGACACCATCAACCCGCCCGGCCGCGAGCGCGATTGCGCGCACCACGCCGGCGCGATGCTCCAGGAATGGGGCTACAAGGTCGAGTACCACGAGTACGCCGACCGCCGCACCAGCGTCATCGCCCAGGGCGGCGGAAACGATGAGAAAAAGCCGTTGTGCCTGACCGGGCACCTCGACGTCGTCTCGCTCGGCACGCGCAAGTGGGCGCACGATCCTTTCTCCGGCGAGACCGCCGGCGACAAGCTCTACGGCCGCGGCAGCTCGGACATGAAGGCCGGCGTCGCCGCGATCCTGATCGCCGCGCGCAGCATGGCGAATAAGCTCTCCGGCACGCCGGGCGTGGTGATCGTCCTCACCGCCGCCGAGGAGGGCGGCTGCATCGGCTCGAAGAAGCTCGCCGAGACGCAGCTCCTCGGAAAGGCCGGCGCGATTATCGTCGGCGAGCCCACGTCGAACTATCCCTTCGTCGGCCACAAGGGCTCGATCAAGTTCAACGCTTCGTTCCGCGGCGTCTCCGCGCACGGCTCGATGCCGCACCTCGGCGAGAACGCGGTGTACAAGGCGGCGCGCGCGGTGGCGAAGCTCGAGGGGTTCGACTTCAAGGCGAGAAAGCACCCGATCATGGGCGAGCCGACGCTCAACGTCGGCACCTTCGAGGGCGGCAGCGGCGTGAACCTGGTGCCGGATCTCGCAAAGATCGGCGTCGACATCCGTACCGTGCCCGGCGTGGATCATAAAAAAATCATTTCCCGCCTGAAAACACTGATGGGCAAGGCCGACGTCGAAGTCTTCTCGGATCTCCCGCCGGTGTGGACCGCGCCCGACGACGAATGGATGCAGCGCGTGTTCGAGATCTGCAAGCCGGTGCTCGGCAGGAAGCCGAAGGCGCGCACCGCCACCTACATGACCGACGCTGCGAATCTCTTGAAGGTCTACGCCGGCGCGCCGACCGTGGTGCTCGGCCCGGGCGAGGCGCAGATGGCGCACCAGACCGACGAGTACTGCAGCATGGAGCGCATCGGCGAAGCCGTGGCGATCTACGAAGCGCTGATCGACGACTGGACTACGAAGAGCAACTGAGGGCGGAGCATCCTGCCCGTTCCCGGGCCCACTCGGGCCTGCGCGCCGCCAGATCCTCTTCCTGCGGCTGCTCGTCGTAGGGCCGCGCGAGAACCCGCATCAGCCGCTCGAGCGGCGCCGCGTCGCCCTTTTCCATCGCCTCGATCGCCAGCACCGCGAGGTAGTTGCGGAAGATGAATTTCGGGTTCACGCGGTTCATCTGCTCGGCCCGATCGGGTTTCGCGCGGGACAGGTAGAGCTTCAACCAGGCCGCCAATGAGGGGCCCGGCTGCGTGTAGTACGCCGCATGCAGGTCGGCCGGTTTCTCGGCTCGCGCCAGGTGGCGGAAGAAGAGCGTGAAGTCGGTTTCCGTTTCACCGAGCGTACGGAACAGCCCGGTCACCAATTCTTCGTCGAGCGCCTCGACGCCGAGCTTCTCGGCCAAGGCCTTGCCCATCGCTTCCTGGTAGGTCTCGGCGTACAGGCCGAGCGCCTTCTCGAGTTTTTCCTTCTCGACAAGACCCAATAGCGCTTCCGCGAGTCGGGTCAGGTTCCAGAGCGCGATCTGCGGCTGGTTGCCGTAGCAGTAGCGCCGGCCGGGCAGGTCGGTGGTGTTCGGCGTCCACTGCGGGTCGTAGCCCTCGAGCCAGCCGTAAGGGCCGTAGTCGATCGTCAGGCCGAGGATCGAGAGGTTGTCGGTGTTCATCACGCCATGCACGAAGCCCAGGCGCATCCAGTCGACCATCAACAAGGCGGTTCGTTTGCAGACCTCGGCGAACCACTCTTCGTGGGAAAGTCCGGAAAAATGATGGCGGATGACGAAATCCGCCAGCTGCTTCTTGAGATCGTCCGCGAGGATCTGGAAGTTGCCGAAGCGCACGAACGACGGCGCGACGCGGCAGACGATAGCCCCCGGCTCGGGCGCGGGATGGCCGTCGTAGAACATGTCGCGGATCACCGGCTCGCCGGTGGCGACGAGGGAGAGCGCGCGCGTGGTCGGCACGCCGAGCCAGTGCATCGCTTCGCTGCACAGGAACTCGCGCAGCGAGGAGCGCAGCACCGCGCGGCCGTCGGCGGTGCGGGAGTAGGGAGTCAGGCCGGCCCCCTTCAACTGCAGCTCCTGGCCGGCGATCTCGCCGAGCGTGATCGCCCGGCCGTCGCCGAGCTGCCCGGCCCAGTTGCCGAACTGATGCCCGCCGTAGCGCGCGGAATAGGGCAGCATGCCCGGCGTTAGCGCATTGCCGGCAAGGATTTCGACGGTCCGCGACGAGGGGCTCGAGAGATTGAGTTCAGCCGCCAGACCGCCGGACCAGGCGAGGAGCTTCGGCGCGGCGACCGGGGTGGGCTGGACGATGGTGTAGGTGGCACCGGCGGGCAACTCGGCCACGAAACGGCTCGAGAACCGTGCCTCGGCAAGGTCGAGGGAGCGCGGGAACGCGGCGGCGACTGGCGTCATCGAATGCAGCGTACCCCAAAGTGAAAACCCTATGAAAAACATGTCTTCCCGGGTCGACGACAGCGCCGAGTTCGAGGTGCTGATGCGGCGCCACAACCGGATGCTGTTCCGCACCGCGCGGGCGATCCTGCACGACGACGCCGAGGCCGAGGACGCGCTGCAGGACGCTTACGTCAAGGCGTATGGCGCCATGGGCACCTTCCGCGGCGATGCCAAGGTCTCGACCTGGCTGGCGCGCATCGTCGCCAACGAGGCGCTGCAGCGGCTGCGCAAGAGCAAGCGTCGCGACACGATCGTGCCGCTGCGCACGAGCGGCAGCCCGGAGGAAATCGACGAAATCCCGGAAGGAAACATGAGCAAGGGACCGGAGCAATCGGCGGGCCGCGCCGAGATGCGGCGACTGCTGGAAAAGCGCATCGACGCGCTTCCCGACGCCTACCGCCCGGTGTTCATGCTGCGCGCGGTCGAGGAGCTTTCGGTCGAGGAGACCGCCGAGGTGCTGAACATCCCGGCGGCGACCGTGCGCACGCGCTTTTTCCGCGCGCGCAGCCTGATGCGCGAGTCGCTCGCCTCCGAGATCGACCTCGCCTGCGAGGACGCCTTCGGCTTCGCCGGCGAGCGCTGCGACCGCATCGTCGCCGCGGTTATGGCGCGGCTTCGACGATCCTGATGTCCCGCTCGGCGGCATCGCCGAGCGCCCGCAGCGCTTCCTTGTAGCCCGGGCTGTCGTGGCCGGCGATCGCCGCCGCGACGCTCGCCCACTCGGTGACGACGGTGCGCTGGTTGAGGCCGGCCTCGTAGGTCTTCGCCGGCGCGCCGCGCACCAGGAACTTGCCGCCCGCGGCCTGGATCGCCGGGCCGGCGAGCTTGGCGTACGCGGCCAGCGCGTTCGAGTCCTTGATCGAGCGGTAGCAGGTAATCCAGTATGCTTTCGCCATGGGTCGCTCCTTTTTGAACGCGGCAAGTCTACTCGCCCTCGCGTTTCTTCCTTTCGCCGGCGAAGCGCAAACCGTCCGCATCGTCGTGCCCTTCGCCGCGGGCGGCGTGCAGGACATCCTGGCCCGCTCGATCAACCAGGAGCTCGGCGCCAGGATCGGCCGCACGGTCATCGTCGAGAACCGCACCGGCGCCGGCGGCACCATCGCCAACGCCTCGGTGGCGAAGAGCGCGCCCGACGGCACGACGCTGCTGCTCGCCGCGGCGAGCCATACCATCACCGGCCACGTCTACGCCAAGCTGCCCTACCACCCGCTGAAGGATTTCACCGCGGTGGCGCACATCGGCAACGTCGACTACGTGCTGATGATCAACGGCGAGCTGCCGGTGAAGTCGGTCCAGGAGCTGATCGCTTTCTTGAAACGCAATCCTGGAAAGTACAACTTCGCCTCGGCCGGCACCGGCAGCGCCACGCACCTTTCGATGGCCTACTTCTCCAACCTTGCCGGGGTCGAAATGGTGCACATCCCGTTCAAGGCGACCAACGAGGCGATCCAGGAAGTCATGGTCGGCCGCGCCCACGCGGTGATGGCCTCGACCATCGGCGCGCTGCCCTTCGCCAGGGACTCGCGCGTGAAGATGCTCGGCGTGAGTGGCGCGAAGCGCTCGAAGTTCGCGCCCGAGCTGCCGACCATCGCCGAGAGCGGCCTCGCCGGCTACGAGTTCGATTCCTGGATGGGCCTGCTCGGGCCGGCGGGGATGCCCAGGGCGACCGTGGAGCAGATCAATACGGCGGTCAACGAGCTGCTCAAGGACCCGGTGATCCTCGATCGCCTGGCGAAGCAGGGCGTCGAGCCGCGCGCGATGTCGCCGGAAGCGTTTACCCGCCTGCTGCAGGACGATTTCGCGCGCATGGAGCGCGTCGTCAAGGCCGCGGGCGCAAGAATCGAGTGATCGCAAAAGGGGAGAGGAAATGA
Organism: Betaproteobacteria bacterium SCGC AG-212-J23; assembly: GCA_001644455.1. GTDB lineage: Bacteria > Pseudomonadota > Gammaproteobacteria > Burkholderiales > SG8-39 > SCGC-AG-212-J23. Next base: position 50,705 of record LSTF01000047.1, read on the forward strand.
AGAAGGTCGTCGTCTGGCTGTTGTCGCTGATGCTCGCTGCGCCCATGGGGTCGGCCCTGGCGCAGGAGGACAAGGCGGAGAAGAAGAAGCCGACCCGCGCGGAGGCCCGCGAGCAGCGCCGCGCCGAGCGCGAAGAGCGCCGCGCCGAGCGCCGCGAGAAGAAGGAGGCGGCGCGCGAGGCGAAGCGAAACCGGAACAAGTCCTCAGACGAGAAGTAGCAGCGCGGCGACACGCCGTCGCCTTTCCTTGCCTCCACGAAGCCGGGTTCCACGCTAGGAATCGCCGCGCGCGCTGGCTACGCTCCCCCTCGTCAATCCACGAGGAGGCGCCATGAACGCAGCCACGGTTTTCAGAGTCCTGGACCTCATTCCCGACCGCGTCGTCCGCACCCAGAGCGGCACCGCGACGGGCGATATCGGCGCCGCCAGCTCCATCCACCCCGAGCGCGTGGCGCTGCTCGTCGAGTTCCTGCACTGGCTGACGCCCCTCTATCCCACGACCAAGGACGACCAGATGCGCTTCGGCCTGTTCGCCCAGAAGCAGGTCGCGGCCGAGGAAGAGGAAGAAGCGGTCGACCTCGAGGAAGAAGCTCTCGTCTAGAATCCGGGACGCATGCGCGTCCTGTCCTCGCTGGCGATCAAGGAAGCCTACCTGGAGTTGCTTCCTCTGTTTGAAAAGCAAACCCGACATTCCGTGCAGACGGAGTGGCTGGGCATGGTCGACATCGTCAAGCGCGTGCAGGCCGGCGAGGTCGCCGACCTCCTGATCGCCTCGCAGAAGGTGCTCGGCGAATTGAAGGCGCAGGGCAAGGTGCGGGCGGTCGTGGATCTCGCCAAGTCCGGCGTCGCCGTCGCGGTGAAGAAGGGCGCGCAGCGCCCCGACATCGGCTCCGCCGAGTCGGTGAAGCGCGCACTGCGTGCCGCGAAATCGATCGGCTATTCGAGCGGACCGAGCGGGGTGTACCTCGCCGAGCTTTTCCAGAAATGGGGCATCGCCGGGGAGCTCAAGCCGAAGATCACGCAGACCCCGCCGGGCACGGCGGTCGGGCCGCTGGTCGCGGATGGCCGGGTGGAAATCGGCTTCCAGCAAATGAGCGAGCTCCTGCCCACGCCGGGCATCGACATCCTCGGCCCGCTGCCGGCCGGGATCCAGACCATCACCACCTTCTCCGGCGGCGTCCATGCCGCCGCCAAGGAAGCCGACGCCGCGCGGGCGTGGCTCGCTTTCCTCACCGCGCCGCAATCTGCCGCCGTGTTACGCAGGCACGGCATGGACCCCGCCAAGTAGGCTAGAGCCGCCGGGCACGCACTTTGCAAGACTAGGGGCCCATGGGTCTTTTTACGGAGATTTGGATATGAAGCTCACACTACTGGGCGCGGCGCTCGCCCTCGCATTCGGTACCGCGTATGCGGCCGACAACGCCAAGCACGACAAGAACGTCATCCAGCAGCAGGAAGAAAAAGGCGGCGCGCTGAACAACGACACCTCGTTCCGCGTGCTCGACAAGAACAACGACGGCTACGTCTCGAAAGCCGAGGCGGCCGGCAACCCCGACCTCGCCAAGCGCTTCAAGGAAGCCGACAGCAACAAGGACGGCAAGTTGAGCCGCATGGAATACCTGAAGATCATGGCCAAGATCGACACGCACAACGCGGCGGACAAGGTCAGCAAGAGCACCGACGGCAAGGCCGCCACCGGCGGCACGAAGCAGAAGTAGCCGCCTCGCTGCTCCCCCGAAAGACGGGCCTTGGGCCCGTCTTTTTTTTGTAAAATCTGCCGGATGATCCCCATGAGCGCCGACGAGATCAAGCAGTTCTGGCACGGCTTCTGCGAGCGCCAGAAGGTCAAGCCCGAGGTACGAGCCGAGGGCGACCGGCGCATCGAGGCCGATCCCGAGTTCTGGGCCGACCAGACGATGTGGCAGCTGGTCGAGGCCATCTCCGGGGATGGCAAGTCACGCAAAGACCAGTAGCCATCGTTTTGCTTCTCGCCGCGCTCGGCGCGGCGGCGCAATCGCCCGCGCCCGATCTGAAGGGGTACCAGGACGCCCTCGCGCGCGGCGACTACAACGCGGCTGCCGTCGCGCTGCGCCCGGTCGCCGACAGCGGCAACCCCGAAGCGCAGTACCGCTACGGGATGCTGCTTGCCGACGGCCTCGGCGTGCGGCCGAACGACGCCCTTGCGGCGAGCTGGTTGCGCCGCGCGGCCGATCAGGATCATGCCGAGGCGCAGTACCAGCTCGGCCTCATGTATGCCTCCGGCCGCGGCGTGCCCGAGGACCGGCGCGAAGCGGCGCGCCTGGTCACCAAGGCTGCCGACGCCGGCTATGCGCCGGCGAAGGCCTTCCTGCGGCAGTTGCGGTAAGGCTTACTTCTTGTCGGTGTCGACGGGAGCCGGCGCCGGCGCGGTCGCCGGTTCGGCGCGCGTACCGCCCGCGGCGGAGCGGTCGTGCTTCCCGTCCTTCTTCACCTTGCGCTTGGGCGCCTTGTCGGTCTTCACGTCGGCGCTCGCGCCGACGCCGGCATTGCCCGCAGCGTTGGCGTTGGTGCCGGTGGATTTCTCGGTGGTGGCGTTGTCCGCCGCGAGGGCGCTGAACGAAGCGGCGGCGAGGCCGCAAATGACGACTTGCAGTAGCTTGCGCATGCAGTTCTCCTGAATTGAAATGCTCGTGGCTGAGCGACCTTCACAGGGCCGCAAGCCGCGTACCATGGTGAAACTGCCGCTTCGAGGGGGTCCGATGTCGCAGGTGAGCGACGTTGCAGTCAACAGCGTCAAGGAAAAACTGCAACGCGGCGAGGTCGTCGCCTCCGTCACGGTGCGCCTGGTGCCGACCGTGGAAGTGGTGCGCATCGCCAAGACCGCGGGCTTCGACGGCCTGTACATCGACCTCGAGCACTCGAGCTTCTCGATGCAGACCACCAGCCAGCTCTGCATCATGGCGCTCGAGTCCGGAGTGCCGGCGTTCGTGCGCGTGCCGGCCAACACGCCGGAATACATCTCCCGCGTGCTCGACGGCGGCGCGCTCGGCGTGATCGCCCCGGGCGTGAGCTGCGCGGCCGAAGCGCGCTCGGTCGTGGCGGCGGCGAAGTACCCGCCGCTCGGCGCGCGCGGCCTTTCGGGCGGCCTGCCGCAGCTCGGCTACCGCAGCCTGCCCGCGGCGCAGGCGCTGCCGGCGCTGAACGCGGCGACGATGGTGATCGTGCAATTCGAGTCCGCGGCGTCGCTCGCGGCGATGGAGGAAATCATCGCCGTCGACGGCGTCGACATGGTGATGATCGGCTCCAACGACCTGCTCGCCGACCTCGGCCATCCCGGCGAGTACGACCACCCGAAGCTGCGCGACGCCTACGAGCGCACCATCGCCGCGTGTCGCAAGCGCGGCAAGCATGTCGGCGTCGGCGGGCTCGCCTCGCGCCCGGATCTCGTCGCGCAGTTCGTGAAGATGGGCGCGCGCTACGTTTCGACCGGCACCGACCTCGGCTTCCTGATGGCCGAATGCCAGCGCCGCGTGAAGCAGGTCCGGGACATCGCGCTCTGAAGCACGGCTGCGACTGCCACGTTCACGTTTTCGACGCGCGGTTCCCGTACGCCGCGCAGCGCAAGTACACGCCGCTCGATGCGACCGTCGCCGACCTGCGCGCCCATCTCGCGCGGCTCGCGCTCGAGCGCGCGGTCATCGTCCAGGCGAGCCCCTACGGCACGGACAATTCCTGCACGCTCGCGGCGCTGAAGGAGCTCGGTGCGAGCGCGCGCGCGGTGGTCGTGATCGACGACGACGCGGATCTCGATACGCTGCACCGCGCGGGCGTGCGCGGCGCGCGAGTGAACCTCGAGACCGACGGTGACCGGGATGTCGGCAAGATCAGGCGGCTCGCGGATCGGGTGCGGGTGATGGGCTGGCACGTGCAGACCTTCTGCCGCATCGAGTTGTTGAAGGACCTGCCGCGCCTGCCGGTGCCCCTGGTCGTGGACCACTTCGGGCTTACCGATTCCGTCGAGCCGCTGCTCGCCCTGATGGAGAAGCGCGACGTCTGGGTCAAGGTTTCCGCGCCGCACCGGCTTTCGGTCGACGCCCGGCCGCTGCTGCAGGCGCTCGCCGCGGCCCACCCCGACCGCCTGGTCTGGGGATCGGACTGGCCGCACTCGCCGCGCGGCAGGCGCTTCCCGGATCGGCCGCAGCCCTTCGAAGAGGTGGACGATGCGGCCGCCCTCGGTCTCGTGCCTGCGAACCTGCGCGAGAAAATCCTCGTCGAAAACCCGGCGCGGCTTTACGATTTCTAGAATGAGAAAACTACTGGCCATCCTGCTTGCGGCTTGGGTTTCGCTCAGCGCCGCGCAGTCCTATCCCACCAAGCCGGTGCGCATCATCGTGCCGCTCGTTCCGGGCGGAAACCAGGACATCGTCGCGCGCGCGGTCGGCGAGGAGCTCGCCAAGGCCCTCGGCCAGCAGTTCATCGTCGAGAACCGCCCGGGCATCGGCGCGATCGTCGGCACGCAGGCGGTGAAGCATTCGGCGCCCGACGGCTACACGCTGCTCTCCGTCGCGGTCACCTTCGCGCGCGTGCCGGGAATCATGAGCTCCGCCGGCTACGACCCGCGCAGCGATTTCACCGGCGTGAGCCTCGTCTGCCGCATCCCGCAGCTGCTGGTCGTCAACCCGTCGTTCGAGGCGCGCAGCGTCAAGGAGCTCGTCGCCTACGCCAAGGCGAATCCCGGCAAGGTGAGCTACGGCAGCTCGGGCAACGGCGCGACCGGCCACGTCGCCGCCGAGCTCTTCATGCGCATGACCGGCACCCAGCTGCTGCACGTCATGTACAAGGGCAACGCGCAGGCGCTGATCGACGTGATGGGCGGCCAGATCGTGATGATGTTCGACCAGGTCAGCACCTCGATGGGCCACGTCAAGGGCGGCAAGCTGCGCGCGCTCGCCGTCACCACGCTCGAGCGCTCGCCGCTCTTCCCCGACGTGCCGACGCTCGACGAGTCCGGGCTCAAGGGCTACGAGGACGTCACCTGGAACGGCATCGTCGCTCCGGCCGGCGTGCCGCGCGACGTCGTTCTCAGGCTGAACGGCGAAATAAGGAAAATCATGGCGAACCCCGGGTTCGTGAAGCGCTACGCCGAGCGCGGCATCGAGATGAAGGCGAGCGCCTCGCCGGAGGAATTCACTTCCTACATCCGCTCGGAAGCCGACGCCTTTGCCAAGCTGGTGAAGGATGCCGGCATGAAGGCCGAATGAAGAAATTGATTGTGTTGTTGATGTTGTGGTCGGGGGTTTGTTTTTCGCAAACCTATCCGAACAAGCCCATCCACCTGATCGTTCCCTTTCCGCCGGGGGGAAGCAACGACATCGTCGCGCGCATGCTCGCCACGCAGCTCGGCGAGAAGCTCGGCCAGTCGGTGGTGATCGAGAACAAGGGCGGCGCGGGCGGCGTGGTCGGCACCGACCTCGCGGCCAAGGCGGCGCCCGACGGCTACACGGTGCTGCTGATCTCCATCGCCTACGCCTTCGCGCCGTCGCTCTACAAGACGCTGCCCTACGATCCGGCGACTGCGTTCGCGCCGATCACCATCGTCGGCCGCGGCCCGTCGGCGCTGGTCGTGCATCCGTCGGTGCCGGCGAACACCGTCGCCGAGCTGATCGCGCTCGCGAAGAAGAATCCCGGCAAGCTGAATTACGCCTCGGCGGGCGTCGGCAGCTTCCAGCATCTCGCCTGCGCCCTGTTCGTGTTCCAGGCGGGAATCGACGCGGTGCACGTCCCCTACAAGGGCGGCGGGCCGGCGATGGCGGACGTGATGGGCGGCCAGGCGCAGTTCGTCATGCCCTCGCTCATCCAGGTGGTGCCGCACATCAAGAGCGGCCGCCTCAAGGCGCTCGGTACGAGCGGCACGAAGCGCAGCCCGATCCTCCCCGACGTGCCGGCGATCGCCGAGACGCTGCCCGGCTACGAGTCGCAGAACTGGTGGGGCCTGCTCGTGCCGGCGCAGACGCCGGCCGCCGTGGTCGATCGCCTCTACACGGCCACCTCCGACGTGCTGCAGTCGAAGGAGACCGCGAAGCGCATGGAGACCGAGGGCGCGGAGGCCGTGCGCATGACGCCGCCGGAGTTCGGCCGCTTCATCAGCGTCGAGCTCGCGAAATGGGGCAAGGTCGCGCGCGACGTGGGCATCCAGGCGGAGTAGCCGGTGTTCGCACCGCCGGAGCTCGTCCGCACCGAAGTCTTCGCCGAGCTGCCGGAGAGCCTGCGCAAGAAGACGGTCAACCCCGAGCGCACCGCCGCCGGCAAAGGGCCGACACCCGCCGGCTCGTTCCTCGAGGGGCCGGTGTTCGACCGCGAGGGGAACCTCTACGCCGTTGACCTCGCATTCGGGCGAATTTTCAGAATTACGAGGGAAAAGCAGTTTGAAGTTGCCGCGGAATACGATGGAGAACCCAATGGCTTGGCGATCCATCGCGACGGCCGGATCTTCGTCGCCGACCACAAGCTCGGCATCCTGACGCTCGATCCGAAGAGCGGCGCGGTCAAGCCCCTCATCACGCGCTACCACCAGCAGGGCTTCAAGGGCGTCAACGACCTCATCTTCGACTCGAAGGGCAATCTCTATTTCACCGACCAGGGCGTGACCGACCTCGCCGATCCGACGGGGTGCGTCTACAAGTACACGGCGGACGGTGTGCTGCAGCAGCTCGCGAATTGCCTGCCGAGCCCGAACGGATTGGTTCTCCACAACAATGTTCTTTATGTGGCGGTGACAAGGGCTAACGCGGTGTGGCGTTTTCCCTTCGCTCCCGACGGCACGGTGGTGCGCATGGGCCTGCACCTGCAGCTCTCCGGCGGGCGCGGTCCCGACGGCATGGCGCTGGACGAGTCGGGCGGCCTGGTGGTCGCGCATCCCGAGATGGGCGCGGTGTGGATCTTCGATCATCGCGGCGAGCCGAAGCTGCGCGTGCAGTCGTGCCGCAGCGACCTCGTCACCAACGTCTGCTTCGGCGGGCCCGATCGCAAAAGCCTCTTCATCACCGATTCCGGAGCGGGGGCGATCCTGACCGCCCGCGTGCACACGCCAGGAGAAAGGCTCTTTTCGCACTCATGAAAGCGTTCATTCTTTTTTTCTGGATCGTGGCCGCGCAGGCCTTCCCGACGAAACCGGTGAAGATCATCGTCGCGTTCCCGCCGGGCGGCGGCACCGACATCGTCGCGCGCGTGGTGGGCGCGAAGCTGCAGGAAGCGTGGGGGCAGGGCGTGGTGGTCGAGAACCGCGCCGGGGCGAGCGGCACGATCGGCACCGAGCTCGCGGCCAAGGCCGACCCCGACGGGCATACGCTGTTCATGGCGACCATGGGCAACATGACCGCCAACCCGCATCTCTACAACATGGGCATCGATCCGTTGCGCGCCTTCGCGCCGATCACCAAGGTGGTCGACGTGCATTTCGTGTTCATGGCCAATCCGTCGCTGCCGGCGGCGAACGTCGCCGAGGTGATCGCGCTGGCGAAGAAAAAGCCGGGCGAGATCGCCTACAGCTCCTCGGGCCCGGGCGGCGCGCCGCACCTCGCGATGGAGCTCTTCAAGCGCCAGGCCGGCATCGACCTCATCCACATCCCCTACAAGGGCAGCTCGATGAGCATCAACGACCTGATCGGCGGCCGCGTCATGCTGTCCATGGATTCGCTGGTGCAGTCCGCGCCGCACATCAAGTCCGGCCGCCTCAAGGCGCTGGCGGTGCTGGGCCCGAAGCGCAGCCCGTTGTTGCCGGAAGTGCCGACGATGCAGGAAGCGGGCGTCGCCGGCTATTCGCTCACCAACTGGTTTGGTCTCCTCGCGCCCGCGGCAACACCGAAAGAGGTGGTCTCGAAAATTCACGGTGATGTGAAAAAGGTTCTGAACGATCCCGACATCATCAAGAGAATCGGTGATCTCGGCGCCGACGTGGTCGGCAACACGCCCGAGGAATTCGGCGCGGCGATGCGCGCCGAGTCGCAGCAGTGGGCCGAGATCATCAAGGCGGTGGGCATCAAGGGCGAATGACCCAGACGAAGAGACGCGCTTCCGAATTAGTGCGCGAGCAGATCAGCTCGCTCCTCGCCGCGTGGGGCATGGACGCGGACATCGTGCGCATCACCGCCGAGGTGATGGTCGAGACCGACCTCGCGGGCGTCGATTCGCACGGCGTGTCGATGCTCATGGACTACGAGGACTTCAGGCAGCGCGGCAAGCTGAACGTGAAGGCGCGCCCGCAGATCGTGATGGAGACGCCGGTCGCCGGCCGGGTCGACGCCGGCGCGGGCCTCGGCCATCCCGCCGCGGTGATGGGCATGGAGCTCGCGATCAAGAAGGCGCGCGAGATGGGCGTGGGCGTGGTGACGGTGTTCAACTCGCATCACTTCGGCGCCGCCGGCTACTACGCGAGGCTCGCCTCGAGCGCGGGCTTCGTCGGCATGGTGACGAGCTGCACCCGCTCGATCGCGATGGTGCCCACGCGCGCCGCGGTGCCGGTGCTCGGCACCAACCCGATCGCGTTCGCCGCGCCGGCGAAGCGCAATGCGCCTTTCCTCCTCGACATGGCGACGACCAGCGTCGCCAACAACAAGCTCAAGGTCTACGACCTGAACGGCAAGACGCTGCCCGCGGGCTGGGTGCTCGACGGCAAGGGCGAGCCGGTGCGCGAGCCAAAGCAGGCGATGGAGATCGTGCGCAGCGGCGGCAAGAGCGGCGGCGGCCAGACGCCGCTCGGCGGTACCGCCGAGATGTCGAGCCACAAGGGCTACGGCCTGGCGATGATGGGCCACATCCTCGGCGGCACGCTTTCAGGGGGAAGCTTTTCCCCCATCAGAAATCGAACTCAAAAAACGTCCGATCCGGACCGCCTCGGCCACTTTTTCCTGGCCATCGACCCGAAGGTGTTTCGTCCCGAAGGCGCGTTCGAGGCCGATCTCGACGACGCGATCGACGTGCTGCATGCCACGGCGCCCATCGATCCGGCGCTGCCGGTGCTCGTTCCCGGCGATCCGGAGCGCGCCTCGCGCGCCGACCGTCTCAAGAACGGCATTCCCTTGCCCGACACGCTCCTGGAAAAGATCCGTGCGATATGCGTGCGGAGCGGAGTACCGTACCTCCTATGAAGATTTTCATTCTGGATTCCTTCCATGCCGCCGGCGTGGAGTACGCGTCGCAGCACGCCGAGATCGTGCGCTGGGATGACCCGCGCGTGAAGAACTGGCCCGAGGAAGCCGATGCGGTGATGGTGCGCGGCACGAAGATCCGCGAGGCGGACCTGGCGCGCGCGAAGAAGCTGAAGATCATCTCCAAGCAGGGCGTGGGCTACGACAACATCGACGTCGCCGCGGCGAAGAAGCACGGCATTCCGGTGGTGCGCACCCCGGGCGTGAACAAGGAGGCCGTGGCGGAGCTGGCGATCGGCCTCGCCATCGCCGTCGGCCGGCGCATCGCCGAGCTCGACCGGCGGGTGCGCTCGCTGGAGAAGCTGGACCGCACCAGGATCCTCGGCGTCGAGATGTGGGGCAAGACCGTCGGCATCGTCGGCGTCGGCAACATCGGCTCGCGCGTCGCGCACAAGTGGCAGAGCGCCTTCGAGTGCAAGATCATCGGCTACGACCCTCACCGGAAACTGGCGATTCCTCAAGCATCGAAATTGAGCGAATTGCTGGAAAAAGCCGATCTGGTATCGCTGCACGTCCCGCTGAACGAGGAAACGAAGTACCTGATCGGCAAGCGCGAGCTCGCCCTCATGAAGCCGACCGCGATCCTGATCAACACCTGCCGCGGCGGCGTGGTGGACGAGGCGGCGCTCTACGAGGCGCTCAAGGGCGGCAAGCTGTTCGGCGCCGGCATCGACGTGTGGGAAGTCGAGACGCCGCGCGTCGACAGCCGCCTGCTCGAGCTGCCGAACGTGGTCGCGACGCCGCATGCCGGCGGCGGCACCGAGGAGACGCAGATCCGCAGCGCGCTGCTGGTCGCCGAGCAGGCGGTGGACATCCTCAAAGGCGGGAAACCCGTCGAAGCGAATCGCATCGCATGAAGCTCATGGTTCTTCCCGGGGACGGGATCGGGCCGGAGATCTGCGCGGTCACGGTTTCAGTGCTGAAGAAGCTCGACCTCGGCCTGACGTTCGAAACGCGCGAGGTCGGCCATGCCAGCCTGAAGAAGGAGGGCTCGACTTTTCCGGCGCGGGTGCTGGAAGCCTGCCGCGAGGCCGATGGCATCATCCTCGGCCCGGTCTCGCACCTCGACTATCCGCCGCGCGCGCAGGGCGGGGCGAATCCGTCGGGCGACATGCGCATCGCGCTCGACCTGTTCGCCAACATCAGGCCGGCGCGCTCGCGCAAGGGGCTGCCGCACTGGGGCCGCACGGCGATGGACCTGGTCATCGTCCGCGAGAACACCGAGGGCTTCTACGCCGACCGCAACATGCACCTCGGTATCGGCGAGTTCATGCCCACGCCGGACGTTGCGCTCTCGGTGCGCAAGATCACCGCGCAGGGCTCGCGGCGCATCGCCCTCGCGGCCTTCGAGATGGCGCGGGCGCGTCGCAAGAAGGTGACCGCGGTCCACAAGATCAACGTGCTGAAGATCACGGAGGGCCTGTTTCTTCAGGAAACCCGAAAAATCGCCTCCGCGTTCCCGGACGTGGCTTACGAAGAGCAATTGATCGACTCGATGGCGGCGCTGCTGGTGCGCGATGCGGCGCGCTTCGACGTGGTCGTCACGACCAACATGTACGGCGACATCCTTTCCGACGAGGCTTCGGAGCTCTCGGGCAGCCTCGGCCTCGCCGCGTCGATCAACGCCGGTGAGCGCCACTGCATGGCGCAGGCGCAGCACGGCTCGGCGCCCGACATCGCCGGCCAGGACAAGGCGAACCCCGGCCTCGCTGGTGCTCTCCGCGGCGATGCTGCTGGGCTGGTTAGGTCTGAAGAACAAGAATCCCGCTTTCCTGAAGGCGGAAAAGGCCATCGAAGCGGCCGTCGACGCGCTGATCGAGAACCCGAAGACGCGCACGCAGGATCTCGGCGGGAAACTCGGCACGCGGGCTTTCGGCGAAGAGATCGCCGCAAGGCTGAACCGCCCTTAGCGCGAGCGGTATTTCTCGATCGCGCCGCGCGCGAGCGCCATGCCGTGCCCCGGTCGCTCGGGAATCCTGAACTGCCCGTCCTTGCACTGCGGCAGCTCTTGCCACAGGTCGGGCGGCGCCCAGTCCATGAATTCCACGAGGAAGCCGTTGGCGAGCGCGCCGACGACGTGGATCGAGGTCTCGTGGATGAGGTGCGGCGTGAGCTGCACGCCGTGCGCGGCGGCGAGCTTGCCGATGCGCAGCGTTTCCGAGAAGCCGCAGGCGCGGCAGACGTCGGGCATGGCGAAAGCGATCGCCTTGCGGTCGAAGAGCTGCTTGAACTCCCAGCGCGTGAAATGGTTTTCGCCGCCGGCGATGGGGATGTTTATTTTTTTCGCGACCTCGGCGTAGCCGTCGAGGTCGTCGGCGAGGACCGGCTCTTCGTACCAGAGGAGGTCGAACTCCTCGAGCAGCTCCGCCTGGCGCACGTTGCCGAGCACGTCGAGGCGCTGGTTGACGTCGACCATCATCCGCGCCTTGCCGCCCAGCACCTTGTGCACGGCGGCGACGCGCTTCGCGTTCTCGCGCGGGTCGGGATGGTGGATCTTCATCTTGTAGTAGCGGCAGCCCATGGCGGCGTACTTCTCCGCCTCGCCGAGGAGGTCGTTCAGGCTGTAGCTCGACCAGCCGCCGCTGCCGTAGGCGCTGACGACGTCGGAGTGCGCGCCCCACAGCCGGTAGAGCGGCTGCTTCGCCAGCTTGCCGACGATGTCCCACAGGCCGATGTCCATGGCGGATAGCGCGTAGCCGGCGATGCCCTGCTTGCGCACCCCCATGTCGACGCGGAACATCTTTTCCCACAGCCGCTCGACGAGCCTTGGATCCTCGCCGAGCAGCGCCGGCTTGAGGCGCGTCTCGAGGTAGGTGTGCACCGCCTCGGCGCCGCCGCCGTTGAACGCCAGGCTGTAGCCGAGGCCCTTCACGCCTTCGTCGGTGGCGATCTCGGCGATGACGAGCTTGTGGTGCGGGTAGTTCAACGCCATGGGCTTCGGCGTCGGCACCGTCAGCACGCAGGTGTCGATGGCGGTGATCTTCATGCCTTGTCCAGCTTGTCGAGCAGGGCCACGAACTTCGCCGCGCGCTTGATGCCCGGGCGGGAACCTTCCTTCAGCCCGTCGAGGGATTCCTCCGCCGCCGCGGCGAGCTTGCTCACCTGCGGCAGGCCGAAGCTGCCGGCCGAGCCGGCCATGGTGTGCACCTCGCGCCTCAGGATCTCGAGCGCGTCGGCATCGGGCTCCTCGCAGTCGATGCGTTCCCAGAGCGAGCGCAGGCGGCGCAGCTTCGCCGGCAGCGAGCCGCGAAACTCCGTGCGCAATTTCTGGAATTCCTTGCCCAGGTCCTGCCAGCTCATCCCGCCCCCCACCGAGGGTTACTTCAAGCCGATGACCGACTTGATCGCGTGCGAGATGATATCCACATCGAAGGGTTTCGTGATGTACCCGTCGGCGCCGCGCGCCAGCCCCTGCAGCACCGCCTCGCGGGAGGCCTTGGCGGTCATCATGACCACCGGCACCGTCTTGAGCACCGGGTGCTGCTTGAGGCGCATCAGCACCTCGAAGCCGTCGATGTCGGGCAGCACCACGTCGAGCAGCACCACGTCGGGCTTGGGGGCGATGCGCAGCGAGGCGACCACCTCGTTCTTGTTGGCGGCCATGCGCGGCACGAAGTCGTGCATCAGCAGGAACATGCGCAGCAGCTTGGCGAGCTGGGCGTCGTCCTCGATCACCATGACGTGGATCTTCTCGCCCTTGCCGAGCTTGCGCTCCTCGGTGGCCTTCTTCGCGATGCGCGCCACGTAGCCGTTACGCTTCAGGAGCTCCAGGGTGTTGTCGGCCGCTTCGGCGCTCGCCTCGCCGGCGGCGGGAAAGATCGGCCGGGTGAAGAAGCCGGTCGCCTCGATGCCGCCGTGCTCGTCGCCGCCGCCTTCCTTGTCGCGGTCCGCGATCAGGCCGGTACGCTTCATGCGGTTGATCGTCTCGACCAGCTCGACCTGCGGCTGCGCGGAAAAGGCCTTGAGGATGCGGCCGAGGTTGGCGCCGCCGTCCATCAGCACCAGCAGCTTGAGCTCGAGCATGGGCAGCTCGGTGCGAGCCGACTTGAGCTCGCCCTTGCCCTTGTTCGTCAGTGAATAAGCCGCTTTTTCGTCGACTGCCAAGAAGCCTCCCCATAGCTCCGGGCATCACTATAGCCGTGTACGCTTGCATCCAGCTAACACTGGGGGCTTCATGACTCGTACCGTCGCTCTGGCCGTACTGCTCTGCGGTGCCTGCAGCAACCTGTCCGGCGGTTCCTCGGGCGTGCCGCAGTTCCGGGTCGACCCTGCCTGGCCCAAGCCCCTCCCCGAGGAGGCCGGCGTGCAGCTCGTCGTCGGCCAGGTGGCGGGGATCGCCGTCGACGAGAGGAACGGCCACGTCTGGATCACCCACCGTCCTTCGACGCTGCTTCCCGATGAGGTCGACAAGGCCGGCAAGCCGGTCACCCACCGCTGCTGCAAGGCGCTGCCGGCGGTCGCCGAGTTCGACGCGCAGGGGAACTACGTGCGCGGCTGGGGCGGCCCGGGCGCGGGCTACGACTGGCCGAAGAGCGAGCACGGCATCATGATCGACCCCGAGGGCAACGTCTGGGTCGGCGGCAACGGCAACGAGGACAACCAGATCCTCAAGTTCACGCCCGACGGAAAGTTCCTGATGCAGATCGGCCGCGCCGGCAAGTCGGAGGGCAGCAACAGCCGCACGCAGCTTGGGCGCCCCGCGCACATGCTTCTGGATCCGCAAGCTTCCGAGCTCTATGTCGCCGACGGCTACGGCAATCGGCGCGTGGTCGTCTTCGACGCGAAGACCGGGGCCTACAAGCGCCACTGGGGCGCGTACGGCGGCGAGCCGAGCGACGCGCCGCTGCCGGCCTACGATCCGCAGGCGCCGCTATCGAAGCAGTTCGGCAACCCGGTGCACTGCGTGCGCATCGCCAACGACCGCAAGGTCTACGTCTGCGACCGCGCCAACTCGCGCATCCAGGTGTTCGACACCGCGGGCAAGTTCCTCGAGGAGTTCCGCGTCGAGCCGGAGACGCGCGCCAACGGCTCGACCTGGGACATGGTGCTCTCGCAGGACGCGGCGCAGAAGTTCATGTACGTCGCCGACGGCGCGAACGGCCGCATCTACATCCTGCAGCGCGCCGACGGCAAGCGGGTCGGCGAGTTCGGCCGCACCGGGCACATGGCGGGCGAGTTCAAGTGGGTGCACAACATGGCGATCGACCGCCAGGGCAACCTCTACGCCTCCGAAGTGGGCTTCGGCCGGCGCATCCAGAAGTTCAGCCTCGCAGCTCCCTTCTGACGATCGCGGCGCCCTCGGCGAGCGACTTCAGCTTGCCGAAGGCCGCCTCGCGGCTCAGGTACTTCATGCCGCAGTCGGGCGCGAGGACGAGTTTTTCAGGAGCGACGAATTTCAAACCCGCCCTGACGCGTTCCGCGACCGTTTGCGGCGTCTCGATCGCCTCGGTGCCGAGATCGATCACGCCCAGCATCACGGTCTTGTTCTTCAGTTCCTTGAGGATGGAAACGTCGAGCCGCGGCTGCGCGGCCTCGATCGAGATCTGTCCCGCGGTCGTGTCGGCGAGCTGCGGCAGGAACGAGTAGCCCGACGGCTTGGTCGAGACCGCGGCGGCGTAGCCGAAGCAGAGGTGCACGACCGTCGCGCCGGGAATGCCCTGTAGCGCGCGGTTGATCGCCTTCACGCCGTAGCGCGCCGCGCGGTCGGGGCGTGCCTGCAGCCAGGGCTCGTCGAGCTGGATCACGTCGGCGCCGGCTTTGCGCAGGTCCTTCACTTCCTCGTTCACGGCAGCGGCGAACGCCATCGCCAGCGCTTCTTCGTCCTTGTAGTAGTCGTCCTGCGCCTGCTGCGCCATGGTGAAGGGACCCGGCAGCGTGATCTTGGTTTTCCGCGTCGTGTGTTTCTTCAAAAACAGCAGATCCTCGATCTCGACCGCGGATTTTCTCTTGATGGGGCCGGCGATCCTCGGCACCACCGAGAAGCCGCCGCTGCGGTTCACCGTCTTGCCGGGATTCTCGATGTCGACGCCCTCGAGCGCGGTGGCGAAGCGGTTGGAGTAGCTCTCGCGCCGCATCTCGCCGTCGCTGACGATGTCGATGCCGGCGCGCTCCATGTCGCGGATGGCGATCACGGTCGCATCATCTTGCGCTTCTTCCAGAAAGGTCTTTTCAACGCGCCAAAGGTCGTACTCGCGCACGCGCGGCACCTTCGATCCGAGCTTGTCTCGGTGGATGAGCCAACCGGGTTGCGGGTAGCTGCCCACGACGGTGGTCGGCAGGAGGTCGTTCAAGTCGGGCCCTTTCTTTGCAGTATTGCCTCCACCCTTAACTCATGGAGGCTGTATGAAGATCACGACAGTTGCAGTGGCAGTATTGTCTCTCGCTTTCCTGGCCGGATGCGGCAAGAACGACCGCCCGGCAACGACGGGCTCGAGCGCGACGCCCCAATCTTCACAGCCTTCCTCGGCGAACTCGGGCAAGACCGAGCGCAGCCCGGTGCAAGGACAGGTCGACCCGAAAGAGGGCGCGCAGAGCAAGGATTTCAAGACGGACGGCAAATAGGCCCGTTCCTTGCTGCCTTACCTGAGTACCCCAACCACGGAGGCCACATGAGATTTACGTCCATTGCACTTGCCGTATCCGTTGCTCTTGGCGCCACGCTGCTGACCGCGTGCGACAAGACCGGCGATCGCGCGGCTTCGCGCGGCACCAGCACCGCTCCCTCGGGCGCGACCAGCTCCCCGTCGGGCTCGGCGTCTTCATCGGCCGGCTCGAGCACTTCTCCGTCGTCGCCCATGTCGAGCGACTCGAAGAAGGATTCGGCGAGCGGCGCGGCTTCCGGCTCCAGCGCGAGCCCGAGCACCCCGAGCAGCCCGAGCTCCAGTCCCAGCGCGACCGACCAGCCGAAAGACTCGTCGAAGTAGTTACGTCGCCTAGGAGTTTTTACAGCGCCCCGCGCGGATTCCGCCGGGGCGTTTCTATTTCACCGCGACGCGCATCTCTCCGATGCCCTGCACCGACGCGACCATGACGTCGCCCGGCTTGACCGGGCCGACGCCTTGCGGCGTGCCGGTGAGCAGCACGTCGCCGGGATGCAGCGTGTAGAACGAGCTGCCCCATTCGATCAGCTGCGCGACGCTGAGGATCAGGTCGCTGGTATGCGCGTCCTGCTTCACCTCGCCGTTCACTTCGATCTTCACGGAGAGATTTCCGGGATCCTCGATCTCGTCCCTCGTGACCAGCCAGGGTCCGAGCACGCAGTACGAATCGGGTGATTTCCTCAGGCTGCGCTCCTCGGGCCCGCGGATCGTCATGTCCAGCCCGATGCAGTAGCCCGCCACGTGGTCGAGAGCCTTCTCGGCTTTGACGTTCTTCGCCTTCTTGCCGATCACCACCGCGAGCTCCACCTCGTGGTCGTTGCGCCGGTCGGTGTGGATGAGCTTCACGCCTTCGCCCGGGCCGACCAGCGCGCTCGTCGCCTTGAGGAACATGCCGACCTTGTGGATCTCGTGCACCAGGTTGCCGTGGTGGATGCCCTTGTCGGCGAGCGCCTCCTGCAGATGCTTCGTGTAGTTCACCGGCGCGGCGATGATCTTGCCGGGATTGGCGACCGGGCTGAGCAGCTTCACCTTCGAAACCGGTTTGCCCTTGCCCTTTGCGACGAGGTATTTCTTCAGCTTGGGCAGGGCGGCGATCAGCGGGTCGTGGCCGGGCAGCGGATAGCCGGCGGCAGGGAGTTTCTTCAGCGCTGGCGTGACGTCGTAGACCATTCCATCTCGCACCACGCCCAGGCGGTTGTCGTCGAATCGGCAGATTTTCATGGCGCGGTATTCTATCGGCATGAAGATCTGCGTATTCGGCGCCGGCGCGGTCGGCGGTCACATCGCCGCGCGCCTCGCGGCCAAGGGCCATGACGTTTCGATCGTCGCCCGGGGGCCGCACCTGGCGGCCATCGAGAAGAACGGACTTAAGCTGCTTCACGGCGACGAGGTGATCCAGGGCAAGGTCAGGACCGCCAACCCGGAAAAGCAGGACTTCGTCATCGTTGCGTTGAAGGCGAACCTGCTCGACACGTTCGCCGAGAACGCCGCGCCGCTCCTCGGCCCGGAGACGGCGGTGGTGTTCGCGCAGAACGGCATCCCGTGGTGGTACGGGTTGCATGCGAAGGCGCCCGATCTGTCGATGCTCGATCCCGGGAAGAAACTCTCGAAGGCGATCGATCCGCGGCGGATCATCGGCGGGGTGGTCTACTCGGCGAACGAGGTCGTCGAGCCCGGCGTGATCATGAACCACGTGCCCAACAACAACATGCTGGTCGTCGGCGAAGTGGACGATCGGCAGTCGTCGAGAATCAGCAAATTACGGGAGGCCCTGGAGCAATCGGGCATGTCGTCGCCGGTCGCGCCGGACATCCGCGCGGTGATCTGGTCGAAGCTCATCCAGAACCTCGCCACCGCGCCGCTCTGCACCCTCACCGGCGCGACGGTGGCGCAGGTGCGCGCCGATCCGGGTTTATCGAGTCTTTCCAAGAAAATCGCCGAGGAAGGGCGGGCCATCGCGCAGGCCTACGGGATAAATCTCGCCCTCGTGCCGCAGCGGCCGGGCGGCAGCCAGTCGACCGCCGCGCTGCATCACAAGCCTTCGATGCTGCAGGACTTCGAGCGCGGTCGGCCGATGGAAGTCGCTTCGCTGCTGCTCACGCCGCTGCCGTTCGCGAAAGGTGCGAATCTGCCGGCCCCGGCGCTGGAAAGCGTCGTTTCGCTGATCGCGTATCGCGCGGCCGAGAAGGGGCTTTTCCGCCCTGCGGCGTAGCGGCTACCGCTAAAATCGGATGGCAATGGCAAGGGCGAGGGAGATCAAGGAAGCCGCCCGCTCGGTTGAGACGGAAGAGGCCGGCGACGACCTCTACCGCCGCACTTTCGAGCGGGCCGCGTCGGGGCTCGCGCATATCGGCCTCGACCGGCGCTTCATTCGCGTCAACCGCCGCCTGACCGAAATCCTGGGCTACGACGAGGCCGAGCTGAAGCGGCTCACCGGCCGCGAGATCTCGCATCCCGACGACGTCGACATGATCAACCGCGCCCGTCCGGAGCTGTACTCGGGCAAGGTCGAGTCGCTGCACGTCGAGAAGCGCTACCTGAAGAAGAGCGGCGAGACGGTCTGGGTGGCGATCACCGTCGTCCTGGAGCGCGACGCCGCGGGCCAGCCGCAATACGAGATCGCGGTGTTCGACGACGTCACCGCGCGCAAGCGCGCCGAGGCGGCGACGCGCGAAAGCGAGGAGCGCTTCCGCCAGACCTTCGAGCTCGCCGCCTCCGGCATGGCGCACATCACGCTCGACGGCCACTTCCTGCGCGTCAACCGCAGCCTGTGCCAGATCCTCGGCTATGCCAAGGACGAGCTGATCGGCCGCTCGGTGAAGGAAATCTCGCATCCCGAGGACCGCGACCTGACCGACGCCGAGCGCGAGCGCGTGCGCGAGGGCGAGATCGGCAGCGCGCGCTTCGAGAAGCGCTACCTGCGCAGGAGCGGCGCCGTGGTCTGGGTCGACCTCGCGGTGGCGCTCGCCCACGATTCGACCGGCGAGCCCGAGTACGAGATCGCGGTGTTCGACGACATCACCTCGCGCAAGGTGCTCGACGCCGCGCTGCGCGACAAGACCGAGCTGCTGCAGCTCGGCCAGGCGGCGGCGCGCATGATCATCCTCGACTACGACATCCAGGCCGACCATCTCACCTGGAGCGATTCGCCGGAGTGGCTGCGCGGGCCGCTGCCGGCGAGCGGCGAGTACCCGACGTTCAAGGACCAGGTGCATCCCGAGGACCGCGAGCGCTTCATCCTCGCGCGCACCAAGGCGATCGACACGCTCGAGCCCGGCACGCAGGAATACCGGGTGGTGCGCACCGACGGCCAGGTGCTCTGGGTGATGGCGCGCCACCAGATGCTCGCCGGCCGCGACGGCAAGGCGATGCGCATGCTGGTGGCCCTGATCGACGTCACCGAGCGCAAGCACGCCGAGGCGGCGCTGCGCGAGAGCGAGTCGCGCTTCCGCAGCCTGACGCAGCTTTCCTCCGACTGGTACTGGGAGCAGGACGCGAGCTTCGGCCTGACCTTCATGTCGGGACGGATGGGCGAGCGCACCGGCCTCGACGCCACGGCCTACCTCGGCCGCAAGCGCTGGGACTCCCCGGCGCTGAACCTGACGGCGGAGGACTGGATCAAGCACCGCGAGCAGCTCGAGCGCCACGAGCCGTTCCGCAACTTCGAGAGGCAGCGGCCGGCCGCCGACGGCGGCAGCCGCTGGATCTCGCTCAGCGGCGAGCCCCTGTTCGACGAGCACGGCCATTTCGCCGGCTATCGCGGCGTCGGCAGCGACATCACCGAGCGCAAGCACGCCGAGATCGAGCTGCGCGAGGCGCACGAGGAGCTGAAGCGCTCCAACGCCGAGCTGGAGCAGTTCGCCTACGTCGCCTCGCACGACCTGCAGGAGCCGCTGCGCATGGTGTCGTCCTACACGCAGCTCCTGCTGCGCCGCTTCGGCGACAAGTTCGACGGCGACAGCCGCGAGTTCATGGGCTACATCGTCGACGGCGCGGCGCGGATGAAGCAGCTGATCGAGGACCTGCTCGCCTACTCGCGCGTCGGCACCAAAGGCAAGGAGTTCCGCGAGGTCGCGGTCGAGGAGGCGCTGCTGCGCGCGGTGTCCAACCTGCGCGCCGCGATCCAGGAGACGAGCGCCGCGGTCACCTGGGACGCGCTGCCGACGGTGATGGCCGACGACACGCAGCTCGCGCAGCTGTTCCAGAACCTGATCGGCAACGCACTCAAGTTCCGCTCCACCTCGGTGCCGCGCATCCACGTGTTCGTCTCCAACAACGAGCCGGCGTGGCATTTCATGGTGCGCGACAACGGCATCGGCATCGAGCCGCAGTACTTCGAGCGCATCTTCATGGTGTTCCAGCGCCTGCATAACAAGGCCGACTACCCCGGCACCGGCATCGGCCTGGCGATCTGCAAGAAGGTCGTCGAGCGCCACGGCGGCCGCATCTGGGTCGAGTCGCGGCCCGGCGACGGCAGCGCCTTTCACTTCACGCTGCCGAAACGAACCGAGGGAGGCAACGCATGACCGACGGCCGATCACCCATCGAGATCCTGCTGGTCGAGGACAACCCGGGCGACGAGCGCCTGACGCGCGAAGCGCTGCGCGAGGGCAAGGTCTATCACAAGCTGCACTGGGTGAAGGACGGGGTGCAGGCGATGGAGTTCCTCAAGCAGCGCGGCCAGTACGCCAAGGTGCCGCGCCCGGACATCATCCTCCTCGACCTCAACCTGCCGAAGAAGGACGGCCGCGAGGTGCTCGAGGAGATCAAGTCCGACGAGAGCCTGAAGCGCATCCCGGTGGTGGTGCTGACCACCTCCAAGGCGGAAGAAGACGTGCTGCGCACCTACAACCTGCACGCCAACTGCTACGTCACCAAGCCGGTGGATCTCGAGAAATTCATCGTGGTGGTCAGAAGCATCGACGTGTTCTGGCTCACGATCGTCACTCTGCCTCCCAACGGCCATTAGCAATCCGCACAAAGTCCTCCTCATCGAGGACAACCCCGGCGACGCGCGGCTCATCGAGGAGATGATCGCCGAGGACCCGGCGACGCCTTTCCACCTGCATTGCACCGACCGGCTGTCGCTCGGCCTGGAGCATCTCTCCGCCGGCGGCACGGGACTGGTGCTGCTCGACTTGTCGCTGCCCGACAGCTTCGGCCTCGAGACCTTCACCAAGGTCTACGCGCATTCGCCGACCGTGCCGATCATCGTCCTCACCGGCAACGACGACCAGATGCTCGCGCTCTCGGCGGTGAAGGGCGGCGCGCAGGACTACCTCGTCAAGGGGCGGCTCGACCGCGAGCTCCTGCTGCGCTCGATGCAGTATTCGATCGAGCGCAAGCGCTACCAGCAGCAGCTCGAGCACCAGGCGAACTACGACGCGCTCACCGGCCTCCCCAACCGCAACCTGCTGCACGATCGCCTCCGCCAGGCGGTGTACTCGCAGAGGAATCCGCGCCACATCGCCGTGGTGTTCATGGACCTCGACCACTTCAAGTTCGTCAACGACTCGCTCGGCCACTCGACCGGCGACAAGCTGCTGAAGGCGATGGGCGAGCGGCTGCGCGCGGTGCTGCGCGAGGGCGACACCGTCGGCCGCGTCGGCGGCGACGAGTTCGTGCTGATCCTCAACGACCAGTCGAACGAGGAAGTGATCTTCCGCGCCATGCAGAGGATCAGCGCCAAGGTGGCCGAGCCGATCGACGTCGAGGGCAAGGAGCTGTACGTCACCTGCAGCGCCGGCATCAGCCTCTATCCGCAGGACGGGCCCGACGTCGACACGCTGCTGAAGAACGCCGACGCGGCGATGTACCGCGCCAAGGAGCACGGCCGCAACAATTTCCAGTTCTACACCTCGGAGATGAACGACCGGGTGAACGAGCGCCT
Source organism: Betaproteobacteria bacterium SCGC AG-212-J23 (assembly GCA_001644455.1). Taxonomy (GTDB): domain Bacteria; phylum Pseudomonadota; class Gammaproteobacteria; order Burkholderiales; family SG8-39; genus SCGC-AG-212-J23. The sequence goes on from LSTF01000047.1 coordinate 72,378, forward strand.
GTCGCTCGAGCACGCGCTGCGCCGCGCGCTGGAGCGGAAGGAGTTCCTGCTCCACTACCAGCAGAAGACCGACCTGCGCTCGGGCGCGATCATCGGCGCCGAGGCGCTGGCGCGCTGGAACCACCCGGAGTG
>LSTF01000048.1 GCA_001644455.1 Betaproteobacteria bacterium SCGC AG-212-J23
CGCGTCCCGCACATGCCGGTCCTGGGCGCATTCGCGATCGGCGGTCTCTCCGCCGCCGCCGTGGGTTTCGTCTTCGGCCTGCCGAGCCTGCGGATCAAGGGGCTGTACCTCGCGGTGGCGACGCTCGCCTGCCAGTTCTTCGTGCTGTGGCTGATCAACCGCGTCGGCTGGTTCTCGAACCACAGCTCCTCCGGCGTGATCACCGCGCAGCGCATGGTCATCCTCGGCTACGAGTTCGTCTCGCCCGCCTCCAAATACCTGCTGACGCTGGGCGTGGTGGTGGCCATGGCGCTGGCGGCGAAGAACCTGATGAGGAGCGAGACCGGGCGGGCGTTCATGGCGGTGCGCGACATGGACGTCGCGGCCGCGGTGGTCGGCATCCCGATGATGCGCACCAAGCTGCTCGCCTTCGCCATCAGCTCGTTCTACTGCGGCGTCGCCGGCGCGCTCTACGCCTTCTGCTACCTGGGGACGGTCGAACCCGAGGCGTTCGTCCTCGACCTCAGCTTCCGGGTGCTGTTCATGGTCATCATCGGCGGCGTCGGCTCGATCCTGGGGTCGTTCCTCGGGGCGGGCTTCATCACCCTGTTCCCGATCCTGCTCAACTTCGCCTCGAAGGGCCTGGAAGGCATCCTCGGCATCGAGATGGACCACGCCATGGTGTCGAATACCGAGGCGATCATCTTCGGCGGCCTGATCATCTTTTTCCTCATCGTCGAGCCGGCCGGCCTGGCCCGGCTCTGGCAGATCACCAAGGAAAAGCTCCGTCTCTGGCCCTTCCCGCACTAGGGAGGAATGGCTATACTCGCCGTTCCGCTATTCTGAACAGACTCTTAGGAGGAGGATTGTCATGAAACGGACGCCATTTGGCGTTACTGCGGCTTTCGCCGCGCTCGCCCTTTCGGCGGCGCTTCCGGCGACAGCGCAAAACGAGCAGTTCGTCCCCGCCAACTTCTATTGGGTCGGCCCGTACGCGCCCGGCGGCTCGGGCTTCGGCGGCGGCCTGATCGACTACATGGCGATGCTGAACGAGCGCGACGGCGGCATCAACGGCGTCAAGCTCACCTGGGAAAAATGCGAGACCGAGTACAACAACGCGCGCGGCGTCGAGTGCTACGAGCGCTCGAAGAAGAAAGGCCCGACCGGCGCCACGGTCGTGCACCCGCTCTCCACCGGCATCACCTACTCGCTGATCGAGAAGGCGACCGCCGACAAGATCCCCGTGATCTCGATGGGCTACGGCCGCACTTCGGCCGCCGACGGCCGCGTCTTCCCCTACATCTTCCCGCTGATCACCACCTACTGGTCGCAGGCGACCGTCATGGTGAAGTTCATGGGCCAGAAGCTCGGCGGCATGGACAAGCTCAAGGGCAAGAAGATCGTGCTCGTGTACCACGACTCGGCCTACGGCAAGGAGCCCATCCCGGTCCTCACCGACATGTCGAAGGAGTACGGCTACGATCTGACCACGATCGCCGTGCCGCACCCGGGCAACGAGCAGCAGTCGCAGTGGCTGCAGATCCGGCAGATCAAGCCGGACTTCGTCATCCTCTGGGGCTGGGGCGTGATGAACCCGACGGCGCTCAAGGCCGCCGCCAAGATCGGCTATCCGCGCGATCACGTGATCGGCGTGTGGTGGTCGGGCGCGGAGGAGGACGTGCTGCCCGCGGGCTCTGCCGCCAAAGGGTACATCGCCGCCGGCTTCAACGCCCCCGGTTCCGATTTCCCGGTGATGAAGGACATCCAGAAATACGTCTACGCCAAGGGCAAGGGCGAGTTCGAGGACAAGTCGCGCTTCGGCTCGATCTACCATACCCGCGGCGTCGTCGCCGGCATCGTCACCGCCGAGGCGATTCGCAACGCGCAGGCCAAGTTCGGCAAGGGCAAGCCGATCACCGGCGAGCAGATGCGCTGGGGCATCGAGCACCTGAACATCGACGCGGCGCGCCTGAAAACGCTGGGCGCGACCGGCATGATGCCGCCGCTTAAGGTGTCGTGCCTCGACCATGAAGGTTCCGGCCTGGTGAAATTCCAGCAGTGGGACGGCGCCAAGTGGAAGGTCATCACCGACTGGATGGAGCCGGACCGCAAGCTCGTGCGGGCCAAGGTCGAGCAGGATGCGGCGCAGTACGCGAAGGAGAAAGGCATCACGCCCCGCGACTGCACCACGGACTAAGCAGCGTTTCGGAGCGTCAGCGAACGGCGGGCTCGTCCCGCCGTTCCGTTTTATAGGGCGGAAAGGCGATGCCGCAGGCCTATCTCGCGATCAGCAACATCGAGGTCATCTACGACCACGTCATCCTCGTCCTGAGGGGCGTGTCCCTCGAGGTACGCGAGGGCCAGATCGTGGCCCTGCTGGGCGCCAACGGCGCCGGCAAGACGACCACGCTGAAGGCGATCTCGAACCTGCTGCGCGCCGAGCGGGGCGATGTCACCAAGGGGCAGATCGTGTTCAGCGGCGAGCGCATCGACCAGCTCGATCCCGCGGCGCTGGTGAAGCGCGGCATCTGCCAGGTGATGGAAGGACGGCACTGCTTCGCGCACCTGACGGTCGAGGAGAACCTGCTCACCGGCGCCTACACCCGGGGCGCGCTGGGCAGCGGCGTGCACGAGGACCTGGAGAAGGTCTACAAGTACTTCCCGCGCCTCAAGGAACGCCGCCAGACGCAGGCGGGTTACACCTCGGGCGGCGAGCAGCAGATGACGGCGATCGGCCGGGCGTTGATGGCGCGGCCGAAGATGATCCTGCTCGACGAGCCGTCGATGGGCCTCGCGCCGCAGCTCGTCGAGGAGATCTTCCAGATCGTGCAGCGCCTGAACCGGGAGGAGAAAGTGAGCTTCCTCCTTGCCGAGCAGAACACGCATATCGCGCTACGCTATGCCGACTACGGCTACATCCTGGAGAACGGCCGCGTGGTCATGAATGGCGAGGGCAAGGACCTTGCGCAGAACGAGGACGTGAAGGAGTTCTACCTCGGCTTCTCGTCGGGCGAGCGCAGGAGCTTTCGCGACGTGAAATCCTACCGGCGGCGCAAGCGTTGGCTGTAAAGCAGGAACACTTCGATCGGCTCGAGACGCGCTCGCCGAAGGCGCGCGAGGCGGCGCTCATGGCCGCCCTGCCGAAGCACATCGCCTGGGCGAAGAAGCGCGCGCCCGGATTTGCAAAGATTTTTTCTTCCATCAACGCCTCCAAAATCACTTCGCGGAAGGCGTTGGCCACTCTTCCCCTGACGCGCAAGAGCGATCTCGCGATCCTGCAGAAGGGCTTGCCGCCGCTCGGCGGCCTCAATGCCACGCCGCCCGCCAAGCTGTTCGTCTCGCCCGGCCCCATCCACGACATGGAGGGCCTCGGGGCGAACTGGTGGCGTACCGCGCGCGGCCTCTTCGCCGGCGGCTTTCGCAAGGGCGAAGTGATCCTGAACAGCTACGCCTATCACTTCACTCCGGCCGGCTCGATGCTCGAAACCGGCGCGATCGCGCTGGGCTGCACGGTCGTGCCCGCCGGCACCGGCCAGACCGAGATGCAGGTGGCGGCTATCGAGCGGCTGCGGGTTTCGGGCTACGTGGGCACGCCCTCGTTCCTCAAGCTGATCGTCGAGAAAGCCCACGAACTGAAGGCGAACATCTCCTCGCTGAAGAAAGCTCAGGTCGGCGCCGAGTACCTGCCGCCGGTGCTGCGCACCGCGCTTCAGGAGGTCGGCATCTCGGTCACGCAGATGTACGGCAGCGCCGATCTCGGCCTGATCGCCTACGAATCGCTGCTGCCGGACGGCTCCGTCGCGCCCGGCATGATCCTCGAGGAAGGCCTGCTGCTCGAGATCGTCCGTCCCGGTACCGGCGATCCGGTCGAGCCGGGCGAGGTCGGCGAAGTGGTGATCACCAGCTTCAACCGCGACTACCCTCTGATCCGCTTCGCCACGGGCGACCTTTCGGCGGTGCTGCCCGGCACGAGCCCCTGCGGCCGCACCAATGTGCGCATCAAGGGCTGGATGGGCCGCGCCGACCAGAGCACCAAGGTGCGCGCCATGTTCGTCACGCCGGGCCAGGTGAGCGAGATCCTGCGCCGCCACCGCGAAGTGACGAAGGCGCGCCTCGTGGTCGAGGGCGAGGCGGGCAACGACCGCATGACGCTCAAATGCGAAGTGAAGGAGCGCCCCGCGGCCCTCGCGGAGGCGATCGTCGCCACCATCCGCGACGTCACCAAGCTGCGCGGCGAGGTCGAACTCGTCGCCCCCGGCAGCCTGCCGAACGACGGCAAGGTGATCGAGGACCTGCGAAAGTACGGCTAGCGCTTCAGCGCGGTCACTTCGATCTCTTCCACGGTCACCTCTTTCTCTCCGCGCCGACTGGCAGTGCATCGACGCGGCGCATCTCGTCGTTGCGCAGCACTTCCTCGTCGTGCAGGAAGGCCTGCACGAAATAGACCGAGTCGGCGCCCCAGAAGACCTCGCCGTCGACGACGAAGCTCGGCACGCCGAACACGCCTGCCTTGACGGCCTCTTCGGTGTTCTGACGCAGCGCGTCCTTCGCTTCCATCAACCTCTCCTGCGGAACGCCAAGCTCCGCGCAGAGCTTGGCGAAGCGCTCGGGGTCGGTCGCATTCTCGCCGGTCATCCAGATCCATTCGAAAATGCGTTTGACCGCGTCGGGATGGCAGCCGCAAGCTAGCGCGAGGCGCAGGTGCGGCAGCGGGTTGAACGGGTGCTGCTCGGGGAAGCGAAAGGTGAGATCCAGCTCGCGCGCCCACCAGGTGCACCAGCGGTAGGTCCAGCGGCGCTTGGCGTCGATCTCGGCCGGGCCTTTCTGGCCGAAGTGCTTCAGCAGCCCCGCGAAGAGCACCGGTTTGTACGAGACTTGCCCCGGAAGCTCCTTCAGCCGGTAGAGCGAGATGTAGGAGAAGGGCGAGACGAAATCGAAGTACCAGTCAACGGAGGCGGCCATGGCGGTCAGGATCGAGAAGAAGGGAAAGGTTTGGACGGTGATTCACTCGCGTCCGGAGGCGCGGAACGCGATGGACCCGGAGAGCGCCGATGCGCTCGTTTCCGCGTTTCATCAATTCGACAAGGATCCGACCGCCGCCGCCGCAGTCTTGTGGGGCGAGGGCGGTGCGTTCTGCGCCGGCTGGGACTTGAAGTACGGCGCGTCGCTCCTCAAGAACACCGAGGAGATCCACGAGATCGACTATCCGCTCGAGGATCGCAAGCACATCCCGCGCGGCCCGCTCGGGCCGACGCGCCTCGAGCTGGACAAGCCGGTGATCGCCGCGGTCGCCGGCCCCGCCGTGGCGGGCGGCTTCGAGCTCGCGCTCTGGTGCGATGTGCGCGTCATGGAGGAATCCGCCTACTTCGGCGTCTACTGCCGGCGCTGGGGCGTGCCGCTCATCGACGGCGGCACCGTCAGGCTGCCGCGCATCGTCGGCGTCGGCCGGGCGATGGAGATCATCCTCACCGGCCGCAAGGTACCCGCCGACGAGGCGCTGCGCATCGGCGCCTGCGAGCACGTGGTCGCCGACGGCAAGTCGCGAGACTTCGCCGAGGCGATGGCGCACGAGATCGCGCGCTTCCCGCAAGCCTGCATGCGCGCCGATCGGCGTTCGGTCTACGCGCAGCAAGGGCTGACGGTGCGCGAGGCGATGCGCAAGGAGTGGTACAACGGCATCCCCACCTTCAAGGCCGAAGGCGCCGCCGGCGCCGCGCGCTTTTCTTCAGGCAAGGGGCGGCACGGGAACTTCAAGGACATCTAGGGAACGGCGAGGCAGCTCCGCCAGCACCCGCTCACGCTCCGCGTCGCTCATCGTGCCCCAGCGCGCGATCTCGTCGAGCGTGCGCCTGCAGCCGAGGCAGAGATCGCGGCTCGGATCCATCTGGCAGACTTTCACGCAGGGCGTTTTCACTTCGCCTTCTTTGCCGCGATAGCCTTGCCCGCTTTGGAGCCGTAGTCGCGGCCGAGGATTTTCGAGATCCACGCGCCGATGCCGACCAGCGCGTCGAGGTCGACACCGGTCTGCATGCCGAGGCCGTGCAGCATGTACACCACGTCTTCGGTGGCGACGTTTCCGGAAGCGCCCTTGGCATAGGGACAGCCGCCGAGGCCCGCGACCGAGGCGTCGAAGGTGCGCACGCCGAGCTCCAGCGAGGCGTAGGTGTTGGCCAGCGCCTGGCCGTAGGTGTCGTGATAGTGGCCGGCGAGATTCGCCACCGGCACCCGCTCGGAGCAGGCGTCGATCATCATCTTGGTCTTCGCCGGCGTGCCGACGCCGATGGTGTCGCCCAGCGAGATCTCGTAGCAGCCCATGTCGTAGAGCGCGCCGGCCACCTCGGCGACGCGCTCGGCCTTTACTTCACCCTCGTACGGACAACCCAGTACGCAAGAGACATAGCCGCGAACCTTGATATCGTATTTCTTCGATTCGGAAACGATCGGGCGGAACCGGTCGAGCGATTCCGCGATCGAGCAGTTGATGTTCTTCTTCGAGAACGCTTCGGAGGCGGCGCCGAAAATCGCCACCTCGGTCGCGCCCGCGGCGCGCGCCGACTCGAAGCCTTTCAGGTTCGGCGTCAGCACCGGGTAGGAAACGCCAGGCTTGCGGCGGATGCGCTCCAGCACCTCGGTGTGGTCGGCCATCTGCGGCACCCATTTGGGCGAGACGAACGCGGTCGCCTCGACCGCGGGCAGCCCCGCATTCGCCAGGCGCTCGATCAGCTCGACCTTCACCTCGGTGGGCACCTCGCGCGCCTCGTTCTGCAGCCCGTCGCGCGGCCCCATTTCGACGATCCGGACGTGGTTCATTCGAGCGTCACCAGCTCCGCGCCTTCCAGCACCTGCTCGCCGGCGGCGTAGTGGACGGTCTTCACCGTGCCCTCCGCGGGCGCGGTGATGGTGTGCTCCATCTTCATCGCTTCCAGGATGAGCAGCGCCTCGCCCTTGGCGACCTTCGCACCTGGCTGGGTCATGACCTTGACGATGCGCCCGGGCATCGGCGCCGTCAACGACCCGGCCGCTTCCGCGGCGCCGCCCACGAGCTCGGACTTCAGGGACAAGCGGCGATAGACGCCGTCGCGCAGGAGATGCCAGTCGCTCCCGTCGCGCACCGCGCGGAATTTGGCGTCCCTGCTGAGGCGGTACTCGCGGTCGGCGATGAACATGCGCAGCCCTGTGTCGCCGAACCGGACGCGAACCGCGTGCGCGGCATCGCCCTCCCGGAAGACAAAATCGTGATGCGCCTCGGCATTGAGCTGCCAGCCGTCGACGCGACCCCAGGGCGAATGCGGATCGCCGGTGGCTGCGCCGAGGCGCCGCGCCTCGGCTTCCTCGTGGGCGAGCTCGGCCTCCGCCGCCGCCGCGAGGAAGGGTTCCAGCGGCACGTCGGTGATCAGTTCCGCCCGGTTGCGCTCGATCAGGCCGGTATCGAGCTCGGCTGAGGAAAAAGCGCGGCTCGCCGCCACGCGGCGCAGGAATTCGACGTTGGTGGTGAGGCCGATGATCTCGACTGCGGCGAGCGCGCCCCGCAGCCGCTCGAGCGCCGCGGCGCGGTCCTCGCCGTGCACCACCAGCTTGGCGATCATCGGGTCGTACCATGGCGTGATCTCACCGCCTTCCTCGACTCCGGTATCGACACGCACGTCGCGACCCTGCACCGGGAAAACCAGATGCAGCAGCCGCCCGGTCGCGGGCAGGAAATCGCGGCGCGGATCCTCGGCGTAGATCCGCGCCTCGATCGCGTGGCCGTTCAGCGGGATTTCCTTTTGCGAAAGCGGCAGCTTCTCACCGTCGGCGATGCGCAGCTGCCACTCGACGAGATCCAGTCCGGTGATCATCTCGGTCACCGGGTGCTCGACCTGCAGGCGGGTGTTCATCTCCATGAAGTAGAAGCGGCCGTCCTGCTCGGCGATGAATTCCACCGTGCCCGCGCCGCGGTAGCCGATGGCTTTCGCTGCTGCCACCGCCGCCAGAGCCATCTGGTTCCGCTTCTGGAAATTCGGCGCCGGTGCTTCCTCGAGCACCTTCTGATGACGCCGCTGCACCGAGCAGTCGCGCTCGAAGAGATGCACCACGTTGCCGTGCGAGTCGCCGAACACCTGCATCTCGATGTGCCGCGGCCGCTCGAGATAGCGCTCGATCAGCACGCGGTCGTCGCCGAAGGCCGACTTCGCTTCCCGCTTTGCGCCTTCCAGGTTTTCCGGAAACGACTTTTGATCCCGGACGATGCGCATCCCTTTCCCGCCGCCTCCGGCGGAAGGCTTAATCAGCACCGGGAAGCCGATCTTGGCCGCCTCCTTCTCGAGGAAGGCCGCGTCCTGGTTCTCGCCGTGGTAGCCGGGAACGAGCGGCACCTTGGCCTTCTCCATCAGCCGCTTCGCCGCCGACTTGTCGCCCATGGCCGCAATCGCCTCAGGCGTCGGGCCGATGAACACCACGCCCGCCCTGGCGCAGGCGGCAGCGAAATCCTCGTTCTCGGCAAGGAAGCCGTAGCCGGGATGGATCGCCTCGGCGCCCGTGGCTCTTGCCACGGCGAGGATCGAGTCGATGGAAAGGTAGCTGTCGATTTGCGCCGCTTCATCGGCGCTTCTTACATGCAGCGCATTGCGGTCCGCGTCACTGAATACGGCGACGCTGCGAACGCCCAGGCGCCGCGCGGTGCGCATCACGCGGCAGGCGATCTCGCCGCGGTTGGCGATCAGGATTTTCTGGAATGCCACGCGGGCTTGCGCTTTTCGAGGAAGCTGGCGATGCCTTCCTTGCCTTCCGGCGAGACGCGGATTTCCGCGATGCGCTTCGCGGTATCGGCGACCAGTGCGTCGTCGAGCGGCCGCGACGATACCGCACGCAGCAACTCCTTGATCTTCCTCATCGCCTCCGGCCCGCCTGCGAGCAGGTGCTGCAGCAGGCCGTCGATGGTTTCGTCCAGGTTGTCGGTGAGGATGGACAGCATGCCAATTCGAAAAGCCTCGTCGGCGTCGAACACTTCCGCGGTGAGGAAGTAGCGCCGCGCGGCGCGCTCGCCGATCGCGCGCAGCACGTGCGGGCTGATCGTCGCGGGCGAAAGTCCGAGCTTCGCTTCCGAGAAGCAGAACTTCGCTTCCTTCGTGCCGACCGCGATGTCGCACGCGGCGACGAGGCCGGTGCCGCCGGCGAAGGCGGGGCCATGCACGCGCGCGACGGTCGGTTTCGGCATGCGGTCGAGCGCGGCCAGCATCTCGGCGAGCGCTCGCGCGTCGCGCTGATTCGCCGCGTAGTCGTAGCCCGCCATGCGCTTCATCCAGTTGAGGTCGGCGCCTGCGCAAAACGCGGGGCCGTTTCCCCCCAGCACGACTACCCTGACGGACGGATCCCCTCCAACGTCATCGAAAGTCTTCTTGAGCTGGGAGATCAGCGCATCGTCGAACGCATTTCGTACGTCCGGACGATTCAGCGTTACGCGGGCGACGCCGCCTTTTTTCTCGACCAGCAGCATCGTCACATCCTGAAGATGCCGAACTTGGTTTCTTCGATCGGCGCGTTGAGCGAAGCGGAGATCGCCAGACCGAGGAGGCGGCGCGTGTCGAGCGGGTCGATCACGCCGTCGTCCCAGAGCCGCGCGCTCGAGTAGTAGGGGTGGCCCTGGCGCTCGTACTGCTCGCGGATCGGCTGCTTGAACTTCTCTTCGTCTTCCTTCGACTTGAAGTCGCCTTTGACGGTGGCGAGGACGCTTGCGGCCTGTTCGCCGCCCATGATCGAGATGCGCGCGGTGGGCCACATCCAGAGGAAGCGCGGGCCGTAGGCGCGGCCGCACATGCCGTAGTTGCCGGCGCCGAACGAGCCGCCGACGATCAGGGTGAACTTCGGCACCTTGGCCGTCGCCACCGCCTGCACCATCTTCGCGCCGTCCTTGGCGATGCCGCCGGCTTCGTACTTCTTGCCGACCATGTAGCCGGTGATGTTCTGCACGAACACGAGCGGGATGCCGCGCTGCGCGGCGAGCTCGATGAAGTGCGCCGCCTTGAGCGACGACTCGGAGAAGAGGATGCCGTTGTTGGCGAGGATCGCCACCGGGTAGCCGTGAATGCGGGCGAAGCCGGTGACCAGCGTCGTGCCGTAGTTCTGCTTGAACTCGTCGAGCTCCGAGCCGTCGACGACCCGCGCCAGGATCTCGCGGATGTCGTAGGGCTTGCGCGGATCCGCCGGGATGACGCCGTAGAGCTCCTCGGCGGGATAAGCGGGTTCGCGCGGTTCAGTCACGGATAAAAGGACGTTTTTCCTGTAGTTCAAGTTCGAAACAATGCGCCGCACGATCGAGAGCGCGTGGCGGTCGTCCTGCGCGTAGTGGTCGGCGACGCCCGAGACACGGGTGTGCACCTCGGCGCCGCCGAGCTCTTCCGGCGTCACGACCTCGCCGGTCGCCGCTTTCACGAGCGGGGGCCCGCCGAGGAAGATCGTGCCCTGGCCCTTGACGATCACGGTCTCGTCCGACATCGCCGGCACATAGGCGCCGCCGGCGGTGCACGAGCCCATCACGCAGGCGATCTGCGGGATGCCGCCCGCCGACATGTTGGCGATGTTGAAGAAGATGCGGCCGAAGTGCTCGCGGTCGGGGAAGACGTTGTCCTGCTCGGGCAGGAAGCCGCCGCCCGAGTCGACGAGATAGATGCACGGCAGGCGGTTCTGCGCGGCGACTTCCTGCGCGCGCAGGTGCTTCTTCACCGTCATCGGGTAGTAGGTGCCGCCCTTGATGGTCGCGTCGTTGGCGACGATCACGCACTCCCGCCCCGAGACCCGGCCGATGCCGGTGATCATCGACGCGGAATGCACGTCGCCGCCGTACATGCCGTACGCCGCGAGCTGGCCGATCTCGAGGAAGGGCGACCCCGGATCGAGCAGGCCGCGAACGCGGTCGCGCGGCAGCAGCTTGCCGCGCGAGAGATGCTTCTCGCGCGCTTTTTCGTCGCCGCCCAGCGCGACCTTGTCGGTTTTCTCCTTCAGGTCGGCGACGAGGCCGCGCATGCGCTCGGCGTTGGCGCGGAACTCCTCCGAGCGGGCGTTGAGCTGGCTCTTGATCATCAGAAGGGCTTGGCGAGCCAGCGCTCGAGCTGGTCGAAGCGATCGATACCCCAGAACGGTTCGCCGTCGGCGACGAAGTAGGGCGAGCCGAAGACGCCCTTCGCTATGGCGGCATCGACTTCCGATTTCGTTTTCTCTTTCAAAGAAGAATCGGAAAGATCGGGCTTGTGCCCGAGGCCAGCGGCGATCTTCACGACGTTCTCGGGCTCGCCGATGTTCACGTCATCGACGAAGTAGGCCCGAAGCAGCGCTTTGGCCAGCGGAACCCGGTTGTTTTCATTCAACGAATAGAACGCGCGACAAGCGGCGAGGCCGCTGACGGGAAAGACGCTGGGGATCTTCATCGGCACGCCGTGGAAGCGTGCCGAGCGCAGGAAGTCGCGCTTCGCGTATTCGCCCTTGATGGGGATGCTCGGTAGCGGCGCGGCACCGGTCAGCTTGAACGCGGCGCCGAGCAGCATCGGCCGCCACTGGACGCTGCGGCCGTGCTTCGCGGCGAGCGCGTCGATCTTCTCTGCCGCGAGATAGCCGTAAGGCGAGGAGAAATCGAAATAGAAGTCGATGGGCGCTTTCATCCATCCTCCAGCACTCTGCCGATGACCAGGCGCTGGATGTCGCTCGCGCCCTCGTAGATCTGCGTGACGCGCACGTCGCGCCACAGGCGCTCGACCGGGAAGTCGGCGACGTAGCCATAGCCGCCGTGGATCTGCATCGCGTCCGAGCAGACTTTCTCGGCCATCTCGGAGGCGAAGAGCTTCGCCATCGACGCTTCCTTGATGCAGGGCTTGCCGGCGTCGCGCAGCGCGGCCGCGTGGAGGTACATCTGCCGGCCGGCCTCGACGCCGGTCGCCATGTCGGCAAGGCGGAAGTTCACCGCCTGGTGCTCGATCAGCGTCTTGCCCATGCTCTTTCGCTCGCGAGAATAGGAAAGAGCGGCTTCAAAAGCGGCTCGCGCGACCCCTGTAGCCTGGGCGGCGACGTTGATGCGCCCGGATTCGAGGTTGGCGAGGGCGATGCGATAGCCCTGGCCCTCGGTCCCCAGGAGATGCTCGGTCTTGCAGTTCTCGAGCACGATTTGCGCCGTGTCGGAGGCGTGCTGGCCGGTTTTCTCCTCGATGCGCGCCACCTTGTAGCCGGGGGTCGAGGTCGGAACGATGAAGGCGCTGATACCACGCTTTTTTTGATTTTTATCTGTCACAGCAAAAACCACTGCGAAGTCCGCGTTCTTGCCCGAGGTGATGAACTGCTTCGTGCCGTTCAGGACGTACTGGTTGCCCTGGCGCTCGGCGCGCGTGCTGATCGCCGCGGCGTCGGAGCCGACGTGCGGCTCGGTCAGCGCGAAGGCGCCAATCTTTTTTCCTTGTGCCAGGGGCTTCAAGAAAGTCTGTTGTTGAAAAGCGTTTCCATATCCGGCAAGGATTCCGGCGACCAGGTTGTTGACCGAAACGATGGTCGCGGTCGCGCAATCGCCGGCGGAAATCTCTTCGCAGGCGACGGCGAGTGACGTGAAATCGAGGCCCGCGCCGCCCAGCTCCTCGGGCACCGCGACGGCATACAGGCCCATCGCCGCGAGCCCGGCGAGCGCCTCGCGCGGGAAGGTGCTCTCGCGGTCCCACTTCGCCGCGTTGGGCGCGAGCTGCTCCTTCGCGAAGCGGCGAACCGCCTGGCGTATTTCTTCAGCCGGCGCGGACATAGGTGAGCGTGTGGTGGCTGAAGAGGTTGCCCTTCTTGCCGTGGCACTCGGCGACGCCGTAGATGCGCCGGCGGCCCATTTTCAGGATGCGCGCCGTGCAATAGACATGCTCGCCCTTGGCGGGGGCGAGGAACGCGGTGTTCAGCTCCGAGGTGAGGGCATCGCCTTCGACGCCGATGCGCGCCTTGATCGCGAGCCACATGGCGCAGTCGGCCGCCGCCATCAGCGCCGGGCCGTTGATGATGCCGCCCGGCCGCTCGAGCGCGGCCTTGTGCGGCAGCTCGAGCGTGCATTTCTTCTTGTCGGCGGTGACGACGCGGAAGCCCCAGGGACGCAGGAAGCGAGCGCCATCGAGAAGCCGTTGAAGATCTTTTTTCAGATCAATTCCACAGCCATCGCGGTTGCTTCGCCGCCGCCGATGCACAGGCTGGCGACGCCGCGCTTCAGGCGGCGCTGCCGCAGCGCGCCGATCAGCGTCACCAGGATCCTTGCGCCCGAGGCGCCGATCGGGTGGCCGAGCGCGCAGGCACCACCGTGCACGTTGACCTTCTCGTGCGGCAGACCGTGTTCCTTCATCGCCGCCATGGTGACGACGGCGAACGCTTCGTTGATCTCGTAGAGGTCCACTTCTTTTGAAGACCATCCGATTTTGTCAAAGAGCTTCTTCATCGCGCCGACGGGGGCGGTCGTGAACAGTGCGGGCTCCTGAGCGTGGGTGCTGTGGCCGACGACCGTAGCGAGCGGCGCGAGCCCACGCGCTTTGGCGGTCGAGGCGCGCATCATGACCAGGGCAGCGGCGCCGTCGGAGATCGAGCTCGAGTTGGCCGCGGTCACCGTGCCGTCCTTGCGGAACGCCGGTTTGAGCGACGGGATCTTCTCGAAGTTCGCCTTGAACGGCTGCTCGTCGGTCTCGATGAACTTCTGGTCCTTGCCCGCCTTGAGGGCGAGCGGGGTGATCTCCCAGGCGAAAGAGCCGTCCTTGTTCGCGGCTTGGGCTCTCTGCAGGGAGGTCACGGCGAAGTGGTCTTGTTGTTCTCTTGTAAATTGAAACTTGCTGGCGCAATCCTCGGCGAAGCTGCCCATCAACCGGCCTTTGTCATAGGCGTCTTCCAGGCCGTCATAGAACATGTGATCGATCACCTGGCCGTGGCCCATGCGCAGCCCGGCGCGCGCTTTCGGCAGCAGGTAGGGCGCGTTGGTCATGGACTCCATGCCGCCCGCGACGATGATTTCCGCGGAACCTGAAGTCAGGAGATCGTTGGCGAGCATTGCGGCCTTCATTCCCGAGCCGCACATCTTGTTGATGGTCGTGCAGCCCGCGGCGAGCGGCAGGCCCGCGCCGAGCGAAGCCTGGCGCGCCGGCGCCTGGCCCTGGCCGGCCGGCAGGACGCAGCCCATCAGCACTTCCTGCACGTCTTCGGGACGGACCTTCGCGCGCTCCACCGCGGCGCGGATGGCCGCGGCGCCGAGCTCGGGCGCGGCGAAGCCTTTCAGCTCGCCCTGGAACGCACCCATCGGCGTGCGCGCGACGGAAACGATGACGATAGGGTCTGATTGCATGGCGTTACTCCCGTACTAACGCGGCGCCGGACTGCAGGGCCGCAATGGTTTCTCTTTCGAGCGCTTCGATCAGCTGAGCAGCAGGCAGGGCGCGCGACATCGCCACGCCCTGGCCGGCCCACATGGCGACGAAGTCTCCGTTGCCGGCCTTACCGGAAGCCTGGCGGAGCGGGCCGGTGAGCTTGTTCTGGGCGGGATACTCGAGCTGCGGCGCAGGCTCCATTTCCCTCATGAAGCGGTTGACCAGTCCACGCGCCGGCTTGCCGGAGAATTTTTCGGTGATTCGCGTGTCATCTTCGCGCGCAGCCAGCAGGGAGTCCTTGTGGATTTTCGGTGCGCCGCTTTCCGGGCAGGGAATGAACGCCGTGCCGAGCTGCGCGGCCTGCGCGCCAAGCGCGAGCACCGCCGCGATCCCGGCGCCGTCCATGATGCCGCCGGCGGCAACCACTGGCAGCTGCACTGCGCGCACGATCGCGCGGGCGAGGGCCAGGGTGCCGGTGAGCGCGTCCGCTGGTTCGCGCAGATAGGTGCCGCGATGCCCGCCGGCCTCGCCGCCCTGAGCGATAACGAAGTCATAGCCGAGGCTCTGGAGGCGTTTTGCCTCAGCGATGCAGGTGGCCGTTCCGCCGACGACGATACCCGCCGCGCGGAGGGCGTCGACGCGATCCTTCGGCAGCGCGCCGAGATGCGTCGTAAAGACTCTCGGTCGGATCTCCTGCACGGCAGTGATTTGAGCGTCGAGCTCGGGAGCATAGGGGATGCGTACCGGCTCGGGCGCGGGAAGGTCGAGTTCCGCGTAGTACTTCGCCACCGAGTCGAGCGCTCCGCGCTGCGCGGCGGGGTCGATCGGCGCGGACGGCGACGACACGCGCAGATCGATGCTGAACGGCTGGTGGGTTTTCGAGCGCACGAAAGCCGCCTGCTTCTTCATGTCATCGGGCTGGGTGTAGGCAAAACCCAGCGCACCGAGCGCGCCGGCAGCCGAACATGCGGCGACGAGGTCGGGGCCGCCCGGCCCGCCCGCCATCGGCGCGACGATAAGCGGCAGGCGCAGGCCGAGCTTCTCGGAGAGCGGGGTCGAGACGCGGGCCATGGTCAGCGCCTTCCGAGGTCGTAGCTGCCGACGAGCGCGCGGCCGCGCTCGACGACGTCAGTGGGCAGGGCGCAGGACTTGCGCGTTTGCGCATCGATCGACACGCCGGTGAGCACGCAGACCGCGGCGACCTCGCCGGTGACGGCGTGGCGCATCTCGTGGACGAACCTCACCACCTTGTCGCGCACTTCGAGCAGCGTGGAGCGGACCGCGACCGTGTCGCCGGCGAGCAGCTCGCGCTTGTAGGTAATGTCCTGTTGCACCGCCGCCATGCCGCGCTTGTGCTCGCGCAGCCAGGCGGTGGTCACCCCCATGGCGGCGAAGAGATTCCAGGTGGCTTCGTCGAACTTGCCGACGTACCACATGACGTTCATGTGGCCCATCTGGTCGCAATGCCAGGGATAAACCGCGCCGCGATAGGTCTCGATCATGACGCGCGCGACACCTTCATATCGGTGATGAGGCCGTCCTTCAGGTCGTAGATCCAGCCGTGCACCTCGAGCGGCTGGCCGCGCTCCCAGGCTTCCTGTACGGCGGTGCACTGGGTGATGTTCTGCACCTGCTCGCGCACGTTCAGCTCGCACAGGCGCCGGTGGCGCGTGCTCTGGCCGACGGTCTTGTCGAGCTCGGCCTTGTGCATGGCGGCGACGTCCTGCACGTGGCGCAGCCAGTTGTCGGAGAGGCCGATGCGGTGCTTCGTCATGGCCGCCTCGACGCCGCTGCAGCCGTAGTGGCCGCAGAGGATGATGTGACGCACCTTCAGGATGTCGACCGCGAACTGGATCACCGACAGGCAGTTGAGATCGGTGTGCACGACGACGTTGGCGATGTTGCGGTGGACGAACACTTCACCCGGCGCGAGACCGGTGATCTGGTTCGCCGGCACGCGCGAGTCGGAGCAGCCGATCCAGAGGTATTGCGGCGACTGCTGCTGCGCGAGCCGGCTGAAGTACTGCTTGTCCTGGGCGACCATGTCCTTGGCCCAGGCGCGGTTGTTGTCGAGCAATTGCTTGAGGCTCATGCGGTCTCGCCAAAGAGTTCGCGGCCGATCAGCCAGCGGCGGATTTCGGACGTGCCGGCGCCGATCTCGTAGAGCTTGGCGTCGCGCCACAGGCGTCCGGTCGGCGTCTCGTTGATATAGCCCATGCCGCCCATCGCCTGGATCGCTTCGCCGGCCATCCAGGTCGCTTTCTCGGCGGCATAGAGGATCGCGCCGGCGGCATCCTTGCGCGTCGTTTCATTGCGGTCCAGCGCCTGACCGACCGCGTAGACGTAGGCGCGGCAGGCGGAGAAGGTGGTGTACATGTCGGCGATCTTGCCCTGCATCAGCTGGAATTCGCCGATCGGCTGGCCGAACTGCTTGCGCTCGTGCACGTAGGGCATGACCACGTCGAGGCACGCGGCCATGATGCCGAGCGGCCCGCCGGCGAGCACCGCGCGCTCGTAGTCGAGGCCGGACATGAGGACCTTCACGCCCTTGCCTTCCTCGCCCAGCACGTTCTCCGCTGGAACCTCGCAGTCGCGGAACACGAGCTCGCAGGTGTTCGAGCCGCGCATGCCGAGCTTGTCGAGCTTCTGCGCCGTGGAGAAGCCCTTCATGCCCTTCTCGACGATGAAGGCGGTGATGCCCTCGCCCTTGCCGTAGATCACGAGGGTGTTCGCGTCGGGCCCATTGGTGATCCACATCTTGTTGCCGTTCAGCACGTAGTGGTCTTTTTTTCTTTCCGCCTTCAGTCTCATTCCGACCACGTCCGATCCCGCGCCCGGTTCGGACATGGCGAGCGCGCCGACGTGCTCGCCCGAGACCAGCTTCGGCAGGTATTTCTTCTTCTGCGCTTCCGAGCCGTTGCGGCGGATCTGGTTCACGCACAGATTCGAGTGCGCGCCGTAGGAGAGGCCGATCGACGCCGACGCGCGAGAGATCTCTTCCATGGCGACGATGTGCGCGAGGTAGCCCATCGCCGTGCCGCCGTATTCTTCCTCGACGGTCATGCCGAGCACGCCAAGCGCGCCGAGCTTCTTCCACAGGTCCGGCGGGAACTGGTTGCTGCGATCGATCTCCGTGGCACGAGGGGATATTTCCTTCCGGGAAAAATCCCTGACGGACTCGCGCAGCATGGCGATCGTTTCGCCGTGGTCGAAATGGAGGTAGCTCATTCAGGGGTGTCCGGAGTATCGGGCAGCATCATCAGCGTCTGTTGCATCGACGCGACGTGCGTGCCGTCGTCAGCGTACACCTCGGCGCGCGCGACGGTAAGCGTTCGTCCCGACTTCAGCACTTTGCCGCGCGCGACGAGCGAGCCGCGCGCCGGCGCGAGGATGTTGATCTTGTATTCGACGGTGACGAGCGACGCGCTCGCGGGCATGAGGCTGTACGCGGCGTAGCCGCAGGCGCTGTCGGCGATCATGCCGATGATGCCGCCGTGCACGAAACCCTTCTGCTGCGTCAGGTCGGCGCGGTACGGCAGGCGGATTTCGCTCGCGCCGGCCTCGAGCGAGGCGAGCGATGCGCCGATCAGCGTCATCGCTTTCTGGCGGGCGAAGCTGTCCCGGACGTGCTCCATGAGAACTTCGCAGTATAGGGCCAGTTGACGTTTACGTAAACGTCAACGTGGACTATACTCGGGCTGAATGCAGCAGCTCGAGGAACAGGAGCGCAGCGAATACTCGATCAGCGAGCTCGCGCGCGAGTTCGACGTCACGCCGCGCGCCATCCGCTTCTACGAAGACCAGGGGCTGATCTCGCCGCGCCGCGCGGGCCAGCGGCGGATCTACACGCCGCGCGACCGCACGCGCCTCAAGCTCACCCTGCGCGGCAAGCGGTTAGGTTTGACGCTGTCCGAGATCCGCGAACTGATCGACATGTACGAGCCGGGACGCGACGAGCGGCCGCAGCTCGAGCGGTTCCTCGCCGTGCTCGAGTCGCACCGCTCGAGCCTGCTGCAGCAGCGCGCCGACATCGAAGCGCAACTTTCCGAGATCCAGACGTTCGAAAAGCGGGTGCGCAAGCAACTCAAGCGCTGATGGCTTCTCTCGCTTACCCCCACCCCGACATGCCCGCGCCGGGCGAGACGATCGAAGTCGCGCCTGGCGTGCGCTGGCTGAGCATGCCGCTGCCGTTCGCGCTCGACCACATCAATCTCTGGATCGTCGATGACACGATCGTCGATACCGGCATCGGTGACGAAAAGACCCGCGCGCTCTGGGAAAAGATTCTTTCTCACAAGCAAATCAAGCGCGTCGTCCTGACGCACTACCACCCCGACCACGCCGGCAATGCCGCGTGGCTGGTGCAGAAGTTCGGCGCCGAGTTCTGGACGACGCAGGGCGAATATCTGACGGCGCACGCGGTGCGCGCCTCGAGCGCCGGCTACACCACCGAGGCGGTGCTCGAAGTCTTCCGCAAGAACGGGCTTCCTTCGGAGCGCGCCGCGACGATGGGCGGTCGCGGCAATCGCTACGCCGCGCTGGTGCCGGACTTCCCGCTTTCCTACCGCCGGATCATCGAGGGCGACCGGGTGAAGATGGGCGGCCACGAATGGCGCGCCTTCATCGGCCACGGCCACGCGCCCGAGCATCTCTCGCTCTACTGCGAGGCGCTCAACGTGGTCATCGCCGGCGACATGCTGCTCTCGACCATCTCCACCAACGTCAGCGTCTGGTCGATCGACCCCGAGGGCGATCCGCTGCGCCTGTTCCTCGAGTCGCTGAAACGCTACCGCGAGCTGCCCGAGGACGTGCTGGTGCTGCCCTCGCACGGCAAGCCGTTCCGCGGCGCGCACGTGCGCGTCGGCGAGCTGGAAAGCCACCACGAGAAGCATTTCGCCAAGTTGCTCGAGGCCTTGAAGGGGAAATCGCTGAGCGCCGGCGACCTGCTCGGCCTCCTGTTCCGCCGTCCGCTCGATGCGCACCAGACCTTCTTCGCCATGGGCGAGGCGATCGCCCATCTGCACTATTTGTACTACGCCGGGCGCTTGACGCGCTCTAACGGAGCCGATGGCATCATGCGCTATGCCGCAAGTTGAGCCGAAGGTCGTGCAGTCGGTCGCCGAGCGCTCGTCGAAGATCCTCGCCGACTTCGCCCGCAAGCAATCCGAATCGCTCTCCGCCGCGATGCGCGACGAGATGGGCATCGCCAAGGCGTACATGGATCTCTACGCGAAGATGGCGAGCGATCCGGCGCTGGTCGCCTCGATGTCGGTCAACCTCTGGGTCGACTACGCGCGGCTCTGGCAGTCGAGCTGGATGAAGATGTTCGGCCTCGAGTCGGCGCCGGTCGCGGTGCCCGCGAAGAGCGATGCGCGCTTCAAGGACGAGGACTGGTCGGCGAACTTCCTCTTCGACCTCATCAAGCAGTCCTATCTCATTTCCGCCCGGCATATCCAGAGCGCGGTCGCGCAGGTCGACGGCCTGCCGGCGGATTCGGAGAAGAAAGTCGCCTTCTTCACGCGCCAGTACGTCGATGCCCTCTCGCCTTCCAATTTCCTCCTCACCAATCCGCAGGTGCTGCGCGAGACGGTGTCGAGCGGTGGCCAGAACCTGGTGCGCGGCCTGAATAACTTGCTCACCGACATCGAGAAGGGCGGCGGGCAGCTGCAGATCTCGATGACCGATGAAAAGGCGTTCAAGCTCGGCGAGAACGTCGCCACCACGCCGGGCAGCGTCGTGTTCGAGAACGACCTGATGCAGCTGATCCAGTACAAGCCGCTGACCGCCCAGGTGCTCAAGCGGCCGCTTATCATCGTGCCGCCCTGGATCAACAAGTACTACATCCTCGACCTGCGGGAGAAGAACTCCTTCATCCGCTGGGCGGTGAGCCAGGGACACACCGTGTTCGTCGTCTCCTGGGTCAACCCGGACGCGAAGCTGGCGCAGAAGGGCTTCGACGACTACATGCGCGAGGGCCCGCTCGCCGCGCTCGACGCCGTGGAGAAGGCGACCGGCGAGCGCGAGGTGAACTTCATCGGTTATTGCCTGGGCGGAACACTGCTGGGGGCGACACTCGCCTACCTGGCGGCAAAAAAAGACGAGCGGGTGAAGAGCGCGACTTTCTTCGTGTCTCTCCTCGATTTCTCGCAACCCGGCGAGCTCGGCGTGTTCATCGACGAGGCGCAGGTGGAAAGCCTGGAGCGCAAGATGAACCAGCGCGGCTACCTCGAGGGCTCGGAGATGGCGAGCACCTTCAACATGCTGCGCTCCAACGACCTCGTCTGGTCGTTCGTGGTCAACAACTACCTGATGGGCAAGGACCCGTTCCCGTTCGACCTGCTCTACTGGAACGCCGACTCGACGCGCATGCCGGCGCGCATGCACAGCTTCTATCTGCGCAACATGTACATCAAGAACCTGATGGGCGTGCCGGGCGGCATCCAGCTCGGCGGCGTGCCGATCGATCTGTCCAAGGTGACGATTCCGTCGTACTTCATCTCCACGGTCGAGGACCACATCGCCCCGTGGAAGACCACCTATAAGGGCGCCCGGTATCTGAAGGGTCCGGTGCGCTTCGTCCTGGGCGGATCGGGCCACATCGCCGGCATCGTCAACCCGCCAGCAGCGAAGAAGTACCACTTCTGGACCAACGACAAGCTACCCGAGACGGCCGAGAAATGGTTCGAGAGTGCGGTGCAGAAGCCTGGCTCGTGGTGGGAAGACTGGCAGTCGTGGATCGAGATGACCAACACCGACAAGGTTCCAGCGCGTAGTCCGCAAAAGGCGATCGAACCTGCGCCCGGTCGATACGCGAAGCTCAGGCTCTCTACGAAGGCGAGCTCCTAGGTTTGCGCGGCGCATGCGCCGCGAGCCGGTCGTAGAGCCAGCCGGGCATCACCCGCAACGCCACCGCCACCATCGCCATCTGCCAGGGCACGACCGCGACGCGCGGCTTTCTGTCGATCGCCCGTGCGATGCGCCGCGCCGCTTCGTCGGCGGGCAGCAGGAACGGCATGCGGAAGCGGTTCACCCGGGTCATCGGCGTGTCGATGTAGCCGGGGCAGATGCAGACCACCGAGACGCCGCTACCGCGCATCTCGGTGCGCAGGCTCTCCATCCAGGTGATCGCCGCGGCCTTGGACGCGCTGTAGGCGCCGTTGCCCGCAAGGCCGCGGAAGCCCGCGACGCTGGCGATGCAGGCGAGCGTGCCGCGCCCGGCCTTGCGCATCGCCGGCGCGAAGGCGGCGAGCGTGACGGCGACGCCGGTGACATTCACTTCGAGCAGGCGCCGCAGGTGCTCCACGTCGCGCAGATCCTCGCCGCTCGTGCCCGCCGACACGCCCGCGTTGGCGATCACCAGGTCGGGCAAGCCGAAATCCTCTGCCGCCGCCGCCATCGCGCGCACGTCCGTGACATCGACCGCGTAGGACTTGCCGGAAAAGCCTGTTGCCGCTGGCCGGCGCGAGATCAGGCCGAGGGTCGCGCCTCGTGAGCCGTAGAACCGCGCCAGCGCTTCGCCGATGCCGGACGAAGCGCCGGTGATGACGACCCTTATTTCTGCTTCCTCAAGGTACCGACGAGGTAGTCGACGGTGTCGACCATGCCCTGCTGCGAGCGGGCCTGCTCGGCGCCGATGGTGTAGCGCCCCGCCACCGCCATCGCCGGCGTACCGTTGATGCGGTAGGCGAGCGTGAGGTGCGCGGCGCGGCGCAGCTTGGTGTCCACGCCCATCGACTTCATGGTGTCGAAGAAGCGCTTGTCGTCCACGCCCTGGCGCTTCAGCCATTCGGCGAGCGCCTGCTGGTTGTCGGTGCGCAGCCCGTCGCGGTGGATCGCGTCGAAGAACGGCCGGTGCAGCTTCGGCAGCAGGTTCATCGCGTCGAAGGTGTAGAAGATCTGGGCGTCGTACTGCCAGCGCTCGCTGAGGATCGCCGGCACGCGCACGAACTGCACGTCGGGCGGGAGCTTCTTCAGCCAGGTCTCGAGGGTGGGCTCGAGGTTGTAGCAATGCGGGCAGCCGTACCAGAAGAACTCCAGCACCTCGATCTTCCCGGAGGCCGTTTCCGCCGGCTGGCGCTGCTGCAGTTCCGTGTAGGCGAACTTGCCCTGCTGCTGCGCGAGGGCGAGCCCCGGCAGCGCGAGAGCGGCGGCGAGGGCCGCTGTCAGGACGATGGCGAGCAGTCTTCTCATATCTACTGTGGCTCCTTGATTTTCACCAGGCTCGCCTCGATGCCGCTCTGCGCCAGCGATTGGCGGATGCGGTTGATCTCGTCGAGCTTCTGATACGGTCCCATGCGCACCCGGTACCACGTGCCCTTGTCGGGCAGGTTGGCCGGCTCGACGCTCGACTCGAAGCCGAGGATCGCCAGGCGCGCCTTCTGGTTATCCGCATCGGCCGGGTTCTGGAACGACCCGGCCTGGATGAAATAAACGTCCTTGGACACGTCCTGTTGACCGCCCTTGCTGGCGCGCAGACGCTCTCTGAGCTCCCTCTCGGTCACCGGCTCCTCCGTCCCCGGCAGGATCTTGTAGAAGTCGAACTTCGGCTTCTCCGGCGCGGTGGTCGGCGCGGTGGCGGTCTGCGGCAGGCCGGCGATGGCGGGCGACTTGCCGGCGTCCTTCTCGGGAGGCTTCGCCTTGGCGGTGATGAACGGCACCGGCGAGCGGTTCAGGTAGAAGGCGATCATCAGCGAGACGGCGAGGCCGATCACCACGCCGACGAATAACCCGAACAGAAAGCCGCCGCCCGAGCGCTTGCGCGTGGCGGGTGCGGTTCTCGTTGGTGGCATCTACATCTTCTCCGGAGCGCTGACGCCTAGAAGCGACAGCCCGTTGGCCAGCGTCTGACGCACTGCCCCGCAAAGCGCGAGGCGCGCCGTCTTCAAGGCCACATCCTCGACGAGGATGCGCTCGGCATTATAGTAGCTGTGGAACTGCGCCGCGAGTTCGCGCAGGTAGAAGGCCACGTTATGCGGCGCCAGCTCCTTCGCCGCAATGGCGATCACGTCCGGATATTCCGCGAGCTTGCTTGCGAGCTGCAGCTCCTTGTCGCCTTTCAGCTGGTCAGGGTCGAACGAGTGTGGCGCAGCAGATCCCTGGGCAAAGAGGCTGCAAACCCGAGCGTGCGCATACTGCACGTAGTACACCGGGTTCTCCATGCTTTTCTCGCGCGCCAGGTCGACGTCGAAGACGAACTCCGAGTCGGCCTTGCGCGCGACGAGGAAGAAGCGCACCGCGTCGCGTCCCACCCAGTCGATGAGGTCGCGCACCGTGACGTAGGAGCCGGCGCGCTTGGAGATCTTTACCTCTTCGCCGCCGCGCATCACTTTCACCAGGCTGTGCAGCACGTAGTCGGGGTAGCCCTCGGGGATGCCGATGCCGAGCGCCTGCAGGCCGGCGCGCACTCGGGTGATCGTGCTGTGATGGTCGGTGCCCTGCACGTTGATCACCTTGCGGAAGCCGCGCTGCCACTTGGTGACGTGGTAGGCGACGTCGGGCACGAAGTAGGTGAAGCCGCCGTCGGACTTGCGCGCCACGCGGTCCTTGTCGTCGCCGTAGTCGGTGGTGCGCAGCCATAGGGCGCCTTCGTTCTCGTACACCTTCTTCTTTTCCTGCCACAGGCGAATGACCTCCTCGACCTTGCCTTCGCTGTAGAGGCTCGACTCGAGGTAGTACACGTCGAACTTGACGCCGAACGCGGCGAGGTCCGCATCCTGCTCTTTCCGCAGGTACGCGACTGCATGCTTCCGGATCGCGCCCAGGTCGTCGGCGTTCTTGATCTCCTTGGCGATGTCCTCGATGTATTCGCCGGCGTAGCCTTCCTCCGGCCAACCAGGATCGCCCGGCTTGAGTCCTTTCGCGCGTGCCTGTACCGACCAGGCGAGCTTGTCGATCTGCGCACCAGCGTCGTTGTAGTAGAACTCGCGCGTCACCTGCTCGCCCTGGGACTCGAGCAGCGCGGCGATCGCGTCCCCGAGCGCCGCC
>LSTF01000049.1 GCA_001644455.1 Betaproteobacteria bacterium SCGC AG-212-J23
CTGCGCGTCATCGCGCACCCCGTCGACGTAGAAGTCTGCAGTCGTGCTCGTGCCGCGGATCACGATCTGGTCGCGGTTGCCTTCGCCCTGGTGCATCAGCATCCCCGGGACGTAGCGGAAAACGTCGCCCATGCTTCCCATCGCCTGGTCCTTCATGACGCTCGAAGGCACGACGCTGATCGATCCGGGCACCTCGTTGATCGGTGTGTCGGTCTTGGTGGCGGTCGCGGAGCGCGTAGCGCGATAGCCGGTTACCGGACCATCGGCGCGCTCGGCCTGTCCGCTCACCTTGACTTCGGGCAAGGTCTGCTCCTGGGCCTGCGCGAAGGCGAGCGGAGGGGCCGAAAGCAGCATGCAGACTGCTGCGGCGACCGGGCGGCGCTTGAAGCGGGTCATGAATCGTCTCCCATGGTTGGTTGCTTGTCGGTGGTCAGTCCTGCGTCGCGGGCTGGCACCGTCGGGAGACGGTCGGCTGGCTGGCAAACTCGGGTGCGGCTAAACCTTTCTGGCGAGCCTCCCGGCATCTTCCGTTTGCAGCGAGGCGTAGGCGAGCCAGGCAAGCGGAACCAGAACCAGAACGATGCTGATCACATCGGCGTAGCTGCCCTCGGCCCATTCTTCGGTCGCGAGATGCCAGTAGGCATTGTCGATGGGCAGGGCGTTCGCCTCCGTGAACTCGTGGAAGGCATAAAGGAAGAGTTGCAGGGTGAACAGGATCAGGAAGATCGAAGTCACCTGGAAGAAGAGCGACAGCTTCACGCGATGGCCATAGCGTCCCCACGCCAGGGCGAGCAATCCCGCGGCAATCAGGCCGAGGAACCCGCCGCTCAGAATGGCGCTAGCGCTGTCGGCCTGGCGGGCGATGGATGCCGCGACGAATGCGAACTCCATTCCCTCGCGCGTGATCATCAGCACGGTGAAGAGGTAGACGCCGAGCCATGCCGCCGCGCCGGGTTTGCTCGCGGCGACCTCCAAGCGCTGGCCGATGTCGGCGCTCATGCGCTTGGCCGCGCGCATCATGTACACGACCATGCCGAGCACCAGGAAGGCCGCGACGAGCGCGAGAATCCCGCCCCAGAAAGGCGTGACCACCGTTTCGGCGAGCCAGACGCCGAGAATCGTCGAGGCAACCACCGCGCTTCCCGCCCCCCAACCGACGGCCGAAAGCAGTTCCTGACGGCCGGTCTTGCGCAAGTACGCCGCCGCAATGGCGACGATCAGGAACATCTCGATGCCCTCGCGCAAGGTCACCACCATCATCTGGCCCATGCTCAGCGCTCCTCGGGTGTGGAAACGAAGCCGATGCGGCCCATGCCGGCGTTGGCGGCATCAGCCATGACCTCGGCGATCGACTGGTACTGCGTTGCGCGGTCCGCACGCAGATGCACTTCGGGCTGGGGTTGCTGGCGCGAGGCCGCGCCGAGACGCTCGCGCAGCGTGCGCCTCTCGACGCGCTCGCCATTCCAGAACAGCGTCCCGTCTGCGGCGATCGACACGGCAATATGGTCGGGCCGGGTGAGGTTCGGTTGACTCGACGCCTTGGGGAGGTCGAGCTTGACCGCGTGAGTCAGCAGCGGCGCGGTGATGATGAAGATGACGAGCAGCACCAGCATCACGTCGATCAGCGGGATCATGTTGATCTCCGCCATCGGCGCCGATTCGCTGCCTTGCCGGAAGCTGCCGAACGCCATATCAGGCCGCCCCGCGATGGTTCGGCGACTTGAACGGCAGGACCGTGCCCTGATCGGCGATCGACGAACCGGTCGTGAGCACCGCATAGAGATCGTGCGCGTAGCTGTCGAGCCTCGCCAGCACGATGCGGTTCGAGCGCACGAAGCCGTTGTAGGCCAGCACCGCCGGGATGGCGACCGCCAGACCGAGCGCCGTCATGATCAACGCTTCGCCAACCGGCCCGGCCACCTTGTCGAGCGTGCCTTGGCCGGAAAGGCCGATCGCAGCCAACGCGTGATACACGCCCCAGACGGTGCCGAACAGGCCGACGAAAGGCGCGGTCGATCCGATCGACGCCAGGATCGTCAACCCCGACTCGAGCCGCGCCGTATCCTCGTCGATCACGCGACGCATGGCGCGCGTGAGGAAGTCGGCGTCACCCTTACCGCGTGCGCTGAGTGCGTGCCAGGTGAGGTGGGCAAAGGGTTCATCGGGATGGCGCCGCTCGAGCTCCGATTCCACCGCCGCGATCGAGGGCGAGTTCCAGAACGCGTCGAGGAAGCCGGTGCTGCGCCGCCGCTCGAACATCACGGTGAGGGTCTTGGTGACGATCAGGTACCAGCTGACGACCGACATCAACAGCATGCCGGCGAGGATGACCTTGGCGACCGCATCGGTTTGACCGAGGAAATGAGCGAAGCCTACGGTTTGAATCGCTTCCAAGAGCTAGCCTTCCAATCGGAATGAAACGGGGACGAGAACCCAGGCGGGAACCGCTTCGGCGCCGCGCTTGGCAGGGATGAATTTCCAGCGCTTTACGGTTTCGCGCGCGGAATCGTCGAGGCGGACGTGGCCGCTGGAATTGTTGATCTGGACTTCGTCGGCGGCGCCGCGCGTGTTGACGAGCACGCGCAGGACGACGCGGCCCTGCTCGCGCATGCGGCGCGAGAGGACGGGATAGACCGGCGACGGATTGTCGAGGTAGTCGGCGTTGAAGATGGGGGGCGTCACCGCGACCAGGGTTGGCGCGGCGGCGACCGGTTCCGCGGGCGCCGGGGGCGGTGGTTCGGGAACGACCATCTGCGAAGGCGCTTCCGCAGGCAGAACCGCGACCGGCGGCGCCTCGACGGGCTTCGGCACGACTTTCACGGGCTTGGGCTTCGGCGGCTCGGGGCGCGGCTCGACTTTCGGAGTCGGCGTGGCCGGCACGATCCAGTCGACCATGATCGGCGCGGCGCTCAGAATCGCCGAACGCGCAGGGGCATAGCTGAGCAGCGCAGCGAGAACCACCCCATGCAGCGCCACGGTGGCGAGAGCGCCGGCGCGCGAAGGTTCGAGCCTCAAGCGGGCTTGTTGCCGGTGATCATCGACTTGATGAGGTTCGCGCGCTGCGCACGGCTCGTGACGATGGCGGCCGCGATGTGCACCACGGCGAACGCGGCGAGCGTGTAGGCGAGCACCTCATGGATCTGCTGTAGCCACTCTTCACCCCAGAACGCGTCGAGGCCCTGCATCCAGCCGGTTGCGGCGACGAGCAGGACGAGCATCCACAGCGCCAATGCCATCAGGGCGCCTGGCGGCGTATGGCCGATCGAGGGTGAGCTCGCCAGCGTGAAATAGGAGGGCGTTCGCCGGGCGGTGGCAGCCATCGCCGCGAGGCTGGCGTGGCCGCGGTCGCCGCAACCCCAGACGAGGCGCACCAAAACGAGGGCGGCCGCCAGATAGCCGAGATAGCGGTGCCAGGGGTTGGCGCCGGCCTCATTGAGGAGCTCGACCACGATCAACGCAGCGAGGCTCCAGTGCACCGATCGCACCAGCACATCCCAGACCCTGATGTAGCGCGCTTCGGACACGCTATTTGCGGATCTCGGCCTTGATGACGTTCAGCGTCTTGGCGTCGAAGTAGACCTCGGCCTTCTTGCCTTCCTTGTTGAAGCCGTAGATCTCGTAGCAGTTGCCGTCGATCTTGAACTTGTCGATCTTGTAGCCCATCGCTTCGATCTTCGCCTTCGCCTGTTCCTTCGGCATCCACTCCGCTTTCGGGTACTGCGGGCAGTCCGCGCGGGCAAGGGCGCCGGTGGAGGCGAGGGAGAGTGCGAGAAGGACTGCCCGTTTCATTTTTTTCCCTTGGGTTGGTTTGTCATGCCGTAAGAATCAGCTTGTCGTTCTGAGTCAGGCGCAGCCGGTACTCCCGGCCGTTGCGCACGATGACCAGCTCGCGATTCGGCCCTAGGAGCGCCGCGCTCGCGATCCTCTGGGGCGCCGCCTTCTGGGGTTCACTAACTCTCGGTTTTTGTGCCGGATTCATTGCTCAGCTTGACAAGAACGATAATTGTTCTCATTATTGTTGTCAACGAAGAGCTCTTCTGGCCTATTCAGCGTTTCGATATCTGTAATGTAAGTAAACGCTAACAGTATCGGATAGGCAGACCGGCCTCTTCAGAAAATCGTTGGGAATGAGTAGCATTTGGAGAGAGACCGGCATGTACATCTGCCTTTGCAACGCGATCACAGAAGGCCAAGTCCGCGAATGCGCGCAGGGAGGCACCTGTTCGCTGGAAGAACTCGCGTCCGCGCTCGGCGTCGGCTCGGGCTGCGGCCGCTGCCGCGATTGCGCCGAGCAGGTTCTCAGCGAAGCGCGCAACGAAATCGCCCTGCCTGCCTGACAATTACGGCTTCCTGAGGGAGGCCGGTCAATGAAGGGCGATGCGAAGGTCATCCAGCACCTGAACAAGGTGCTGTTCAACGAGCTCACCGCGATCAACCAGTACTTCCTGCACGCCCGGATGTTCGGCAACTGGGGGCTGAAGAAGCTCGAGGACTTCGAGAAGAAGGAGTCGATCGACGAGATGAAGCACGCCGATCGCCTGATCGAGCGCATCCTCTTTCTCGAAGGGCTTCCCAACCTGCAAGATCTCGGCAAGCTGATGATCGGCGAGGGGCCGAAGGAGGCGATCGAGTGCGACCTCAGGCTCGAGCAGCGCGCGCGTCCCGACCTCCAGGAAGCGATCGCCTACTGCGAAACCGTCAAGGACTACATTTCGCGCGAGCTATTCGAGGAAATCCTCGAATCCGAGGAAGAGCACATCGACTTCCTCGAGACCCAGCTCGACCTGCTGAAGCAGGTCGGCCTGCAAAACTGGCTGCAGAGCTGGAACGGCGCCGCTTCGTAGAAAGCGGCTAGACCACTCTCGTTTTCACCGGCTTGCCGGCAAAGTGCAGCCGCAGGTTCTCGATCTGGCAGTCGCCCATCGCCTTGCGGGTTTCGACGGTGGCGCTGCCGACGTGGGGGAATAGCACCACGTTGTCCAGGGTAAAGAACTCCGGCGGCACGCGCGGCTCGTCGACGAACACGTCGAGGCCGGCACCCGCGATCTTCTTCTCCTGCAGGTAGCGCAGCAGTACCGGCTCGTCGATCACCGAGCCGCGGGCGATGTTGCAGACGTAACCCTGCGGCCCGAGCGCATCCAGCACCTTGGCGTTGACCAGCTTGCTGGTCTCCGCGCCGCCCGGCGTCACCACCATCAGGACATTGCAGTTCTTCGCCAGCGCGACCGGATCGGGATCATAGGGGTAGGCGACGTTCTTCTTGTTGCGGTTGTGGTAGCGGATCTTCATGCCGCAGGCCATGGCGCGCTTGGCGATTGCCTCGCCGATCCGCCCAAGGCCGAGGATGCCGAGTGTCTTGCCGCCGAGCGAGGTGGCGAGCGGGTAGGGACCCTTCGCAGCCCAGTTGCCGGCGCGGGTGTAGGCCTCCGACTGCGGCAGCTTGCGCAGCGTACTCAGCACCAGCGCGATCGCCGTGTCGGCGACGCACTCGTTGAGCACGTCGGGGGTGTTGGTGACGATGATCTTGCGTGCCTTGGCGTCGTCGAGATTGATGGCGTCCACGCCGACGCCGAAGTTGGCGATCAGTTCGAGCTTCGGCAGCTTGTCCATCAAGGCGCCGTTGACGGGCATGTGCCCGAACGTGGCGAGCGCGCGTGCCTTGCGGGCGAGCTCCTGGAGGAAACGATCCTTGTCCTGCGCCTCGAACAGCCGGTGGGTGGAGAACTCGGCGTCGAGCGTCGCCTGGGTTCCTGCGTGGCCTTTGCCGGTGAGGATGATGTCGGGTTTCATGATTTGAATTTAGCGGCCAGCGCTTCCGCGCCGCGCGCGAGGATGCCGACGTCGGCGCCGACCGCGACGAACAAGCCGCCGCAGCCGAGCCAGTGCTTCGCGTCGGCTTCGTTGGGGGTCAGGATGCCCGGCGCCTTGCCCGCCTTGCGGATGCGCCGGATCGCCGCGTCGATGAGCGGCTTCACCTTCGGATTGGCGATCTCGCCGGTGTAGCCGAGCGAGGCGTGCAGGTCGGCCGGGCCGACGAACACGCCGTCGACGCCTTCGACGGCGCAAATCGCCTCGATGTTGTCCACGGCGCCCTGCGTCTCCACCTGCACCAGCACGCAGATCTCCTCATGCGCCCGTTTCGCGTAGTCCTTGATGCGGCCGAAGCGCGTGGCCCGCGTCGTGCCCGCCACGCCGCGCACGCCGGCAGGCGGGTAGCGGGTGTGCGCGACGGCGGCCTTCGCTTCCTCGGCGGTCGAGACATAGGGGATGAGCAACGACTGCGCGCCGACGTCGAGGACGCGCTTGATCGTCACCATGTCGTTCCACGGCACGCGCACTACGGGGTGCGCGGGGTAGGGCGCGGCCGCCTGCAGCTGGGCAAGCACGCTCTCGAGCTCGTTCGGCGAATGCTCGCAGTCGAGCAGGATCCAGTCGAAGCCGGCGCCGGCGATCACTTCGACGCTGTAGTTGGACGACAGGCTCGACCAGAGGCCGATCTGGACCTTGTTCGCCTTGAGGGCGCGCTTGAACGGGTTTTGCGGGAGGTCCATCAGTCGAACTTCACGCCGGATTCGCGCACGACCTTGGCCCACTTCGCCTGCTCCGTGGCGAGCCAGCGGCCGAAGCTCTCGGGCGTTCCGGTGCGCACCTCGGTGCCCTGCTTGGCGAAGCGCTCCTTCATTTCGGCGGTGTTGAGGACCTTGACGAGCTCGCCATTGAGCTTGGCGATCGTGTCCTTCGGGATTCCCGCCGGGCCGACCACGCCCTGGAACGAGCCGGTCTCGAATCCCGGCAGGCCCTGCTCGGCCACGGTCGGCGTGTCGGGGGCGGCGGGGACTCGCTGCGAGCTCGAGATGCCGAGCGCGCGCAGCCTGCCGCCGGTCACCGAAGGCCAGGTCGCGAGCATGCCGTTGAAGAGCACTTCTGCCTGGCCGCCCGCGACGCCGGTGACCGCGTCCGATCCGCCCTTGTACGGAATGTAGGTCCACTGCACGCCGGTGCGTTGCGCGAATTCGATGCCGGCCAGCTGCGGCGCGCCGCCGATGCCGGAGACGGCGAAGTTGAGCTTGCCCGGATTGGCCTTGGCGAGCGCGATGAGCTCCGTGACGTTGTTGGCCTTCACCGACGGATGAACCGCGAGCACGTGCGGCGAATACGACACCATCACTACCGGCGAGAAATCCTTCGACGGGTTGAAGGGCAGTTGGGGATAGACGCTGGCGCTGATCACCAGGCCGCCGACGTCGGTGAGGAGCAGCGTATAGCCGTCGGGCGCGCTCTTGGCGACGAAGTCGGCGCCGACGTTGCCGTTGGCGCCGGTCTTGTTCTCGACCACGACGGGCTGGTTCCAGGCTTCGGTGAGCTTCGGGCCGATCTGGCGCGCGAGGATGTCGGAGGTGCCGCCGGCGGCGTAGGGCACGACGAGGCGGATCGGCTTGGCGGGATAGTTCTGCGCGAAGGCCGACGAGGCGGCCAGCGACAGCATGAGCAGCATCTTCATCAGTGGATCTCCGGCTCTGGGATCGGTGCGGTGCCTTCGAGAAAATCGAAATCGCAGCCTTCGTCGGCCTGTCTCACGTGCTGGGCGAAGATCGCGCCGTAGCCGCGCTCGTATTTCCTTGCCGGGGCCTTCCAGCCGCTTTTCCGCTGGTTCATTTCCTCGGGCGAAATCTTGAGATTCAATTGCCGCTTCGCCACGTCCAATTCGACCAAGTCGCCGTTGCGCACCAGCGCGAGCGGCCCGCCGACGAACGATTCCGGAGCGACGTGCAGCACGCAGCAGCCGTAGCTGGTGCCGCTCATGCGCGAGTCCGAGATGCGCACCATGTCGCGCACGCCCTGCTTCAGCAGCTTCTTCGGCACCGGCAGCATGCCCCACTCGGGCATGCCGGGGCCGCCGAGCGGGCCGGCGTTCCTCAGGATCAGCACCGAGTCGGCGTCGACATCGAGATCGTCGCGGTCGATGCGCGCCGCCATGTCGTTGTAGTCGTCGAACACCACCGCCTTGCCGGTGTGCTGGGTGATCTTGGTCGCGGACGCCTTGATGACCGCGCCATTGGGAGCGAGGTTGCCGCGCAGCACGACCAGGCCGCCGAATTCCTTGAGGGGATTTTTCCGGCTGCGGATGACGTCCTCGTTGTAGATGCGCGCGCCTTCGAGGTTCTCGCCGAGCGTCTTGCCATTGACCGTCTTGCAACTCAGCACCAGCAGATCCTTCAGCTGGGCGAGGAGGGCCCGCAGGCCGCCGGCGTAATAGAAGTCTTCCATCAGGTACTTGTCGCCCGAGGGCCGCACGTTGGCGAGGAGCGGGACTTTTGCCGAGAAGTCGTTGAAGCGATCGAGCGGCAGCTTGATGCCGGCGCGCCCGGCCATGGCGACGAGATGGATGAGCGCATTGGTCGAGCCACCCATCGCCAGCAGCGTCACGATCGCGTTGTCGAACGATTCCTGGGTGAGGAAATCGCGCGGCTTGAGATCCTCCCAAACCATGTCGACGATGCGCTTGCCGGTGAGCGTCGCCATTTTTGCGTGATTCGAGTCGGGGGCCGGGATCGACGCCGCGCCGGGCAGCGAGAAGCCGAGGCTCTCGGCGAGCGACATCATGGTCGCCGCGGTGCCCATGGTCATGCAGGTGCCGGGCGAGCGGGCGATGCTGTCCTCGATCTCCTGCCAGTCCTTCTCCGTGATCGTGCCGGCGCGCAGCTCCGCCCAGTATTTCCAGCTGTCCGAGCCCGAGCCGAGCGTGGTCTCGCGCCAGTGGCCGGAGAGCATCGGGCCGGCGGGCAGGTAGATCGCCGGCAGGTTCATGCTGATCGCGCCCATCACCAGCGCCGGCGTGGTCTTGTCGCAGCCGCCCATCAGCACCGCGCCGTCGGCGGGATAGGAGCGCAGCAGTTCCTCGGTCTCCATCGCCAGGAAGTTGCGGTACAGCATGGTCGTCGGCTTCTGCATCGGCTCGGCGAGCGACATCGCCGGCATCTCCACTGGAAAGCCGCCCGCCTGCCAGACGCCGCGCTTCACTTCCTCGACGCGCTGCTTGAAGTGCGTGTGGCAGGTGTTGATGTCCGACCAGGTGTTGATGATCGCGATCACCGGCTTGCCGGCGTAGTCGCTGCGGTCGTAGCCCATCTGCGCCGTTCGCGAGCGATGGCCGAAGGCGCGCAGGTCCTGCGCACCATACCAACGGTGCGAGCGCAAATCCTCGGGGCGCTTCTTCTTCTGCGGCATGGGGAAAACCAATTCTATAATGCCGCCTCTTCCCTGGAGACAAGCCAATGAAACGCCACACCGTGGCCGTCGTATTTTCCGCTTTGGGGGCGGCGACGCTCGCATTCGGCGCGCAGGCGCAAGCCTGGCCCAGCAAGCCGATCCGCATCGTCATCCCGTTCGTCCCGGGCGGCTCCTCCGACATCGTCGGCCGCGCCATCGGCGCCAAGTTCCAGGAGATCCTCGGCCAGCCGGCGGTGGTGGAGAACAAGCCCGGCGCGAACGGCGGCATCGCCGCCGAGTTCGTCGCCAAGTCGGACCCCGACGGCTACACCATCCTCGTCGGGTCGATCGGCGTGTTCTCGATCAACGCCGCGCTCTTCAAGGACCTGCGCTACAACCCGGTGCGCGACTTCGCGCCGATCACCCTCGCGGTGACCACGCCGAACGTGCTCATTACCAAGCCGGACTTGAAAGCGGGCTCGCTCAAGGAACTGGTGGCGTTCGCGAAGCAGAATCCTGGGAAGCTCTCCTACTGCTCGAGCGGTACGGGTTCCTCCGACCACCTGACCGCGGAGCTCCTGAAGCAGATGGCCGGCATCGACGCGCTGCATGTGCCGTACAAAGGCGGCGCGGCCTGCCAGACGGACATCATGGGGAACCAGGTCGACTTCTCCTTCCAGAACCTGGGCGCGGTGACCAGCTACATCAAGGGCAACCGCATGAAGGCGCTCGCGGTTACGGCGCCGAAGCGCCACCCGCAGCTTCCCGACGTGCCATCGGCGGGCGAGGCGGGATTCGCCGATCTCGTCGTTACTTCCTGGCAGGCTGCCGTCGCTCCGGCGAAGACTCCCCGCGATATCGTCGCCAAGCTGAACCAGGCGACGGTCAAGGCTTTGCGCTCGCCCGACGTGAGCGAGCGCATGCAACAGATCGGCTTCGACGTCGTCGCCAACACGCCTGAAGAGTTCGGCAAGTTCATGCAGCAGGAAGTCGACCGCTGGACCAAAGTCGTGCAGCGCGGAAACATCAAGGCCGAATGAAGGACAGCACCTTCCGTCACCAGCCGCTGGAGCGCGCGATCGAGGCGATCGTGCTCGCCGGCGGCAGCGACGCGCGCGAGGCGAAGCTCGTCGCCGAGAACCTGGTCCTCGCCAACCTGCTCGGCCACGACTCGCACGGCATCGGCATGATCCCGCGCTACATCTCGGCGCTGCTCGAGGGCGGGCTTGCCGCCAACCAGCATCCGAAGATCAACTTCGACGGCGGCGCGATGCTGGCGCTCGACGGCTGCAAGGGCTATGGCCAGGTGATCGGCTACGAAGCGATGCAGATGGCGATCGAGCGCGCGGCGAAGCACGGCTCGTGCGTGATGACGCTCGGCAATTCGCATCACCTCGGCCGCATCGGCCACTGGGCGGAGATGGCGGTGGCGCGCGGCTTCGTCTCGATCCACTTCGTCAACGTCATCTCGCACGCGCGCGTCGCGCCCTACGGCGGGCGCGATGCGCGATTCGGCACGAACCCGTGCTGCATCGGCGTGCCGTTGCCGGGCGAAGCGCCCTTCCTGCTCGACTACGCGACTAGCGCCGTGGCGCAGGGCAAGCTGCGGGTGGCGCACAACAAGGGCGTGAAGGTGCCGAAGGGACAGTTGATCGACGACCAGGGCCGAGCGACCGATGACCCTCGCTACGCGGTCGTGCCCCCGTACGGCGCGATGCTGCCCTTTGGCGAACACAAGGGCTACGGCATGGCGCTCGCGTGCGAGCTGCTGGGCGGCGCGCTCTCCGGCGGCGGAACCTGGCACTACGAAGAATCGTCCAAGCAGCGTGTTCTGAACGGCATGCTCGCCATCCTCATCGATCCTGCGAAGCTCGGCACCGCGGACGCGTTCGCCCGCGAAGCTCGCCTGTTCCTCGACTGGATGCGCAAGGGCAGGGCCGCCCCGGGCGTGGACAGGGTGCGCGTCGCCGGCGAGCCGGAACGTGAGTTGCGCGCGAAGCGCGAGCGCGAGGGCGTGCCGGTCGACGCCACGACCTGGGACGAGATCCTCGCCGCTGCGGACAAGGTGAAGCTGGATCGCGCCAGGGTGCAGGAACTCGCCGGGAAGAGATGAGCACTCCGGCCGCGGCGGTCGGCTGGTTCCGTGCCTGGCTGCACGCGGCCCTCTTCGGATTCGCTTGCGCCGCGGCGGCGCTGTCGCCGTCGAGTTATACCCCGCAGACGCGGGCGATCGCGCTGCGGCAGATCTACTTCACCGCCTGGCAGGTGCTGGCGGGCTATCTCCTCTTCGCCGCGGTCCTGAGCGTCCTCGTGGTGCACATCACTGTGGCCGCGACGTTCGAGTTCGGCCTGTCGGGCTACGCGGTCGAGCTCGTGCTGCGCGCGATGGTGCTCGAGCTGCTGCCGCTGCTGACGGCGTTGTTCGTCGCGCTTCGCTCCGGTTCGGCGATCGGGACCGAGATCGCATTGATGCGCATCTCGGGCGAGCTCGACCCCGCTCACGCGACCGATGCCGGCCCGATGCAGCGCGAGTTCGTGCCACGCGTCATTGCGTCGGGAATCGCGGTCGCCTCGCTGACGGTACTCGGCTGCACCACCGCCGTGGCGATTGCGTACGCCGCGATCTACGGCTTTTCACCCTGGGGCCTCGAGGAATATCTGCAGGTCATCACGCACGTCTTCACGCTCCCGGCTCTAGCCGGCTTCCTCCTCAAGTGCACGATGTTCGGGTTTGTGGTGGCCGTGGTTCCGATCGCGGCCGGTGTGAGCGCGACGCGCGACGCCAAGTCCGCGCCGCTCGCCGTGATGGGCGGGATGGTGCGACTCTTCTTCGCGCTGGGCATCATCGAGATCGCCGCGCTCGCCGCCGCGTACGCCTAGATGGCCGAGCCGCAATTCACGCCGATCCCCCGGAACCTGCAGTTCCGCGTCGGCCTGTTGATCGGCCTGACGGTCGTCATCGCCGTCGGCTTCGTCTTCTTCGTTCTCTACGCGCGCGGCACGTTCGACCAGACGCAGCGTCTGGTGCTGGTCGCCGACAACGCGGAGGGCGTGGCGATCGGCATGGACCTGACCTTCTCCGGCTTTCCCATCGGCCGCGTGCGCCGCATTACGCTGCGCGACGACGGCAAGGCCCGCATTCTCGTACGCGTCCCGGTGGAGGATGCGCGCTGGCTGCGCACGAGCACGATCTTTACCCTCGAACGCGGCATCGTCGGCGCGCCGAAGATCCGCGCCTTCAGCGCCAACCTGAAGGACCCGTTACTGCCCAACGGCGCGGAGCGCCCGGTGCTGCGGGGCGACGCCACGGAGGAGATTCCGCGCATGGTGGCCTCGCTGCGCGCGCTGCTCGAGAACCTGCAGAACATCACCGGCCCCGGCGGCAGCGTGCAAGCCAGCCTGGACAATGTACGCACGCTCACCGAGCGCATGGCCGGCAAGCAAGGCGCGCTCGATGCGCTGCTCGGCGAGGAAGACGCGAAGCAGGCGACGCAGGCGCTCGACCGAGTGAACAAGCTCCTCACCTCGCTCGGCGGCGTCTCGCAGCGCCTCGATGCGACGATCGCCAAGGCTGATGCGCGCGTTCTCGGGCAAGGCGGGCTGGTCGACGGCGCGCAGCAAGCGGTCGGCCAGATGAACGCCGCCCTCGGCGAAGTGCGCGACAACCTCAAGCGCGTCGAGAAAATTCTCGCCGACGCCGAGGCGGTCAGCGGCAACGCCAAGGCCGCGACCGCAGACCTCGGGGCGCTGCGCGCCGAGGTCGACGCCAGCTTGCGCAAGGTGTCCAGCCTGATCGAAGAAATCAATCGCAAATGGCCTTTCGAGCGAAATTCCGAGATTCGCTTGCCCTGACGCTGCTGCTGGCGGGGTGCGGCGGCACGCAGCCCGTGCAGTGGCAGAGCGACGCGGCGCAGGCGATGGCGTCGTTTCAGCGCGCCTACCTGACTGGCGAAACCGCGCGCGCCGAAGCGGAATTCGCGGCGGCAAGGAAAGAACTGGGCAGTACCGGCCGCGCCGACCTGGTCGCCCGCGCGGAACTGGTGCGCTGCGCGGTTCGGAGTGCGAGCCTGGAGTTCGACGACTGCCCGGGCTTTCTCGCGCTCAAGGACGGCGCCGGCGCGGAGAACGCGCGCTATGCAGACTATCTTCTTGGAAAATCATCCTTCAAGGGAACCGACGAGCCGCTGTCGCGACTGGTCGCGGAATCGGTGCGATTCCGCGCGGGTGGGATCGATCCCGCGGGGATTTCCCGCGCCGTGGAGATCGCGTCGGGGCAGGGCTGGCGCCGGCCGCTGCTCGCGTGGCTCGGCGTACAGCTGAAGCGCGCCGAGGCGGCGGGCGACAGCGAAACCGCGGCGCAGATCCGCCGCCGGATGGCGCTCGTCTCCGGCTAGAATCATTTCGAGGAGGAGGCATGGCAAAGAGGAAAGGTCCGGACAGCGTCGACCCGAAGCATCGCTGGGATCGGCCGCTGCAGGCGCCGGGCCGCACGCAGGTCGACTTCGAGGAACGCGTCGACTTCCGCCGGCTCCACGATTACCGCCTGGCGCGCACGCGCGCCGCGCTCGCGCAATCGGACCTCGGCGCGCTGCTTTCCTTCGACCAGCACAACATCCGCTACACCACCAGCACCGTGATTGGCGAGTGGGCGCGCGACAAGCTGACGCGCTATTCGCTTCTCACCGGCACCGGCGATCCGTACATCTGGGATTTCGGCAGCGCAGCGAAGCACCACAAGCTGTATGCGCCGTGGCTGAAGAACGACCATTGCCGCGCCGGATTGCTGGGGATGCGCGGTGCGGTGGGCTCGGATCTGTTCCTGTTCAAGCAAGCCGCGAAAGAGATCAAGGCGATCCTGAAGGCCGAAGGCGTGGCGAAGATGCCGCTCGGCGTCGACGTGGTCGAGCCGCCGATGCTGTTCGCCCTGCAGGAGGAAGGCATCGAGGTGCGCGACGGCCAGCAGACCATGCTGCAGGCGCGCGAGGTGAAGAACATCGACGAGCTGACGCTGCTTAACATGGCGGCGGCAATGGTCGACGGTGTCTACACCGACATCGCCGAGGCGCTGAAACCCGGCGTGCAGGAGTCGCAGATCGTCGCGCTCGCCACCAAGCGGCTCTACGAAATGGGCTCGGACTGCGTCGAGGCGATCAACTCGATCTCCGGCGAGCGCTGCAGCCCGCACCCGCACAACTTCACCGACCGCCTGATCCGCCCGGGCGACCAGGCGTTCTTCGACGTCATCCAGTCGTTCATGGGCTACCGCACCTGCTACTACCGTACCTTCAACGTCGGGCGCGCTACCGGGCCGCAGCGCACGGCGTACAAGAAGGCGCGCGAGTGGATGGACAAGGCGATCGCCCTTCTCAAGCCCGGCATGTCGAGCGACCAGGTCGCGCGCGCCTTGCCGCAGGCAAAGGACATCGGCTTCGCCAGCGAGATGGACGCTTTCGGCCTCAACTTCTGCCACGGCCTCGGCCTTGGCCTGCATGAGCGGCCGCTCATCTCGCGCGTGAACTCGCTGCGCGACCCGATCGAGCTCAAGGCCGGCATGGTGTTCGCCGTCGAGACCTATTGCCCGGCGAGCGACGGCGTGTCGGCCGCACGCATCGAGGAGGAGATCATCCTCACGCCGACCGGCGCCAAGATCATTTCGCTCTATCCCGCTGAGGAACTCCCGATTGCCAACCCTTACTGACCAGAAGCTCGGCTGGATCGGCGCCGGCCGCATGGGCTACGCCATGGCCGAGCGCCTCGCCAAGGGCGGCTGCGACATCGCCGTCTGGAACCGCACCAAGGCGAAAGCCGACCCGCTGTCGAAGCACGGCGCCAAGGTGGTGAACCAGCTCGAGGAGTTGTCCACCAGGGACATCCTGTTCGTCATGGTCTCGACCTATGACGACGTAAAGGAAGTGCTGAACAAAGCGTTGGCGAAGGGCAAGCCGACGATGGTCGTCGAGTGTTCCTCCATCTCCCTGGAGGGATCCGCGGAGCTCAGGAAATTTTTGAATGCAAAAAGCATTGAGTACCTTGCGGCGCCCGTCAGCGGCAATGCGAAGGTCATCAAGGCTGGAAAACTCACCTTCGTCGTCTCGGGGCCGAAGTCCGCCTACGAGAAGGCCAAGCCCTACCTCGACATGATGGGCGTCGGCTCGAGCTACGTCGGCGAAGGCGAGCTTGCGCGCATCGCCAAGATCTGCCACAACGTGATGCTGGGGGTGGTGATCCAGAACCTGTGCGAGATCACCATCCTCGCGCAGAAAGCCGGCATGCCGCGCCATGCCTTCCTCGACTTCCTCAACAAGAGCGTGATGGGCTCGATGTTCACGCGCTACAAGACGCCGACGCTGGTGAACCTCGACTTCCACGTCACCTTCACGCCGAAGCTGCTGCGCAAGGACCTCGACCTCGGCCTCGACGCGGGCAAGGAATTCGAGGTGCCGATGCCGCTCACCTCGCTGACGCGCGACCTGCTCCAGCAGATGATCGGCAACGGCATGACGGAGGAGGATTTCTCGACGCTGCTCCTCATGCAGGCCAAAGCGTCGGGAATCGAGCTGCAGCCTGAAAACGTGAAAGTCAGCGACGGGTTGGCCTGATGTACATCGCCACCGCGAATCTGCTCCTGCCCACGACGATCATCGGCTCCCTGCCGCGGCCGTCGTGGTACACGCAGAACCTCGGACGGCGCGAGTTCCGCGAGGCGATGGTCGATCGAGCCTATCGCGAGCAGTATCTCGACGCGGTCTCGACCTACCTGCGCGACCAGGAGGTCGCCGGCCTCGACATCGTCACCGACGGCGATTGCCGCTTCGATGCCGACGTCGCGGGCCACAACTGGTTTTCCTACGCGCCGCTGCGCATGAGCGGCTTCTCCGGCGCGAACTTCTACCGCGCCGGCGGCAAGGCGGGCTTTCCGCACAAGCCGGGGCACATTCTGCATGACGTGCTCGAGACGCGGATGATGCCGGACCTTACCGGTCCGGTCGGGCGCGGCACGCTGCAGTACACCGCCGTTTGGAAGGCGGCGCAGCGCCAGACGGCGAAGCCGGTGAAGTTCGGCACGATCATGCCGGAGCTCGTCGCCATGGCGGTGCGCGACCTCCACTACAAGGACCTGAAGAAGGCCATCCTCGCGATCAGCGACGCGCTGAACGAGGAGCTGCACGAGCTGGCCGACGCCGGCTGCAAGGTGATCCAGATGGAGGAGCCGCAGATCCATCTGCTCGCCGCCAAGGGCCTGGTCGACAAGGTGCTGAATCCCGATTTCATGGTCGAGGTGTTCAACAACACCGTGCGCGGCCTGCGGAAGAAGACCGAGATCTGGTGCCATACCTGCTGGGGCAACCCGGCGGCGCAGCGGCTGTTCGCCAAGACGCCGAGCTACGCGCCGGCCATTGAGCCGCTGTCGCGCATCGATGCCGACGTCATCACCTTCGAGACCTGCAGCTCCGGCGGCATGGACCTCGAGGCGATCGGCAAGGGCATCAAGGACAAGAAGATCTGCATCGGCGTGGTCGACCACCACACGCTGCAGGTCGAGACGCCCGATCAGGTCGCGGCGCTGGTGAGAAAGGCGCTCGAGCACATCCCTGCCGAGCGGCTGATCCTCGGCTCGGATTGCGGCATGGGACGCGAAGGCATGAGCCGGCGCCACGCGTTCTACAAAATGGTGTCGATCGTGCAGGGGACGAATCTGGTGCGGCGCGAGCGCAAGCTGCCCGAGGCAGCGTGCCTGGCCGCGGACGAGAAGTTTTCCATGGTGGAGGAACTATGACTTTCAATCGCAGAAAGTTCGTCAAGTCGGCGGGTGCAACCGCGGCGGCATCGGTGCTCGGTTTTCCGGCCATCGTGCGCGCCCAGGCGCAGCCGATCCGCATCGGCCTGCTCACGATCAAGACCGGCGCGCTCGCCTCCGGCGGCATCGACATGGAGCGCGGGCTGGTCATTTTCCTCAAGGAGAAGAACTACACCCTCAGCGGGCGCAAGGTCGAGCTGGTGGTGGCCGACTCGGGCGGCGTGCCGGCGCAGGCGCGCACCAAGATGCAGGAGCTGGTCGAGCGCGAGCGCGTGCAGGCTGTGGTCGGCCCGCTCGCCGCGTTCGAGGCGCTGGCGATGGATGACTACATCCGCACGGCGCAGATTCCGACGCTGCCGGTCGCCGGCGCCGAGGACATGACGCAGCGCAAGGCGAATCCCTGGTTCGTGCGCGCCACCTCCACCTCCGCGCAGTGCTCGTATCCGATTGCCGACTATGCCGCGAAAAACTTGAAGTACAAGCGCATCGCCGCCATCGCCGACGACTTCGCCTACGGCCACGAGCTGCTGGGCGGGTTCCACAAGGTATTCGAGGACGCGGGTGGCACGCTGGTGCAGAAGCTCTTCTCGCCGCTCAATGCGCCGGACTACGGCTCCTACATCGCACAGCTCAAGAGCGACATCGACGCAGTGTTTCTCGGCTTCGCCGGCGGCAACGGCTTCCGCTTCTTCAAGCAGTACAACGAGTACGGCCTGAAGACGCCGGTGCTCGGCGGGATGACGGCATTCGACGAGGTCGCGGTGCGCAACATGGGCGACTACGCACTCGGCGCGATCTCGAGCTGCTGGTACACCGCGCAGCTCGACAACCCGATCAACAAACGCTTCGTCGCCACCTATTTCAAGGAAAACGGCTACGACCCGGGACAGTACGCGTCCGGTACCTATCTCTACGGCGAGGTGCTGGCGGCGGCGATCGGCGCCCTCAAAGGCAAGATCGAGGACAAGAATGCCTTCATCAAGGCGCTGCGCGCGGTCCGCGTCGACACGCTGCGCGGACCGATCAAGTTCGACGAGTACGGCAACGTGGTCGGCAACATCTACATCCGCAAGGTCGAGAAGAAGGACGGCCGGCTGGTGAATACCAACATCCAGACCTACCCGGACGTGAGCCAGTTCTGGACCTACGACCCGAAGGAATTCATGAAGCAGCCGGCCTATTCGCGCGACTGGCCGCCGATGAAGGCTTGATATAGTTTGCATCCGGAGGTTGAAAGCATGGCCAAGCAACGCATCAGTTACGTTCCCCTCGACCAGATGGACGCGGACATGCGCAAGGAGATGGAGCGCTGTCAGCGCGAAGGCACGCCGCGCCCCGAGAGCTCGGCAGTCCGCGCGCACGTCAAGGCCTGCTTCTGGTTCTTTGCCAATGCCTGGCGCGACCTGTTCAAGAACGGCGTGCTCGATCATCCGATCAAGGAGCTCTGCCGCCTGTACGTCTCGCGCTCGGTGCAGTGCGACTACTGCGGCAACCAGCGCTCGGTAAAAGCGGCGGGCGCCGGCATGATCGAGGACGACGTCAAGGATCTGCTCAACTTCGAGAAGTCGACGCGCTACTCCGACCGCCAGAAAGCGGCGCTCGCATACGCGGAAGCGATCGCCTGGCACCTCAATACCGACGACGCCTTCTGGGAACGCATGCACCGGCATTACAGCGAGGCGGAGCTGGTCGAGCTCGGCTGCATGATCGGCCTCACGCTTGGGCAGCAGAGCTGGCTGCGCCTGCTGAATATCGATCACCACCAGGTGCTCGCGGGAACGACGGCGTCGATGGCGCCGGGGTACGAGACCGCCGAAGCACTGCAGCGCACGAAGTCAAAGCCCGACTACTGGGCTAAAGCAAAAACCAACTAGGAGGAAGCATGAA
The DNA here is from genome assembly GCA_001644455.1 of Betaproteobacteria bacterium SCGC AG-212-J23. GTDB lineage: Bacteria > Pseudomonadota > Gammaproteobacteria > Burkholderiales > SG8-39 > SCGC-AG-212-J23. Next base: position 18,896 of record LSTF01000049.1, read on the forward strand.
GCTCAGCAAGCCCGTATTGGGCGCAGCATTGCTCGCGTTTTCCGCGCTGGCGACGGCGCAGTCCTATCCGACGAAAGCGGTGCAGATGGTCGTCGCCTTCACCCCCGGCAGCGCGGTCGACATCGTCGGCCGCATCGTCGCCGAGAGGCTTTCGCAGATGTGGGGCCAGCCGGTCGTCTCGGACAACCGCGCCGGCGCCGGCGGCTCGATCGGATCCGCGGTTGTTGCGCGCGCCGCGCCGGACGGCTACACGCTCCTGGTGACGTCCAACGCTCACATCGTCAATCCGTCGATCTTCGCCAAGCTGCCCTACGACACGCTGAAGGACTTCACCGACATCGCGCTGTTCGTCGAGCAGCCGAACGTCATGGTCGTCGCCACCGAGTCGCGCTACAAGACGCTCAAGGACTTCGTCGACGCGGCGAAGGCGAAGCCCGGCAGCCTCAACATCGGCCACGCCGGCATCGGCAGCGGCACCCACCTGAATACCGAGAAGTTCATCGCCGCCGCCGGCATCCAGGTCGTGGAAGTGCCGTTCAAGGGCACGCCCGAGGTCATCGCCGCCATCCTGAGCGGCAACGTCGACGGCTATTGGGCGCCGATCTCCGCCGCGCTTTCGTTCGTGAAGAACGGCAAGGTGCGGCCGCTCGCCGTCAGCACCGCCAAGCGCAATCCGACGATGCCCGACGTCCCGACCACCGCGGAAGCAGGCACGAAGAACTCGGAGTCCTCGCTGTGGGTGGCGCTCTGGGGACCCGCGGGCATGAGTCCCGAACTGGTGAACAAGATCAACGGCGACGTGCGCAAGGCGCTCGCCGACCCAGGGACGAAGACCAAGCTCGAGAACCTCGGCAACACGACTGCGGATCTGTCAGCGGCCGAATTCGCCAAGCTGGTCCGCGAGGAGCTGGACAGCACCCGCCACCTGCTGCAGAAGGCCGGCGTCAAGCCGCAGTAAGCATCCTCTTCAGGGGAACTCCGGTGAGGCGCTGGAGTTCCTCGAAGCTCAAGCCGTCGACGGTCTCCACCACGTGGAGACCGTCGGCTTTCACGTCGATCACCGCGAGATCGGTGTAGATGCGGTTGACGCAGCGTGCGCCCGTGAGCGGGTAGGTGCAGCGCTCGACGATCTTGCTTTCGCCCTTCTTCGTCAGGTGCTCCATCATCACCAGCACCTTCTTCGCACCCACGGCGAGGTCCATCGCGCCGCCGACCGCGGGAATCGCGTCCGCGCCGCCGGTGTGCCAGTTGGCGAGGTCGCCGTTGACGGCGACCTGGAAAGCGCCGAGCACGCAGAAATCGAGGTGCCGGCCGCGGATCATCGCGAATGAATCCGCGTGGTGGAAGTAGGAGCCGCCGGTAAGCAGCGTCACCGGCTCCTTGCCGGCATTCATCAGGTCCTCGTCCTCCTGCCCGGGAGCGGGGCGGGGACCGATGCCGAGCACGCCGTTCTCACTGTGCAGGATGATCTCGCGTCCCTTGGGCAGGTGCTCGGCGACCAGCGTCGGCAGGCCGATGCCGAGGTTGACGATGGAGCCGTCCGGGATATCGCGCGCCACGCGCGCCGCCATCTGGTTGCGATCGAGCTTTTTCATCAGGCCGCCTTCTGCAATGGCGCGGCGATCTTCACCACGCGTTTCACGAAGATGCCGGGTGTGACGACCATCTCGGGATCGAGCGCGCCGAGCTCGACCGTCTCGCGCACCTGGACCACGGTGCACTTCGCCGCGCTCGCCATGATGGGCGCGAAGTTGCGCGCCGTCATGCGGTAGGTGAGGTTGCCCCAGCGGTCGGCGCGATCGGCCTTGATCAGCGCATAGTCGGCGTGGATCGGAAATTCGAGCACGTAGTCGCGATCGCCGATGCGGCGCGTCTCTTTTCCTTCCGCCAACCTGGTGCCGAACGCCGTGGGCGTGTAGAAGCCGCCGATGCCGGCGCCGGCGGCGCGGATCCGCTCGGCGAGGGTGCCTTGGGGGACGAGCTCGAGCTCGATTTCCTTCGCGCGGTAGAGCGCGTCGAAATGCCACGAGTCGGCCTGGCGCGGGAAGGAGCAGAGGATCTTCTTCACCCGCTTCGCCTTCAGCAGTGCTGCGAGGCCGGTGTCGCCGTTGCCGGCGTTGTTGTTGACGATGGTGAGATCGCGCGCGCCCTGCGCGATCAGCGCGTCGATCAGCGCCGCGGGCATGCCGGCGTTGCCGAAGCCGCCGATCATCACCGTCGCGCCGTCAGGGATATCGGCGAGGGCGGCCTCCGCGCTGGCGAAGAACTTGTTGATCACGAGGGGCGAAATTATCGCACTGCACTGCCGCATGAATCTCCTGAGCTTTCACTTCTAGTTTGTTTTGTAAGATATTGATATTTATAAGTTCATTTCAAGCAGAATTCGTGTAATAAATCTCTCCTAAGTCGTTGTCAGGCCAAGAAAATCCGCTTGACCGCCGGCCCAAATCCCCAGTAAAGTGGAAAAAGGTAGAAAAAAGTGGCGCAAACAGCCATCAAGGAGCCATGGGAGCTGCATTTCACGGAGCGGCGGTCATCACGCTCGACGCCAAGGGTCGCATTGCGATTCCGACGCGTCATCGCTCCGCTTTGCTCGATTCCGGCGAAACGTTGGTGCTCACTGCGCATCCCGACGGCTGCGTCCTCATCTATCCCATCGCCGAATGGGAACCGGTGCGCGCGAGGGTGGAGGGCTTCCCCGCGCTTCACTCGCAGGCGAGCTGGTGGAAGCGCCTGCTTCTCGGCTTCGAGGAGCACGTGAGCCCCGACGGCTCGGGCCGCATCCTCCTCCCCGCGGCGCTCCGCGCGCACGCCGGGCTTGGACGGGACGCGATGATGGTCGGCCAGGGCCGCTATTTCGAGCTCTGGGATTCCGGCGTCTGGTCGGCGAAGCTCGCGCAGGCGCTCCCCGGCAACGGCACCCCGCCTCCGGGCATGGAGGACTTTTCGCTGTGAGCGCCGATGCATCACCCTGTCCTCGAAGAGGAAGCGCTCGCGGCCTTGGCGGTGAAGGCGGAAGGCGTCTACGTGGACGGCACCTTCGGCCGCGGCGGGCACAGCCGGGCGATCCTTGCGCGGCTCGGTCCGCAGGGACGGCTGCTCGCGCTCGATCGCGATCCCGATGCGGCAGCGGCCGCCCGCTCGATCGCCGATCCTCGCTTTTCCTTCGTGCAGACTCGTTTCTCCGATCTCTCGGCGCTGCCGGCGAAGGTCGACGGCATGCTCTTCGACCTGGGCGTTTCCTCGCCGCAACTCGACGACCCGCAGCGCGGATTTTCCTTTCGCGC
>LSTF01000050.1 GCA_001644455.1 Betaproteobacteria bacterium SCGC AG-212-J23
CAGGCCGCCGATGTTGATGATCGTGCCACCGCCTGCCTTCGCCATCTGCGGCAGGCAGGCCTGGCTGCAGAGGAAAGCGGCATCGAGGATGGTCGAGAGCACGCTGCGCCATTCCTCATAGGCAATGGATGCAAAAGCGTTTTCATGGCGAACCGCGGCGTTGTTCACCAGGATATCCAGCCGGCCGAAGCGCTTCACGGTCGCCTCAACGAGTTTCTTCACCTCCGCCGGATTCGTGACATCGGCAATGAACAGGTCCGCGGAGGAGCCAATCATCTTCACCGTCTCCTCCGCCATCGCTTTCGACGTCCTCGCGTTCACCATCACCGACGCGCCGCCGGCGGCTAGAGCGCGCGCGATGGCGCGGCCGATGTTGCGCGCCCCACCGGTGACGAGGGCGACCTTGCCCGCGAGCTCGGTGCCGCGGGTCATTCCAACCGTGCTGGACAAGCGTTTCTCCTCTTCAGTGCATCCGCTGCGGCAGCCAGGTGGCGATCGGCGGGTAGAACATGATCAGCACGATCAGCACCATGACGCAGGCGATGAACGGCATGCCGGCGAGATAGATGTCCTTCATGGTCGTGCCCGGCGGCGCCACGCCTTTCATCACGAACAGCAGCAAGCCGAACGGCGGCGTGGTGTAGCCCACTTCGAGCGCCAGCAGCATGATCAGGCCGAACCAGGTCAGGTCGAAGCCGAGCGATTTCGCGAGCGGGAAGAAGATCGGCGCGGTCAACAGCATCTTCGACAGCGGATCCATGAAGCTGCCCAGGAAGATGATGACGCCGATCATGATGAACACCATCTGCAGCGGCGTCACCTGGAACGAGGTCGCCCAGGTCACCAGGCCGCTCGAGGCGCCGGTGAACGCGAGCACCTGCGCGAAAGTGGCGGAGCCGAAGATGACGAGGAAAGCCATCACCGTCACCCGCAGCGAACCGTCGAGTGACTTGACGAAGGCTTTCCAGGTCATGTCGCCGTAGCAAATCGCCAGCGCGATCACGGAGAACGCGCCGAGCGCGGCCGCCTCGGTCGGGGTGCACCAACCGACCAGCATGATCACCACCGAGAAGACGATGATCGCCACCATCGGGATCACGTCGACGAAGATCAGCCGGATCTTCTCGCGGCGCGACACCGTTTCCGGCACGTAAGGCGGCGCGGCGTCCGGGTCGATCTTCACCCACGCCCAGATCAGCACGCCGTACATCGTCGCGAGGACGAAGCCCGGCACGATGCCGGCGATGAGCAGCGCGCCGACGTCGGTCTGCCCGAGCGTCGCGAGCAGCACCGTCAGCGCGGAAGGCGGAATGATCACCGCCAGGCCGCCGACGCCCATGATCGGGCCGAGCGAGAGGTACTTGCTGTAGCCGCGGCGGATCATCTCCGGCGCCATCAGCCGGCCGAGCAGCGCGCAGGCGCCCATCGACGAGCCCGCCGGGCCGGCGTAGGCGGTGCCGCCGATCAGCGTGACGTACGCGAGGCGACCGCGGATGTTGCCCATCAGCTTGTCGGCGGCGTTGAAGCAGCGCGTGGCAAGACCGGTGTGATAGAAGAGCTCGCCCATGAACAGGAACATCGGGATGGGCACCAGCGCAAAGTTGGTCATCGCGCCGAAGCCGTTGTTGATCACCTGCGTGATGCCGGGCGCGCCGCCCATGAACACCATCGCCGCGATCACGTTCGTGATGAAAAAGCCGATCGCGACCGGGATGCCGAACATCATCAGCCCGAGTGCCGAGCCGAAGAGCAAAGCCGCCGCCCAGTACCAGGCCACGCGTCGCTAGGCGATGTCTTGCAATGGCGCCAGGAAATTCTCCCGGCGCCAGAGGTAGCGGGCGAACTCGACCGCCATCAGGAAAAAGCCGACCGGGATCCACATCACCACCATCCAGCGCGGCATGTCGAGCGAGCGCACGTCCTTCTCGTTTTGCGCGAAGTTCTGCCAGGTGATGTCGAAGCCGTACCAGGCGAGCACCAGGCAAAGGGCGACGCACACCAGGCCGATGCCGACCGTCATGCGGGCCCGGAGGCGCTCGCCGAGGCTCATCAGCAGCAGTTCGACGTAGATATGCCCCTTCTCCCGCACCAGCCAGGGCGCGCCCATGCAGGGGATCATCAGCAGCGCGTACTCGGTGAAGGTGAAGAAGTGCGCCGAGCTCTGGTAGCCGAGATTCCTCAGCAGGACGTCGAGGCAGATCGTGACCATCATTGCCGCCATCAGGAAGGCGGCGAGCGCCGCCATCCCGTAGATGACGGCGTCGTAGCCCTTAACTACATATTTCACTCAGGCGTGAAGAGCTTCACGACCCGGTCGTAGTTCTCCATGCCGCCGGCCTTTTCCATGCGCTCCTTCATGCGCTGCAGGCTCGCGGCGCGGGCGCCGGCGACGAACTTCTTCGACGCCTCGGGCGACTGCGACACGGTCTTGATGCCGCGCTTCTCGAGCTCCGCCTGCTCCTTTTTCCAGAGCGCCTGCAGGTCGTGCAGGCTGGAGGTCTCGTGCTGGATCGCCACGCGCTGCAGGATCTCGCGCGACTTCGGCGAGAGCGACTCCCACTTCTTCTGGTTGACCAGGATGATGAGGTCGGTGGAGAAGAAATCCGGCGTGATGCGGTACTTGATGTAGCGGTCCCAATTCAGGTCCATGAGGCCGATCTGCGTCCAGGCGGTGAGGTCGACCGTGCCCCGCTCGAGCGCGGTGTAAAGCTCGGACGAATTGAGGTTGATCACCTGCGCACCGAGGTAGTTGGTGAGGAACGCGTTGTAGATCGGGTTGCCGCGCACCTTGAAGCCCTTGATGTCGATCGCGCCCGCGCTGTCGAACTTCGGCTCCTTGGTCGACCAGAGGTCGAAGCGGATGCCGCTATCCACCCAGCCGAGGAAGACGGTGCCCATGCGCTTGTTGTGGATCTGGTTCATGAGCGCGGTGCCGCCGTTCTTGCGCGCGGTCGGGCCGTCGATCGAGGACGCCGAGATCGCGTCGCACTCGGGGACCACTGCCGCGTAGAACGCGCACGGCGAATACACCATGTCGACCACGCCGCTGCGCACCGCGCCGGGCTGCTCCATCATGCCGATCGCCTCGGGGCCGCCGCGCACCTGGATGTTGAACACGCCCTTGCCGGCCTCGTTGGCCTTCTTCACGTACTCGAGAAAGCTGCGCGAATAGATCAGCGACGCGGGAAAGACGTGCGTCGCACTGATGGTGTCCTGAGCGAACGCCGGTACCGCCAGCGTCCAGGCGAGCGCGGCGCAAATTACCTTGAGCATTTCCCCTCCTCCCGTTGTCCGAATGTCGCGGGGCATCTTACCATCGGCCCGTGGCGACGGTCTTCTCCGCCTTCGAGCAAACTGCGAACGCGCATCGTCGCCGGCCGTTCCTGCTGACATACCCGGAACGAGCCGAGCTCAGCTACGGCACCGCTCTGGAGCGCGTCGCGTCGATCGCCTCCCGCTATCGTGCGCGCGGCTACGGCAAGGGTCATCGCGTCGCCCTCAAGCTGCCGAACTGCCCGGAGTTCCTGCTCCATTTCCTGGCGCTCAACTCGCTCGGCTCGAGCGTGCTGCCCCTGAATCCCGATTACCGCAGTTCGGAGCTGGAATACGTCCTGTCGCACAGCGAGGCCGGCGCGGTCGTCGACGTCGCCTCGCTCGACGATCCGCCGCCGCCGGGCCGATCCTGCGAGGCCGACGAGTGCGCCCTGCTTTACACCTCCGGCACGACCGGCAAGCCGAAGGGCTGCCTGCTTTCCAACTTCTATTTCCTCGGCCTCGGCCGGCGCTACGTCGAGGAAGGCGGGCTGTGCGAGCTGCGCGAGGGCGAAGAGCGGCTGATCACGCCGCTGCCGCTGTTCCACATGAACGCTCTGGCGTTCTCGACGACGGCCATGATCCTGACGGCGGGCTGCATCGTGCAGCTCGATCGCTTTCACCCGAGGAGCTGGTGGCGCGACGTTGCCGATTCCCGTGCGACGATCGTGCACTATCTGGGCGTGATGCCCGCCATCCTGATGAGGGATGAAACTGCGCCCCCAAAACACCAGGTGCGCTTCGGCTACGGTGCGAACGCCAATCCCAAGGACCACGCCGCATTCGAAGCGCGCTTCGGCTTCCCCCTGATCGAAGGCTGGGCGATGACCGAGACCGGCAGCGGCGCCCTCGTCTCCGCAAGCCGCGAACCGCGTCACGTGGGGACGAGATGTTTCGGCTTCGAGAAGGACAGCCTGGAGATCAAGCTCGCCGAAGGGGGCGAGATGCTGGTCCGCCAGAAAGGCGGCGATCCGCGCCGCGGCTTCTTCTCGGGCTACCTGAAGGACGAGAAGGCGACCGCGGACGCCTGGCGCGACGGCTGGTTCCATACCGGCGACGCGGCACGGCGCGGGCCCGACGGCGCGCTGCACTTCGTCGACCGGCTGAAGAACATCATCCGCCGCGCCGGCGAGAATATCGCCGCGCTGGAGGTCGAGGCCGCCATCGCCGGCCATCCTCATGTGCAGGCCGTTGCCGTCATTGCCGCTCCCGATTCCGTGCGGGACGAAGAAGTGATGGCCTGCGTGATTTCGAAGGAAAGAACCCGGGAAAACGCAGTCTCCATCCAGGACTGGTGCCTGGAGAGGCTTGCCTATTTCAAGGCGCCAGGCATCGTCGCTTTCATCGACGAGCTGCCGGTCACCTCGACCAACAAGGTGCAGAAGGCGAAGCTCTCGGACTTCGCTTTCGACCCGGCGCTGCGCTTCGATCTGCGCGACCGCAAGCGGCGCAAGTCATGAGGCAGGGTTATCAGGGCGTCGCCGTCGCGGTGCCCGTCACGGTGCCGTACGTGCGCTATTCGATTCGTGCCGCGCATTGGTGGTTGGCGAGAGGCCTTTCGGAACTCATTTCCCGTTCAGGCGTGAAGAAGGACGAGATCGATGGCCTATCGGTCTCCAGCTTTACCCTCGCCCCGGATACCGCGATCGGCTTGACCCAGCACCTCGGCCTGTCGCCGCGCTGGCTCGACCACCTACCCTTCGGTGGTGCGAGCGGCGTGGTCGCGCTGCGGCGCGCCGCGCGCGCCGTGCAGTCGGGCGATGCCGAAGTCGTCGCCTGCCTCGCCGCCGACACCAACCACGTCGATTCCTTCCGCCTGACGCTCGCCAACTTCAGCCAGTTCGCGCGCGACGCGGTCTACCCCTACGGCGCGGGCGGGCCGAACGCGAGCTTCGCCTTCCTCACCGCTTACTACATGGCCCAGTACGGCGCGAAGCGCGAGGACTTCGGCAAGCTCTGCGTCGCTCAGCGCGCCAACGCCTTGAAATTCGATTTTTCCCTGTTTAGAAAGCCTCTCACCCTGGGTGAGTACATGGCCGCGCGGCCGATTGCCGAGCCGCTGCACCTTTTCGACTGCGTCATGCCCTGCGCAGGCGCAGATGCCTTCCTGGTCTTGACGGAAGAACGAGCGAAAAGCCTCAAGCTGAAATATGCCACCCTGCGAGGAACCATCGAGCGTCACAACGCATTTGCCAGCGACCCGGTGCAGATGCGCGCCGGCTGGGCGCTCGACCGCGACGAGCTCTACGCGCAGGCGGGCGCCGGACCGGCCGACATGGATTTCGTCGAGACCTACGACGACTATCCCGTGATCTCGCTGATGCAGCTCGAAGATCTCGATTTCTGCGCCAAGGGCGAAGGGCCCGCCTTCGTGCGCAAGCACACCTTCACCCATGACGGCAGCTTCCCTCTCAATACCAGCGGCGGGCAGCTCTCGGTCGGCCAGGCGGGCGCGGCGGGCGGCTTCCTCGGCATGGTCGAGGCGATCCGCCAGCTCACCGGCGAGGCCGGTCCCCGGGCCGTCAACGATGCGAAACTGGGACTCGTCAGCGGCTTTGGAATGATCAACTTCGATCGTGGACTCGGATCAGGGGCAGCGGTTCTTGCTCGAGCGACCTAAGCGCAAGAATCCCGTGCTGCGCACGCGGCTGCCGACGCTGCCGCCGGCGGCGCGCAGCCGGATCGCGCTCGGCCTCACCGCCGCCGCGGCGATGGGGCGCTTCGAGCTGCAGCAGTGCAAGGACTGCGGGACGGTGCAATACCCCCCACGCGAGGCCTGTCAAAAGTGTCTTTCCGTAAAACTGATCTGGAAAATCCTGCCTGACGGTGGCGAGCTCCTCGCGCGCACCGTCCTGCATCACAGCAACGATCTTTTTTTCCGCGAGCGCCTGCCCTGGCATCTCGGGCTGGTGAAGCTCGATTGCGGGCCGACCGTCGTGGCCCATCTTCACGATTCAGTCGAAAAGCGGGTGCGTATCAAGGCGATGCTCGACCGCGCGGGGCAGGCGGTGCTCGCAGCGCTGCCCGAAAAGGAGGTCAACGTGGCCGAAGACAGGCAACTACGAGAGTTCAGCTGCGATCCGAAATTCCGCAAGGTATTCATCACCGATGGCAAGACCGGCCTTGGACAGGAACTTGTGAAGAAGATGGCAAGCGCTGGTGCTGATCTCATCTGGGTTGGCCACTCGGAGCCGTGGAAGAAGTTCAAGGGGTTCGACGAACTGGCGAAGATCCCGCAGGTCACCCTCCTGCCCCTCGACCTGACCGACTCCAAGAACGTGCGCGAGGTCGCGGCGGAAATCGGCGCCAAGGTGGACATCGTGGTCAACAACGCCGAGCACCATCGCGCGTTCGGCATTGCCAACCGTGCCGGCATCGAAACCGCCCGCGCGGAGATGGACGTCAACTACTTCGGCCTGCTGCGCCTCGCGCAGGAACTCGGGCCGGTGATGCGTGCTCGCGGCGCCGACGGCCAGTCGAGCGCGGTAGCGTGGGTGAACGTGCTCTCCATCTACGCCCTCGCCAATTTCCCGCCGCACGGCACTTTCTCGGCCTCGAAGGCAGCCGCGCATTCGCTCGCGCAATGCCTGCGGGCCGAGATGCGCCCGGCTGGCGTGCGGGTGGTCAACGTGTTTCCGGGGCCAATCGACGACGAGTGGAATCAGCTCCAGCCGCCGCCGAAGGTGACGCCGGCGGCGCTCGCCGCCGCGATCCTCAGGGCGCTGCAGGATGGGATCGAGGACGTCTATCCCGGCGACGTAGCGCAGGAATGGCTTGCCCGCTGGCGCGACAATCCCAAGGCGCTGGAACGGGAGTTGTCGGCATGAACGACTTCATCACGAAACTCACGTCCGGGAAGATTCGCGTGGTCGATCTCACCCACACCCTGTCGCCCGAGTTTCCCTCTATCTCGCTGCCGCCGGAGATGGGACAGGCGTGGCCCTTCCGCATCGAGGAAGTGTCGCGCTACGACGAGCGCGGCCCGGCCTGGTACTGGAATAACTTCTCCTGCGGCGAGCACACCGGCACGCATTTCGACGCGCCGATCCACTGGGTGTCGGGCAAGGACGTGGCGAACGGCAGCGTGGACACGATCCCGTCGCGGAACTTCATCGGCCCGGCCTTCGTCGTCGATTGCTCGAAGGAAGCGGCGAAAGACGCCGACTTCCTCCTCACGAAGAAGCATCTCCTGAGCTTCGAAAAGCAGCACGGCCGCATCGCCGGGCGGTCCTGGGTGCTGATGCGCACCGACTGGTACAAGCGCGCGGGCGACCCCGCCGCGTACCAGAACTACGACGAGACCGGCCAGCACACGCCGGGTCCCGATATCGACGCCGTGAAGTTCCTGGTCGAGGAGCGTGACGTCCTCGGCTTCGGTACCGAGACGATCGGCACCGACGCCGGACAGGCCCAGCACCTGCGCCCGCCCTACCCCTGCCATTACTACATGCACGGCGCCGGCCGTTACGGCCTGCAGTGCCTCGCTAACCTGGACCAGCTGCCGCCGACCGGCGCGGTTGTGATCGCTCCGCCGCTCAAGATCCAGAATGGCAGCGGCAGCCCGCTTCGAGTTCTCGCATTGGTGGAAGGCAAATAATGGCCCACAAGATCTGGTTCCAAGGCGCGACAGACAAAGTCCACATGGCGCCCTACATTGCCAAGGTCGAGGCACACCTTAAGAACATCCTCGACCCTGATTTCTCCGCCACCTTCCACACCACCACGCCGCCGGCGACGACGACCCACGCCATCACCGAGTTTCGCATCGCGCGCAACCTGATCCGCAACGCCGTTCAGGCGGAGAAGCAAGGCTACGCAGCTATGGTCATCACCCACTTCCAGGATGCCGGCCTTGCCGAAGTGAAGTCGGTGGTCGACATTCCGGTCATCGGCCTCGGCGAGACGACGCTGATGCATGCCTGCACGCTCGGCCGCAAGCTCGGCCTCATCACCATCAACCCGGTGTTCGTGCCGTGGCACGAGGACCAGGTTATCCGCTACGGGCTGCAGCAACGCGTGGTCGGCATCCGCGCGGTTCCGGCGACGGTCGCCGACTTCATCGGTGCCTTCGCGAGCCGGGAGGGCTTCAAGAAGCTGAAGCCTCTCTGGGAACGCGAATGCCGGACGCTGCTGGACGCCGGCGCCGACGTCATCGTCCCGGCCGGCGGCCTGCCGATGATGCTCTTCTCCGGCGAGTTCGACGGCGCGCCGGTGGTGAACGGCGTGACGCTCGTCGCCAAGACCGCGGAAATGGCGATCAAGCTACGCAAGCAAGGCATGTTCAAGGTGAGCCGGCGCTCGAACTTCGTGAAGCCGCCGGAGAAGGCGCTCAAGGAATTCCTCGAGCAAGGATGAACGACCTCGTCGTCAAGAATGTCCGCGTAGTCCGGCCCAATGTCCGCGACGTCGTCCAGGGCGACGTCGCGATCATCGGCGGGAAATTTGCCGCGATCGGACAGCAACTGCAGGGCAGGCAGTCCTACGACGGCAAGGGTTTGCTCGCCTTTCCTGGTGTCGTGGATGCCCACATGCACACCGGCATCTACTCACCGCTCGCGGAGGACGCGGTGAGCGAGAGCCGTGCCGCGGCGCAAGGCGGCGTGACGACCAGCCTCAACTACTTTCGCAGCGGCCAGTACTACCTCAACAAGGGCGGTCCGTACGTCGAGTTCTTCCCGGAGGTCCTGAAGATCTCGGAAGGGAAGTTCCACGTCGACTACGGCTTCCACCTGGCGCCGATGGATTCGACCCACATCTCGGAGACGGAAAGACTCGTCAAAGACTTCGGCGTCTGTTCCTTCAAGATTTTCATGTTCTACGGTTCGCACGGTTTGCATGGCCGTTCGGACAGCCAGCGTGACTTCCTGATGATCGGCCCGGACGAGCGCTACGACTACGCGCACTTCGAGTTCGTGATGCGGGGCGTGCAGGCCGCGCGCGAGCGCTTCCCGGAGAAGTCCTCGCAGATCAGCCTGTCGCTTCACTGCGAGACGGCGGAGATCATGACGGCGTACACGAAGATCATCGAGGGCCGGAAGGATCTCGATGGCCTCGCCGCATATCACGAGTCTCGCCCGCCGCATTCGGAAGGCCTGGCCGTATTCATCGCTTCATACCTCGCCAACGAGGCAGCGTTGCCGACGATCAACCTCCTGCACCTTTCATCGCGAAAAGCGCTGACTGCCGCATTGCAGATGGCCGAGGTCTTCCCGCACATCGACTTCCGGCGAGAGGTGACGATCGGCCATTTGGTGCTGGACACCCATTCCAAGGCCGGCGTGTTCGCCAAGGTCAACCCGCCGATCCGGCCGCGCGAGGATGTGGAGTTTCTCTGGCAAAAGGTGCTCGAAGGAAAAGTCGACTGGGTCGTCAGCGATCACGCCTGCTGCCGCCACGAGACCAAGGCGGCGAAGCACGCGCTCGGCAATATCTGGCTCGCCAAGTCCGGCTTCGGTGGCACGGAGTATTTGCTCCCTGCCCTGCTCTCGGAAGGCGCGAAGCGCGGCTTGCCGTTGCACCGCGTGGCCGAGCTGACCAGCTACAACCCGGCAAAGCGCTTCGGCGCAAATTCGAAAGGCGACATCGCGCCGGGACTGGACGCAGACCTCGTGCTGGTCGATCCGAAATCGAGCTGGTCGATCCGGGCCGCCGAATCAGAGTCGACGCAGGGGTACACGCCCTTCGAAGGGATCGAATTGACTCACAAGGTGACAGCCACCTTCCTGCGCGGCGAGCTGGTCTGCGAGAACGGCAAGGTCCTCGGCTCGCCTCGCGGGCGTTACTTGCACCGACCCACGGCTTGAAAGTTCCGGTCGTCGTCATCGGCGCCGGCGCCTGCGGCCTCACGGCGGCGCTAGCGGCAAAAGACGCGGGTGCGGAAGTGCTCGTGCTGGAGCGCGACGCAAGCCCCTCGGGGTCCACTTCGCTTTCCTCGGGCTTCATCCCCGCCGCGGGAACCCGTTACCAGCGCGCTGCCGGTATCGACGACTCGCCCGAGCTCTTCGCCGCCGACCTGATGCGCAAGAACCATGGCGAGGCCGATCCACGCATCGTCGACGCGCTGTGCCGCAGCATCGGCCCGACGCTCGAGTGGCTCGACGACCGGCACGGCATCCGCTTCGAGGTGCTGCAGGGTTTCACCTACCCAGGGCACAGCCGCTTAAGGATGCACGCGGTGGCGGAGAAGACCGGCGAAGCGCTCATGGCCGCGCTGCTGCGCGCCAGCGCCGACCTCGACATCCTGACTTCTGCTCGCGTCACCGATGTCTCGCATCGTTCGGTTCGATACGAAAGACCGGACGGAACGAGCGACGAGGTCGAATACGAAGCGCTCGTCCTTGCGTGCTCCGGCTTCGGCGGCAACAAAGAGATGGTGTGGCGTTACCTGCCGGAAATCGCTGACGCGCTCTACTTCGGCCACGCCGGCAACCAGGGCGACGCCGTGCGCTGGGGAACCGCGCTCGGCGCGCAAGCGATGGACATGACGGCCTATCAGGGCCACGGCTCGGTCGCCGCGCCGCACGGCATCCTCGTCACCTGGGCGCTGATGACCGAGGGCGGGATCCAGGTCAACGAAAGCGGCGAGCGATTCTCGAACGAGCACCTCGGTTATTCCGAGCAGTGCCTGCCGGTGCTGCGACAGCCGGGCGGCGTCGCCTGGTGCATCTACGACGAGCGCCTGCACCAGTTAGGCATGACCTTTCCCGACTACCGCGACGCGCAGGCAGCTGGCGCGGTGAAAATGAACCCCGTGTTCCCGCGCTTGAATGAAACGTTGAAAGAAGTGCGCGCCTATGCGTCCGGAGGGCAGGATCCGTTCGGCCGGGATTTTTCGAAGCAACCGCTCCTGACCCCGCCCTACTACGCGATCAAGGTCACCGGCGCCCTCTTCCACACCCAGGGGGGACTCGCGGTCGACGAAAGCGCGCGCGTCCTGCCGCTGCGCAACGTCTTTGCCGGCGGCGGCGCCGCGCGCGGCGTGTCTGGAGCGCACGTCTGGGGATATCTTTCGGGCAACGGCCTGCTCAGCGCGGTCGGGCTCGGGCGGATCGCCGGCGAGAGCGCCGCGCGGTACGCCACATCGTAGCGTCACGCATCAGGAGAGATCCCTTGCCACATGCCACCACCGACGACGGAGTGAAGCTCCATTACGAGGAGACGGGCGCCGGGAAACCGCTCATCTTCATCCACGAGTACGCCGGCGACTGCCGCAGCTGGGAGCCGCAGATGCGGCTCTTCTCGCGCTGGTATCGCTGCATCGCCTTCAACGCGCGCGGCTATCCGCCGTCGGATGTCCCGGAGGATCCGGAGAAGTACTCGCAGGCGCGCGCGCGGGACGACATCCGCTCCGTGCTCGATCACCTGAAGATCGACAAGGCTCATGTCTGCGGCCTGTCGATGGGCGGCTTCGCGGCGCTGCACTTCGGGATCGCTTACGGCGCGCGGGCCCTCTCGCTCGCCGTAGGCGGCTGCGGCTACGGCGCCGAGCCGGCGAAGCGCGACCAGTTCCGCGCCGAGACCAATGCCGCCGCCGACCAGATCGAGAAGCAGGGCATGCCGGAAGTCGCCAAGCGCTACTCGCTCGGCCCGACGCGCGTGCAATTCCAGAACAAGAACCCGCGCGGCTGGCGCGAGTTCGCCGACCAGCTCGCCGAGCACTCCACCCTCGGCTCGACGCTCACCATGCGCGGCGTGCAGGGCCGCCGGCCGTCGCTCTGGGAGCTGGTCGATGACATGAGGCGCATCGAGGCACCCACGCTCATCGTTACCGGCGACGAGGACGATCCGTGCCTCGAGCCGGCGCTGCTCATGAAGCGCGCCATCCCGACCGCCGCGCTCGCGGTGCTGCCCAGCGCCGGGCACACCATCAACCTCGAGGACCCGGAAGAGTTCAACCGCGTGCTGTTCAATTTCCTCGCCGCGGTCGACATGGGGACCTGGCGCAGGCGCGACCCGCGCTCCGCCGCCGGCGGCATCCTCGGCATGGCGAGGAAGTGACGCCGAACGGCTTCGTCCACTACGCCGGAGGCGGCGAGCCCGGCCTGCGCCTGGCGGTGAAGGACAACATCGACGTGGCCGGCATGCCAACGGCGGGCGGCATGGAGCCCTACCGCGGCCGGATCGCGCAGCGCGATGCGCCCTGCGTGGCACGGCTCAAGGCGGCTGGGTATACCGTCGTCGGCAAGACGTTGATGGACGAGGCCGCGTTCGGCGCGCTCGGCGACAACCCCTGGTTCGGCCGCTGCCACAACCCGCACCGTCATGGCTATACGTGTGGCGGCTCCAGCGCCGGTTCGGCCGCCGCCGTGGCAGCCGGCCTGGCGGACGTCGCGCTCGGCACCGACACGCTCGGCTCGGTGCGCATCCCTGCGTCCTATTGCGGCGTGGTCGGCTACCTGCCCGGGCGCGGAGTGATCGACGGCGCGGGGGTGATGCCGCTCATGCCCGAATACGACCGCGTCGGCGTTCTCGCACCTGCGGTGGCTGACGCAGCACGGGTTGCGTCCATCTCCCCTCGTTCAGGCGCGAGAGTGCGCGAGCTCCCGGCAACGATCGACCTGGCAGCGCTTCGCCGCGCGGCGCTGCTCATGGTGGAAATCGAGGCGGCGCGCATCCATGCCGCGCTACTCGACGACCCCGGCTCGAAGATTTCGGCGCCGCTCCGCACCGCGCTCAGGTTCGGGCGCGACGCCAAGCTCGACCGCGTGGAGAAAGCCAGGGCGCGAATCGCCGAGGCGGGACGCTGGCTGGACGAGCTGTTTCGCGATTGCGACGTGCTGGTCTTACCGACCACGCCGGGTCCCGCCTTCCCCTTCGATCAGCCGGCGCCCGAATCGCAGGCGGACTTCACCGTCCTGGCCAGCGTGGCGGGGCTCGCGGCGATCAGCGTTCCCGGAAAGACGGTCGATGGCCTGCCGAATGGCGTGCAGGCGATGGGGCGCGACGACGCGCTGGTGCTGGGCGTCGCGGCAGGCCTGGGCTAGGCGCGCTCGGTCTCCATCGCGGCGCGCACGCTTTCCTCGCGGATCAGGTCGAGCACCGCGCGGCGCAGGGTGTTGAACTCGGGCGAGGTGGTCGACTCGATGCTGCGCGGGCGCGGCATGCGCACCTCGATGCTCTTCTTGATGCAGCCCGGCCGCGCGGTCATGACGCAGACGCGGTCGGCGAGCAGGATCGCCTCCTCGATGTCGTGGGTCACGAACAGCACCGTCTGCTGGTGCCGCTCCCAGAGCGCGAGCAGCAGCTCCTGCATCAGCGTGCGCGTCTGCGCGTCGAGGCTGCCGAAGGGCTCGTCCATCAGCAGCACCTTCGGCTCAAGGATCAGCACGCGCGCGATGCCGACGCGCTGGCGCATGCCGCCGGAAAGCTCCGCGGGGTAGCTCGCCTCGAAACCCGAAAGGCCGATCTGCTCGATGATCTGCGCGGCGCGCGCGCGATAGCTCGCCGCGGACTGGCCGAGGGTCTTCGGGCCGAAGACGACGTTGTCCATCACGGTGAGCCAGGGAAAGAGCGCCGGCTCCTGGAAGACGACGCCCCGGCCCGGCGCGGGAGCGGCAATCTCCTCGCCCGCCACCTTCACCGAGCCGCGCGTGGGCTGGTCGAAGCCCGCGACCATGTTGAGCAGCGTCGACTTGCCGCAGCCGGAGGGCCCGAGGATCGCCACGAACTCGCGCTCCGCGACGGTGAGATCGATGTCCTGCAGCGCGACGACGCGCCGCTCGCCTTTCGCGAACTGCTTGTGCACGCCGCGGATCTCGATCATCCGTGCGCCTCGAGCGTGCGCCAGCGCAGGAGGAACCGCGCCGCCCAGACGATGAGGCGGTCCGAGATGAAGCCGAGCAGGCCGACCGAGAACATGGTCGCGACGCAGATGTCCATGCGCCCGACGTAATACGCGTCCCACAGGACGTAGCCCAGGCCGGACTTCACCGCGATCATCTCGGCGACGATCACCGCGGTCCAGGCGATGCCGATGCCCAGGCGCAGTCCGGTGAAGATCGACGGCAGCGCGGACGGGAAGATGACCTTCGCCAGGACCGTGCCGTTGCCTGCTCCCAGCATGCGCGCCGCGCGCAGCAGCAGCAGGTTCGTGTCGCGCACGCCGTGCGTGGTGTTGACGACGATCGGATAGAACGCGCCCAAACCGATCAAGAACAGCGCGCTCGCGTCGTAGATGCCGAACACGGCGATGGCGAACGGCAGCCAGGCGGTGATCGGCACCGGGCGCAGCAGCTGGATGGTCGGGTCGATTACGCGGCTGGCGAGGCGGCTCCAGCCGATGAGCAGGCCAAGCGGGATGGCCGCGAGCGCCGCGAGGCCGAAGCCCTGCAGCACGCGCCGCGACGAGTAGACGACGTTGTCGAGCCAGGTGCCGGAGTACGGCGAGAGCATCGCCGTGGTGCTGCCGAAGATCCAGGTGTACCAGGAGCGCAACACCTGCGCCGGCGACGGGATAAGGCCTTCCGTCACCCAGCGCAGGTCGACCGCGAAGTGCCAGAGCGCCACCAGCAGTGCCGGCAGCACCAGCAGCCAGGGCGCCGGCAGCCGTGTGCGCAAGTTATGCGGCGCTTATTGCTTGAGGCCGAGCTGCTCCGGCGACTTTCCGGTCGCCTTAGCGAGGAAATCGTACGTGTAGGACTGCGCGATCTCGCCTGACACGTCGCGCGTGATGACACCATTGTCGGACAGGAACTTCGAGATGCGCTTGATGGACTCGAGCGGCATTACCGGGTCGAGGCGCGTGGTGCGGATGGACTCCGCCGCCACGTTCTCGGGCAGGCCGGCCTTCTCGGCGTAGATCTTCGCCCAGCGCGCAGTGTCCTTGCGGGCGATCTCGAGCACGCCGATGTAGGCGTTGACCAGCTTCTGCACCACGTCGGGGTTCTTCTCCATGAACGGCCGGTTCACCGCCAGCACCGAGATCAGGCCGCCGACCGTCTTGGAGCGGTTGTGGTCGAGCGTCGGGTAGGCGCCGAAGCCGTCGACGATCGCCTGGGCGCAGAACGGGTGCCAGACCACCGCCAGATCGATCTCCTTGCCCTGCAGCGCCTTGAGGTAGTTCGAGCCGCCGCCGACGATGTTGACGATCTTGAGCTTGTTGTACTGCAGGCCGTTCTCCTGCACCGAGGCCGCGAACTTGAGCCAGGAGATCGAGCCCGCGCCGATGCCGATGCGCTTGTCGGCGACCTCCTTCCAGTTCTTGATGTCCTCGCCCTTGCGCACGATCAGGCAGTCGTTGCCCGAACCCACGCCGGCCACCCCGACCATGCTCTTCGCCCCCGCGCCCAGGCCCAGCGAGATGTCCTGGGGACCGAACGCGGTGATCTGGATGTCGCCGGAGGCGAGCGCGGTGCGCGCGTCGGCGAAGCGCTGGAACATCACCATCTCGATCTCGATGCCCTGCTTCTTCGCCTCGTCGGGCAACAGGTACAGCGGCGAAAGCGCCGGCACGTTGAGCATGCCTTGCTTGATCTTCACCGATTGGGCCAGCGCCGGACTGGCGGCGAGCGCCACGGCGGCGGCGAGCAGCAGACAACGGATGGTATTCATTGCTTCCTCCTCTTTGTCCGGACAAACATACTACGGCGCGGCCCCCTCGACCATCATCATGTTGAAATCGGCGGCACCGAGGCGCCTGGTCGAAAAGGGAACGTCGCCGTTGATGACATTGATCTGGGCGATGATATAAGCGGGCATGCAGCTTCCTTCTGACGCCACTTTTATATGAACGTCCGCGACGGGTTCGTCGGCACGATCGGCAATACGCCGCTCGTCCGCCTGCGCGGCCCGTCCGAGGTCACCGGCTGCAATATCCTCGGCAAGGCGGAGTTCCTCAATCCCGGCGGCTCGGTGAAGGACCGCGCCGGCCTGTACATCATCCTCGACGCGGAGAAGCGCGGCCTGCTCAAGCCCGGCGGCCTGATCGTCGAGGGCACCGCGGGCAATACCGGCATCGGCCTCGCGCTGGTGGGCAATGCGCGCGGCTATCGCACGCTGATCGTCATCCCGGAAACGCAGAGCAAGGAGAAAAAAGACATGCTGCGCCTCTGCGGCGCCGAGCTGCGCGAAGTGCCGGCGCTGCCCTACAAGGACAAGAATAACTACGTGCATGTCTCGGAGCGCCTCGCGCAGGAGCTGGGCGCGTTCTGGGCGAACCAGTGGGACAACACCGCTAACCGGGACGGCCACTTCCGCAGCACCGGCCCCGAAATCTGGGAGCAGACCGACGGCAAGGTCGACGGCTTCATTTGCGCGATTGGAACCGGCGGTACGCTTGCAGGAACGGGGGCCTATCTGAAGCAACAAAACAGCAAAGTCCGCGTTGCCGCGGCCGATCCGATGGGCGCGGCGATGTACCACTGGTTCAAGCACCGCGAACTGAAGTCCGAGGGCAGCTCGATCACCGAGGGCATCGGCCTCGGCCGGGTGACGAAGAACATCGAGGGCGCCCCGGTCGACGACGCCTACCAGATCCCGGACACGGAGGCGCTTCCAATAATTTTTTCCCTGGCAAAAACCGAGGGGCTAATTCTGGGAGGCTCGAGCGGCATCAACGTCGCCGGCGCCATCCGCCTTGCAAAGGACCTCGGCCCCGGACACACCGTCGTCACGATCCTCGCCGACTCCGGAACGCGCTATCAGTCGAAGCTCTTCAATCCCGCCTTCCTCAAGGAAAAAGGCCTGCCCTGTCCGGACTGGCTGTAGAGCGCGTGATCAGTAAAGCACGCGAACGGTGATCGTGTCGCTGTACGTGCCGTCCCGCACCCGCTGCCCGCCGGGGATCTGGCCGTAGACGGGAATCGCCAGGGACACCCCCGTCGTCGTCACCTCGAGCGTATCCACGCCGGACCTGTCGCCCCAGTGGATGGTTCGCCCGGGGTCCTGGAACAGGTCGTAATCCAGCCGGTCGCTGCCTGCATCCTGTTCCATCCTGCGACGGTTGGTGTTCCCGCCAGGTCCCGAGCCGGCATCGAGGCTCACTTCCGCCGTGGTCCCGGGGCCGCAAACCAGCGTAATCGCGGTCTGCCCCTGCACCGGCGCTTGCGACTTGGAGGAGTACGCGCCGAAGTTCAGATCGGTAGCGCTGACGGAGCAGACGGCCACGATCTCGATCCTGACCGGCATGCCCGCAGTCGCGGTATAGGTGGCTTGTGCGTGGGACCCGACGGGCACTCCCGCGAGCGAAAGGCATGCGATGAAAAAGCAGTAGGACCTTGGTCCAATATCCGGCACTGAGAGCATACCTATACTACAGCGCACAAGATCACCAACAAGGGTGGGGCAAGAAGATGAAACAACGCATTGCAGTCCTCCTGATGCTTGGATTGGTGCCGTGGGCCGGGCTGCATGCTCAGCAGCAAACTGCACAGACGACCTTCAGAGTTTCGGCGACGGTGCAGGCCGTTTGCGAAGTGACGGCGACCGATCTCGCTTTTGGCACTTATACCGCGCAGGGCGGGACGCCCCTTCAGGCCACGACACTGCTGCGGGCCACGTGCACGCCGAACACGACTTACAACGTCGGACTCAACGAGGGAACGTCCCCCGGCGCGACGGTGAACGCGCGGAAAATGGTGTCGGGTTCGCAGGCCCTCAACTACCAGCTCTATTCCGACTCGGCGCGCAGCAAGGTCTGGGGCAATACGACCGGCACGGACACGGTGACCGGCGTCGGGACTGGGACCGCCCAGGATCACACGGTGTTCGGCGCGGTTCCTGCCGCCCAGGTCGTTCCGGCCGGCGACTACCAGGACACCATCACCGTGCGCGTCTACTACTGAGGAGATCGCCATGCTGCGCACTTTCGGCCTGTGGGTCTCGCTGGTTTTCTCTGGCAGCGTGCTGGCGGGCGGCTTCGCCGTCGTGCCGCTACGCGCGGAGCTCGGAAAGAATCGCACTTCGTCGCTGACCGTCACCAATACGGAGGACGCGAAGACATTCGAGGTGCGGGCAGTGAGCTGGAAGCAGCAGAACCGGACCGACACCTACGAGAAGACCGACGATCTGCTACTCGCGCCGGCCACGTTCCGCCTGGAAAAGGGGGCATCGCAGGTCGTGCGCATCCAGCTCAACCGGCCGCTCGACGCGGACGAGCATGCCTACCGCGTGTTCATCGACGAAGTTCCCGTGGCGGCGGAGATCCGTCCCAACACGCTGAAGACCCTGATCTCGATGGCGGTCCCCGTCTTCGTCGCGCCCGCGGCCGGCCCGATCGCCAAGGGGGAGGCGGCGCTGAAGGCATCGCTGGCGAAGGACGTCGTCAGCATCCAGCTTCACAACACCGGCAAGGCCAACCTCAAGCTGCGGGAATGGGTGTTGAGTTCCCCCAAGGCAGGCCCGCTTCTCAAGGTGCCCTCGGCGGCCTACGTCCTGACGGGTAATACGCTCACGGGAGACTACCCGCTGAGGATCCAGGCTGACGGCCCCCTCCAACTGAGGGTCATCACCGACCGAGGCAGCTTCTCGGCCGACGTTACGCGCTGAACCTGCGTGCGATCGCAATAGCCTTGGCGGCGGCAGCCGCCGCCCCACTTGCCGCGCGTGCCCAGACGCCCGAATGCCAGGCCGGCGTCGAGCGCGCATCCACTGCGGCGCCCCTGCTCATCCAGCCGGTCGTGAACGGCGAGGAGCGCGAGGTGGCTCCGATGCGCTTCGTTGCTCCCGGCGGCCCGCTCTACATCGGCGAGGCCCAGCTCAAGGACTGGGGCATAGCACCCGAGAAACTGAGCCTGCAGAGCTTTTCCGGCTCGCGTTGGCTCTGCGTGGAGCAGATCGGTCTCAAGTACCAGCTGGATCCGGCAAAGCTCACGCTCACGCTCGACTTTGCGCCGGAGCTCTATAGCGGCTCCCGTGCGTCGTTCGTTGCGGCGGATCGGCTCCCCGTGACCTATGGTCGCGGCGGCTTCCTCAACTACGACCTGCGTTACGACCACACTGCGGGGGTCTCGTCGCTCGGCGCGAACTGGGAAGTCGGCGCGTTCGCCCGGCCGGGCCTGGCGACCTCCAGCTTTTTCAGCGGCAACAACGATCGCGGCACGATCCGCCTCGACACAGCGTTGCGCCACGATGATCCGGAGCGGATCACCAGCGCCGTGGCGGGCGACACGATCACGCGCGCCGGCAGCTACGGTGCGTCGGTGCGCATGGGCGGCCTGCAGTACCAGCGCAATTTCGCCACGGCACCGCTGCTGATTACCTACCCGTCGGCGGACGTGGCCGGCACCGCGGTGGTGCCGTCGACGGTGGACGTCTACATCAACAACGCGAAGGCCTATTCCACGCCGGTCAAGCCCGGTCCGTTCTCGGTGCAGAACCTACCCGTTCCGGTGGGCGCAGGCAACGTGAGGGTGGTCGTGCGCGACGTGTTCGGCAGGGAGTCAACCGCTGTCGTGCCCTACGTGCGCTACGACTCGATGCTCAGGGAGGGATTGCAGGATTTTTCCTACGAGGGCGGGTGGCTGCGGCGCAACTACACCGTCGAGAGCAACGACTATGGCGACTTCGCCGCGGTCGCCACCCATCGCTATGGCGCGACCAACTGGCTGACCCTCGAGGGGCATGCGGAAGCCATGGCCGACCGCGGCAACCTGGGCGGCGTAGTCCAGGTCACGATGCCGGTGCTCGGCCTCGTGGGCGCAGGCGGCGCCGTAAGCACGGGCGACGGCACCGGCAAGCTCGGCAAGGTGTTCTTCCAGCGCAACGAGCGGAACTGGACCGTCGGCGCCGCCGCGCAACAGCAATCCGAGAACTACATGGACGTCGCCAGCGAGCCCGGCCAGATCCGCACGCTCGGCACCCGCCAGGTCACGGCGTCGGCGCGGGTCGGCGACCGGAACTGGCTCAACGTGCTCGGGCTGCGCACGAACGACAAGACGGGCACATTCGACACCGCCACGATCGGCTGGTCGTTTTCGCTGACGTCGTCGGCCACGCTGACTGCGAACCTCTCCAGGTTCTCGGGCAGCCAGCAGCCGACCAACAATGTTTTTTCGATCATGCTGGCGCTGCCGCTGGGCGAACGGGACTTCGCCACGGTCTCGGCGGAGCGCCGCACCAACCCGTCGGAAAATAACGCGCTGCTCAATGTGAGTCGCAACCTCCTGGAGACCGACAGCTTCGGCTATCGCGTGCTCGCGGGGGAACAGGCCGACGCCAAGCGCCTGGAGCTCGGCGCGTTCTGGCGAACGGGCGTCGGGGAATTCGGCGCCGAAGCAGCGGATTCCTTCGACGTCCGCGCCACCCGGGCCTACGCCCGCGGCAGCGTCGCGGCGGCGGGCGGCGAATGGAAGATTTCGCGCTACCTCGATCAGAGCTTTGCCATGGTGAAGGTCGCCGACTTTCCGGACGTCCAGGTGTACGCGAACAGCCAGCCTGTCGGCAAGACCGACCGAAGCGGCGTCGCGGTGATCCCGCGCTTGTCCGGATTCCTCCCCAACACGATCACGTTCGAAGCGGAGGACATTCCGATGGAAGGGTCCTTCGGGGACAATGCGAAGCCGGTGAAGATCGCGAACCGCATGGGCGTGCTGGTGGACATGGGTGTCCTGCGCAGGCTCTCGGCCACGCTCACGCTCGTAGAGGCGAGCGGGCGGCCGGTGCCGGCGGGCGCTTCCGTGCGCATCGGCGAGGCCGAGGAGGAGTTTCCAGTGGCCCGCCAGGGACGCGTGTACGTGAGCGGCCTCGAGCGCGGCAAGCCCAACGTCCTGCAGGTGCGGATCGGCGAGCGTTCCTGCCGCGCCTCCGTCGGGCTGCCCGCCGGTTTTGCGTCGGGGACTACGCTGGGGTCCTTCACGTGCCAATGACGCGGCCAGTGCTGGTCGCCTGCTGCGCGCTGCTTTCACTTCCTGCATGGGCCCAGCTTGTGCCGTCCCCGAGAGCCAAGCCACCTGTGATGTGCCCGGCGCGTCCGGCGGAGTGCCAGATCAATGCGCAGGTTTTCGATTTCGGCCGCGGGCAGATGACACCGGCCTCGCCGCCGATCAATGGGACCAACACGGTCAGCGTCACGTGCACCAGGGCGCCTCAGAACGGTCTCAACGTTCACGTGCAATACAACCTGCAGGCGATACCCGCCGAGCCGAGTCGCCAGATGCGAGACAGCAACCTCCTCTATTTGCGGTACGGCTTGTTTGTCGATCCGGCGCGCACGCGCTACTGGGGCGACGGATATAGCTACGGCACGTTCACCTTCCAGGGCGAACTCTTTCTGGACGACAGGAACAGAGTCGGCACTCTCGCCCATGTGGCCTACGGCAGGGTGGACGGGGCGCAACCGGCCGCCCCGCCCGGCCAATGGCTTGGACTCGCTGGGCTCAGGCTGGAATACCTCGCCCTGTGCACTGGTAATTAGCAGCGAGCGGCATCGATGCCTAGCCTGGCTGTAGAGCTGAGGGAATACCGCCGCCCGTGGAAGCTGGCGACTCTGGCCATCGGCATCGCGCTGCTGATCGCCGGCTCGTTCTACTACGAGGCGCCGGACTGGGACATCCCGATCAGCTTCATCATGGCGATCCTCGCCTACCTGACCGCGCCGTGGAGCTTGCGCGTGCTCGTCGAGCGCCGCTGGCGCGCCCTGCCGGCCATGCTGTTCGTCACCTGGTTCACGGTCGACGGCTGCTACTGGCTGTACTGGCGCTGGAAGAATCCGGCCGC
>LSTF01000051.1 GCA_001644455.1 Betaproteobacteria bacterium SCGC AG-212-J23
CAGATCGAGATCGTGGCGTTGACGGCGAAGAACACGCACCACACCTCGGTGACGTGACGGCAGTAGCGCACCGCGGCCTCGGGGAGATCCGGGCGGCGCAACCGCGCCATGCGCTCGGCGATGCTCGGCGGCGTGTGCAGCGAGAGGCCGAACAGCGCGAGCATCGCGAGGTTGATGCCGGCCGGGTAGAGGCGCAGCAGGGTTTCGTCGTTGGTGAATGCCGCGCCGAGCGAAAGCGCGAGCGAGCAGGCGATCACCACGTGCGACAGCCAGGACAGGCCGGCGAACATGCCGAGCGCGCGGTCGCGCCAGCGGATGAGGATGAGCGCCACCACGGCGGCCGCGACCCAGCGCGGCTCGAACCAGAGGAGCGCGCAATAGATCGCGACGGGATAACCGAGCGCCAGCGCGAGCCTCGCGGCGGCGCGCCAGGACGACACCGTCAACCCGCCAGCAGTCGATCCACCGCCACGACGACGTCGCCGATGGTGCGCACGCTCTTGAACTCCTCGGGCTTGATGCGCCTGCCGGTCATTTCCTGCAGCTTGATGACCAGGTCGACGGCGTCGATGCTGTCGAGGTCGAGGTCGCGGTAGAGGTCGGCCTCGAGCGTGATGCGGGAGGGGTCGACCTCGAACTTGTCGGCGAGCAGCTCGCGGAGCTTCGCCAGGATCTGGGGATTGTTCATTTAGGTGGCCGCGCCCTGCGCCCGGATGAATTCTGCCAGCGTGCGCACCGAACGGAAATGCTCGCGCACTTTTTGATCCGCCTGCTCGAGCTTGAGCCGGTATTTCTTGTGCAGCGCGACGCCGAGCTCCAGGGCGTCGATCGAGTCGAGCCCCAGCCCGTCGTCGGCGAAGAGCGGCGTGTCGTCGCCGATGTCGTCGGGCGAGAGGTCCTCGAGGTGCAGGGCCTCGACGACCAGGACCTTCAGCTCACGCAGAAGCTCGTTCATAGCCTTCCAGCTCGGTGGTGAAGAAGCGCTCCAGCGCGCGGGTCAGCGCGCGGGGCTTGAATCCTTGCACGCTTTCCTCGGCGAGGAGCGCGGCTGCGCCGATCAGCGGCTTCGCCTCGACGGTCATGCGGAAGCCGGACGACGGCTGCTGATACCAATGCCCGGTGCGGGTGAACGCCGGCGGGTCGCAGCGCAGCAGGATCGGCTGGATCGCCGCGCCGCTCGCAAGGGCGATGCGCGCCGCGCCGCGCATGAAGTGCAGCGGCGCGCCGGGCGAGGTGCGGGTGCCCTCGGGGAAGATGATGAGCGGCGAGCCTTCGCGCAGGGCCACGGCACAGGCTTCGACCAGTTTCTCGGGGTCGTCGTTGCTGAGGTAGCCCGCGGCGCGCACCACGCCGCCATAGAAGGGGTTCCACCACACGTAGCTCTTCACCACGCACAGCGCGTCGGGGATAAGCGCGAGCAGGACGAGGATGTCGAGGTAGCTGGGATGGTTGGCGAGAACCAGGACCGGCTTGCCGCGCGAGGCGGCGAGAAGGTCGGCATTGCGCCGCTCGACGCGCATCACGCCGCCGGCCCGCAGAATCCACACCACGCCCTGGAACGAGCGGCGGATCACGGCGCGCACACGCCGCGTATGGCCGGCGCGGCCGCCGGGCCCGAGGCGCAGCGCCGGGAAAATCGTCGCGACGTAGAACAGGCCGCCGAGGCCGACCAGTGCGAAGCAGAAAGCCACCACGCACACGCGCCACAGGCTGTTAAGCGTGGACATGCGACCTCCATTGCCAGCGCTGGCCGCCGCTCGCCCAAGCCCCCGTCGTTCGATCGGCGAGGCTGCGTGCGAAGCGCCACACCGCTTCCTCGGGCGCGTCATCGCCCTCGGCCTCGCTCCAGCTGAGATCGAGCGGATGCGTCGCCTTGCGCGCTTCGAGCCGCACGGCGATCGCGTGCGCTTTGCGCGGCGAGTCGACCAGCGGCTGATAGATTTCGGGAGGCGGCTCGTCGGCGAACGCGACGACCACGGCTGCGTCGGGATTTTTCTGCGCCTGCGCAGCGCCTTCGACCAGCGCGAGCGGGAAGGTCGCTTCGCCCGAGGACACCGCGGTGGCGGGTGAGCGGTCCTTGCGCGCGATGCCGTAGAGGCCGGCAGCGGCGTTGAGGACCGAAAGACTGAAGCTCATCGGCGAGGGTAGCTCGCTTCGCGCGAGCTGCGCGAGAAGTTCCGCGCTGCGCGCGAGCTCTCCGTGGCGAGAGGCGAAGACGAGGTGCACCGGTTCACCCTCGCCGACGCAGGCGTTCGCGACGTGCAGTGCGATGCGGTCGAGAAAGGACAGCCGCCGGCGAACCAGCGGCTCGATGAATCCGACTTGTGGCTGCGGACTGCACCCCTCCTCACCCCACGTTGCCCACTTGCTCACGGGCACCAGAATCGATTCCACGGACCCCCTCTGCCGTCCTTGGATGGCACGGCGCAGGTCACCGTTTCAACTATATGGATGATACTTGACTTTGATCATGAGACACCCGGCGGCCAGTGACATAATCACATTGACTTTCAATGTGTAACCGCGCGGAGACGCAACCCATGTCAGTCCTACTAAGAAGCATCATCGGGCTTGTAATTTCTGCTGCCGCGACGCTCGCCGGCGCGCAGCAATATCCGACTCACAACGTCTACATGCTGGTGCCCTTCGCGGCCGGCGGGCCGACCGATACGGTGGCGCGCGTGGTCGCGCAGGCGATGGCCAAGCCGCTCGGCCAGACCGTGGTGGTCGACAACCGGCCGAGCGCGGGCGGCATCCTCGCGCCCGAGGCGGTGAAGAACGCGAAGCCCGACGGGTACACGATCCTCATCCACCACATCGGCATGGCGACCGTGTCGACGCTCTATCGCCAGCTGCGCTTCAATCCCCTCACCGACTTCGAGTACATCGGCCTGATCAACGAAGTGCCGATGACCATCGTCGCCAGGCCGAATTTCCCGGCGAAGGATCTCAAGGAGTTCCTCGCCTACATCAAGGCGAACAAGGACAAGGTGAGCTACGCCAACGCCGGCATCGGCGCTGCCTCGCATCTCTGCGGCATGCTGTTCATGAGCGCCATCCAGACCGATTTCCTGACGGTGCCGTACAAGGGCACCGGCCCGGCGATGAACGACCTGCTCGGCGGCCAGGTGGACTTCATGTGCGACCAGACCACCAGCACCACTTCGCAGATCAAGAGCGGCAAGATCAAGGTCTACGGCCTCACCTCGGCGAAGCGCGTCGCTTCGCTGCCCGACGTGCCAACGCTCGAAGAGCAGGGCTTGAAGGGTGCCAACGTCGGTATCTGGCACGGCCTGTACGCGCCGAAAGGCACGCCCAAGCCGGTGATCGACAAGCTGGTGAGCGCGATGCAGGCGGCGCTCGCCGACCCGGAAGTGAACAAGCGCTTCACCGAGCTCGGTGCGGTGACTTTCCCGAAGGACAAGCAGAACCCTGCTGCGCTGCAGGCGCATCTCAAGGCCGAGATCGACAAGTGGGCGCCGCTCATCAAGAAGGCGGGTCAGTACGCCGACTGACCCGCTTTTTCTTCAAGCAACTCCGTTCTTCTTGAACCAGGCGAGCATCCGCTTCCACGCGTCGTCCGCGGCTTCCTTGCGATAGCTCGGCCGGTAGTCGGCGTTGAAGGCGTGCGGCATGCCCGGATAGACGTGCATGTCGGAGGCTTTCGCATGCTTGTTCTTCGAGGCTTTCAGCGCGGCGACGAGTTTATCGACCTGCTCCTGCGGAATGCCCTGGTCGGCGCCGCCATAGAGGCCGAGCACCGGCCCGTGCAGCTTGTCGACCGCGTCGAGCGGCGTGGTCTTGATCGCCGGCTCCGCCGGACTCAGGCCGCCGTACCAGGCCACGCCCGCATCGATCTTGCGCTGATGGGCGTCGTACATCCACACCGTGCGCCCGCCCCGGCAGAAGCCGGTGATGCCCATCTTCTCGGTGTTGGCACGCGCGTTCTTCCCCGCCCAGGCGACTACCGCGTCGAGGTCCTTGAACGCCTGCTCGTCGGAGAGCGGGTTCGCGCCGGCGAGCACTTCTTTGATGTTCTCCATCTTCCACAGCTCCCCGATGCGGAAGTACGGCTCGTTGCCGACGGCGAAGTAGCCCTCCTTGGCGACGCGCCGGATCACGTCCTTGATGTGCTCGTGCAGGCCGAAAACTTCCGCGACCACCAGCACCACCGGTCGCTTGCCGCCGCCCTTGGGCACGGCGTAGTACGCCGGGATGTCGCCGATCTTGACGTCGCCGCCGTCCAGGCCGTCCATCGGCGTCTTGATCGCCTGCGCGAGCAGCGGCTCGGCGGTGACGGCGAAGCCTGCGGCGATGCAGGCGGCGACGAAGCCGCGACGGTCGACTTGCACGTCGGGCAGCAGGCTGTTCAGGTCGTGGTTCCGCAGGTCTCTTTTCATGGCTCCTCTCGGGGAAAGTCAGGTATCAAACAGCGGCAGCGGGTCGTTTCTTCCAGCACGGATTGACTCGTTCGAACGCGTGCGCGAGCTGCAGCACGCCGAAATCGTCGCCGTAGCGGCCGACGATCTGGATGCCGACCGGCAGCCCCTCCGGCGTGAACCCGGCGGGGACCGAGATCGCCGGGTGGCTGGTGATGGTGATGAAGTAGCAGCTCTTCATCCAGTCGAGGTAGTTGGTCATCTTCACGCCGGCGATCTCGCGCGGCCACTCGGTCTCGACCGGATAGGGCGGGAGCTGGTTCACCGGGCAGACCAGGAAATCGTATTTCTCGAGAAAGGCGCGCATGCGCTGGTAGATCTGCGAGCGCAGCGCAGTCGCCCGCGCCACCTGCTCCGGGGCCAGGCGCATGCCCTGCTCGACGTTCCACTGCACCGAATCCTTCAAGTCGTTGCGCCGCGTGCGGTAGAACTCGCCGTAGGACTGCAGGAAGCCGAGCGCGCGCAGCGTCTCGAACGATTCGGTCGCGCCGCTGAAATCGGGCTCAGCGCTTTCGACGACGCATCCCAGGGCCGTAAATGACTTCTTCTGCTTTTCCAATACCGCAGTCACGCGCGGATCCACCGGCAAGCCGCCCAGGTCGCGGCTCCAGGCAATCTTTGTTTTCCGAAAATTCCGCTTCAAGGGCTTGAGGAAGACCGAACCCGGTTCGGCGATCGAGATCGGCGAGCGCAGGTCCGGCCCGGCCATCGCCGAGAGCAGGAACGCCGTGTCGTCCACCGTGCGTCCCATGGGGCCGAGGACGCCGAGCGTGTTCCAGGCGTTCGGCGCGGGCCAGGCCGGCACGCGCCCCGGCGTCGGCCGGAAGCCGACCACGTTGCAGTAGTTCCCGGGATTCCTCAGGCTCGCGGCGAGATCGCCGCCGTCGGCGAAGGGCAGCATGCCGGTCGCGACCGCGACCGCGCCGCCGCCCGAGGAGCCGCCGCAGGTCTTGCCGAAATCGTAGGGATTTTTGGTCGCGCCAAATACCGAATTGAACGTCTGGCTGCCGGCGGCAAACTCCGGCAGGTTGGTCTTGCCGAGGGTGATCGCGCCTGCTGCCGAAAGGCGCTCGACGATCAGGTGATTTTCTTCGGGAATATTTTTTTCATAAATGGGAGAACCAAAGGTCGTGCGGATACCCTTGGTCTGCACGTTGTCCTTGTAGGCGATGGGCAGGCCGCCGAAGAGCGTCTTCTGCTTCTTGCGGTCCATCGCCTTCGCCGCCTTGAGGGCCTGCTCGGGCAGGAACGTCACGATCGCGTTCACCTTAGGATTGACGCGCTCGATCTGCGCGATGAACGCGCTGACGACCTCGACGGCGGAGATCTTGCGCTTGGCCAGCAGGGAGGCGAGCTTGCGCGCCGATTCGAAGATCATTTCGCGAGCACCACGGAGGTTTCGATTTGTCGTTCGGGGATGGACCAGTACTTGCGCAGCAGCCGTGCCGTCTCGTCCGCGGATTGGACCCGGTAGCCGTTCTTCTCGTAGAAGCGGATCGCCCACGACGCGTCGCGCCAGGTGCCGATCAGGACCGGCTTGCGCGTCGTCTTCTCGAGATGCTGGAGGAGCTTCTCGCCGATTCCCTGGCGTCGCGCGCTGGTTTTCACGTACGCATGGCGGATCAGGGTCACTTCGCCCTTGTCCTGGATGCCCATCACGCCGAGGAGCTCGCCGCCCGACTCGCAGCCGGAGAAGACGATGCCGTCGGCGAGCTGCGCTTCGAGCTCGGGCATCGGCATGTACGGCTCGTGCCAGCGGTCGGCGGGGATGATGCCCTTATAGGCCCGCGCGGCGTCGTTGATGATGGAGAACATGCGCGGCAGATCGGCCGCGGTGCAAGGACGGATATTCACAGGAGGACGATATCAAACTGCTCCTGGGTGTAGCTCGATTCGACCTGGGTGGAGATCGGCTTGCCGATGAATTCCGAGAGCATCGCCAGCGAGCCCGACTCCTCCTCCTGGAACAGGTCGACGACGGGCTGCGAGGCAAGGACGCGGAACTCCTTCGCCGGATAGGCGCGCGCTTCGCGCAGGATCTCGCGCAGGATCGCGTAGCAGACCGTGTGCGCGGTCTTCACCGCGCCGCGGCCTTCGCAGACGGGACAGGGCTCGCACAGCACGTGCGCCAGCGACTCGCGGGTGCGCTTGCGCGTCATCTCCACCAGGCCGAGGGCGCTGAAGCCGTTCAGCGTGACGCGCGTGCGGTCGCGCGCGAGCGCGCGGCGCAGCTCCTCGAGCACCGCGCCCTGCTGCTCGCCCGAGGCCATGTCGATGAAGTCGATGACGATGATGCCGCCGAGGTTGCGCAGCCGCAGCTGGCGCGCGATCGCCTGCGCCGCCTCGAGGTTGGTCTTGAAGATGGTGTCGTCGAGGCTGCGGGCGCCGACGAAGCCGCCGGTGTTGACGTCGATGGTGGTGAGCGCCTCGGTCTGGTCGATCACCAGCGTGCCGCCGGACTTGAGCTCCACCCGGCGCGACAGCGCGCGCTCGATTTCCGCCTCGACGTCGTAGAGCTCGAACAGCGGCCGCTCGCCTTCGTAATACGAGAGGCGGTCGCGCACCCGCGGCATGTACTGCTCGGCGAAGGCGCCGAGCTTCTGGAACGTCTCGCGCGAGTCGACGATCACGCGGTCCGTCCCCGCGCTGACCATATCGCGCAACACGCGTTGTGACAGCGAAAGATCCTGGTAGAGCAGCTTCGGCGGCCCGGCGCCGAGCGACCTTTCGCGCAGGGCCTGCCAAAGCTTGCGCAGGTACTCGAGGTCGGCGCGCAGCTCGTCCTCGCTCGCGCTCTCGGCGAGGGTGCGGACGATGAAGCCGCCCTTTTCGTCGGCCGGGAGCAGTCCCTGCAGGCGCGCGCGCAGCTGCTGGCGGCCGCTCTCGTCGCCGATCTTCTGCGAGATGCCGATGTGCGGACTCTCCTGGGCGGAAAGCGCGGGCAGGTAGACGAGCAGCCGGCCGGCGATCGAGAGCTGCGTCGAAAGGCGGGCGCCCTTGCTGCCGATCGGATCCTTCGCCACCTGCACCAGGATGCTCTCGCCCTCGGCGAGCAGCTTCTCGATCGGCTTCTGCGACTCGCGCGCCCCGCGGATGTCGGCGACGTGCAGGAACGCGGCCCGATCCAGGCCGATGTCGATGAAGGCCGACTGCATGCCCGGCAGCACGCGCGCCACGCGCCCGGCATAGACGCTGCCGACCAAACCGCGATTCGCCTCGCGCTCCACCAGCAGCTCCTGCACGACGCCCGAGGCGGCGATGGCGACGCGCGTCTCCCGCGGCGTGACGTTGACGAGGATCTCTTCCTTCACCGCCGGGCGCGCAGCTTGTCGAGCAGCTGCCCGGTCTCGTAGAGCGGCAGGCCCATCACCCCGGAATAGCTGCCGCGCAGCTCGACGACGAAGCGCCCGGCGCGGCCCTGGATGGCGTAGGCGCCGGCCTTGTCGTCGCATTCGCCGCTCTCGACGTAGGCGGCGATCTCGGCGGGCGTCAGCGGCTTGAACTTCACCTCCGAGCGCGACACCGCGGCCTCGAGCCAGTCGTCGCTCTTCAGCGCCACCGCGGTCAGCACTTCGTGCGAGCGGCCGGAAAGGGCGGCGAGCATGGTCGTCGCCTCCGCGTCGTCCGCCGGCTTGCCGAAGATCTTGCCGTCGAGCGCCACCGTGGTGTCGGCGGAAAGGACCGGCGCGCGCGGCAGGTTCCGCTGCAGCATGCGCTGCCACCCCGCCTCGACCTTGGTGCGCGCCATGCGCTCGACGTACGCCTCCGCGCTCTCGCCGCCGAGCGTGGACTCATCGACGTCGACCATTTCCCCCGGCCGGCTGCGGAACAGCAGCAGGTGGAAGCGCACGTCGATCTGCGCGAGCAGCTCGCGGCGGCGCGGGCTGCGCGAGGCGAGATAGATACCGCGTTCGAGGGAAAGGATCATTCTCTATGGTAAGGGTGGCCGGTCAGCAGCGTCGCCGCGCGGTAAATCTGCTCGAGCAGGACGACCTGCGCAAGGGCATGCGGCAGCGTCAGTGACGAAATGCGCAGAAGTTGCGCCGCTTCCTGCTTCACCTTGTCGGACAGGCCGTCCGCGCCGCCGATGACGAAGGTTCGTTCCTTGCCCAGCAGCGCGGCGAACTGCCGCGTGGTCATGTCCTCGCCGCGCTCGTCGAGCGCGATGCAGCCGGCCAGGTTGGCGGGCTCCTTCTTCACCAGGATCCGTTCCACCTCGTAGCCCCGCGGCATGCGCTTCGCGTATTGCGCGCACGCTTCCTCGGCCCAGGCGGGCAGCCTAGCGGCGACGGCGACGAGGCGCAGCCTTGGCACGCGCGGGCTTCTTCTTCGCTCGCTTCTTCACCGGCTTCTTCACTGGCGCGGCGGCCTTCATCTTCACCTCCTTACCGCCCCAGACTTCTTCCAGGTTGTAGAAGCTGCGCACCGTCGGGTGCATGAGGTGGACGACGATCTCGCCGAGATCGACCAGCACCCATTCGCCGCCTTTCTCGCCCTCGACGCCGTAGACCTTGCCGCCGTTCTCCGTCACCTTGTCGCGCACATGGTCGGCGAGTGCTTTCACCTGGCGCGAGGAATCGCCGCTGGCGATGATGACGCGCTCGAACATCGACGGCAGGCGCGCGGTGTTGAAGATCACGATGTCGCGCCCTTTCACGTCCTCGAGCGCGTCCACCACGATCTGCTGCTTGAGGCGGATGTCCATCAGTGCGGCGCGCGGTACAGGCCGTGCTCGGCGATGTAGCTCGCCACCGGCGCCGGAACCATCCCGTCGATGCTCTCGCCGCGCGCGACGCGCGCGCGGATCTCGCTTCCCGACACCGCCATCGGCTCCATCTCCACGCGCAGCGCTCCCCGGTCGACCTTCTTCTCGAAGCCCGGCCGCCGGACCACGGCGATCTTCGCCAGGCGCTTCACCTCGTCGGGCCGGTGCCAGGCGCCGAGCTTCTCGTACTGATCGGCGCCGAGCACCAGCACCAGGGTCGTTTCGCGGCCGAGCTCGAGGCGCAGCTCGTGCAGCGTGTCGACGGTATAACCCGACGCGGTCGGCGACAGCTCGCGCGGATCGATCTCGCCCGGCGCCTCGCTTTCCAGCGCGAGGCGCAGCATGGCGAAGCGATGCTCGGGCGGCGCGACCGGGGCATCGCGGTAGCGCGGCTTGCCGGTGGGCATCCACAGGATGCGCTCCAGGTCGAGTTGCTCGAGCGCGGCGCGCGCCATCGCCAGGTGCGCGTTGTGAACCGGATCGAAGGTGCCGCCCAGAATCCCGATCTTCAGACTCTGACCTCGCCGTGGCCGAGCACGACGAACTTCTGCGTCGTCAGTCCTTCGAGGCCGACCGGGCCGCGGGCGTGCAGCTTGTCGGTCGAGATGCCGATCTCGGCGCCGAGGCCGTACTCGTAGCCGTCGGCGAAGCGCGTCGAGGCGTTCCACATCACCGAGGCCGAGTCGACCTCGCGCAGGAAGCGCTCGGCGCGCGCGCGGTCGCCGGCGACGATCGCGTCGGTGTGCTGCGAGCCGTACTTCGCGATGTGCGCGATCGCTTCGTCGAGGCCCTTCACCACGCGGATCGAGACGACCGGCGCGAGCCATTCGGTGTAGTAGTCCTTCTCGGTGGCTTTCTTTCCCTTGAGAAACTTCAGCGCGGCGTCGTCCGCTCGCATCTCGACTTTTTTCTCGGCGAAGATCTTTCCCAGTCGGGGAAGAACTTTCGCGGCAATTCCCTCGGCGACGAGCAGCGTTTCCATGGTGTTGCACGTGCCGTAGCGCTGGGTCTTGGCGTTGTCGGCGATCTTCACCGCCATGTCGGCGTCGGCGCTGTCGTCGACGTAGACGTGGCACACGCCGTCGAGGTGCTTGATCATCGGGATCTTCGACTCGCGGGTCAGGCGCTCGATCAGGTCCTTGCCGCCGCGCGGCACGATGATGTCGACGTATTCCTTGAGCGTGACCAGCGCGCCGACCGCGGCGCGGTCCGCGGTGTCGACGACCTGCACCGCGGTTTCGGGCAGGCCGGCCTTCTTCAGCCCGGCGCGCACGCAGGCGGCGATGGCGCGGTTGGAAGCGAGCGATTCCGAGCCGCCGCGCAGGATCGACGCGTTGCCCGACTTGATGCACAGCGCCGCGGCATCCGCGGTCACGTTCGGCCGCGACTCGTAGATGATGCCCACCACGCCGAGCGGCACGCGCATGCGCGCCACCTCGATGCCGGTCGGCCGGCGCACGCGCTCGGAGATTTTTCCCACCGGATCCTCGAGCGCGACCACGTCCTCGACGCCGGCCGCCATCTGCTCGACCAGCGCCGGCGTGAGGCGCAGCCGGTCGATGAACGCGGCGTCGCGGCCCTTCTTGGCGCCGCGCACGTCCTCCGCGTTGGCGGCGAGGATCGCCTTCGCCTGCTTGCGGATCTCCGCAGCCATCGCCTCGAGCGCGCGGTTCTTCGCCGCAGTGTCGGCGCGCGCGAGCTCGCGCGCCGCGGCGCGCGCCGCGATGCCCAAGTCCTGGACGTACTTCGCTACGTCAAGCTTTTGATCCACCTGCCAATTTTAGCCCAAGGGCGATGAACTCCTCCCAGGGATCGCGCATGCGAACGCCCTTGATGGCACGGTCGATCGCCGCCGCGTCGGCGATCGCTTCCTCCACCGCGCGCGGGCGAAAGCGCGCGAGCGCGCTGCGCAGCGCGGCCTGCAGCGGCCGGCCGTAGACGCGGTGCTGCTGGAACGCCGAGTCGATCGAACCGCTCGCATGCGCGCTTGCCAGCACGAACAGGGCGTTGGAGACAATGAACAGCACGAAGGTCGGCGCTTCGCCTTCGCCGCGCAGGCCCTCGATGATGCGCACGTAGCGGCCGGTGTCGCCGGCGAGGAGCGCTTCCGCCGCATCCTGCGGGTTGTAGCGCGCGACGTCGGCCACCGCGCCTTCGACCGTATCCAGCGCGAGCTCGCCCGCCGGCGCGAGCAGGGCGAGCTTCTGCACCTCCTGGTGCGCCGCGAGCAGGTTGCCTTCGACGCGCGCGGCAAGGAAGTCCAGCACTTCGCGCGACGCACGCTGCCCCTGGCGGCCGAGGCGCTCGGAGATCCAGCTCGGCAGGCGTGCCCGGTCGAGCGGCCAGACGTCGATCACCACGCCAGCGTCGGCGAGTCCGCGGAACCACTCCGAATCCTGCGTCTTCTTGTCGAGCCGCGGCAGCGAGACGAGGAGCAGCGTGTCCGGCGAGGGCTGCGCGAAGTACGCCGCGAGCGCTGGGCCCCCCTGCGTGCCGGGCTTGCCGCCTGGCAGCCGCAGCTCGACGATCTTTTTCGTGGCGAAAAGCGACAGGCTCTGCAGGCTGTTGCGCAGCTCGCTCCAGTCGAAGCCGCGACCCACCTCGAACACCTCGCGCTCGGTGAAACCGCGCTTTCTCGCCGCGGCGCGCACCGCGTCGGCCGCCTCGAGCGCGAGCAGCGGCTCGTCGCCGTGCACGGCGTACACCGGTGCGAGCGATTTCGCGAGGTGCGTATCGAGATCGCCGGAACGGAGCTGCACTAAGGAACCCGCCACATCAGGGCACCTTCGGCACCGGCTTCTGCGAAGCGGCGAGGCGCCGCATGATCTGCTGCACCATGTCGCTCTGCATGTCGCGGAAGAGCAGCTGCTCCTCCGCCTCCTTGGC
Source organism: Betaproteobacteria bacterium SCGC AG-212-J23 (assembly GCA_001644455.1). Taxonomy (GTDB): domain Bacteria; phylum Pseudomonadota; class Gammaproteobacteria; order Burkholderiales; family SG8-39; genus SCGC-AG-212-J23. The sequence continues at coordinate 12,091 of LSTF01000051.1, forward strand.
GAGCACGTCGGTGTCGTTGAACGTGATATCGCGGGTGAGGATGATCGCCGTCTGCGGGATGTACTCGCCGCCCTTGCCGTCGTGGACGCGGAAGCCGACGCGGTAGCGCAACTGGAACTCGCGCACCCGCCCCTGGCTGTTGAGCGAGAGGATGTTCTTCTCGCGGTTCTCCTCGCTGAACGCGAGGATCGCCTCGGCCTGCTTCGCGTCGTCGACCACCTTCGCTTGGGTGCCGGCCTGCACGTTGCGCTTCAGGTCGAGGGCGATGCCCGAGTCGGAATTGGGCACGTACAGCGTCTGGAAGGGCACGTCGGCGGTGCCGCGCAGGCGGAAGCCGCAGCCCGCGAGCAGCACCAGCAGGAAGACGAGGGCGTGCCTAGACGACAAGGTTGACCAGCCGCCCGGGCACCACCACGACCTTCTTCACGTTCTGGCCGGCGACGAACTTCTGCACGTTGGGATTCGCCATGGCCAGCCCTTCGATCGCCGCGCGGTCGGCGGCCTTGGGCACGCGGATCGAGCCGCGCAGCTTGCCGTTCACCTGCACCACCAGCTCGATCTCGTCCTGCTCGAGCGCCGCCGGATCGGGGTCGGGCCAGGGCGCGCGCATCACGTCTTCGCCGAATTTCAGCTCGCGCCACAGGTGGTGCGTGACGTGCGGCGCGATCGGCGAGAGCAGGCGCAGCAGGATCGACAGGCCTTCGCGCGAGGTCTCGTCCCACTCGGGCAGCTCTTCCAGCGCGTTCAGGATCTTCATGCACGCCGAGGCGACGGTGTTGAACTTCTGCCGCTCGATGTCGTCGTTCGCCTTCTTCAGCTCGAGGTGGATCTGGTAGCGGATCTTGCGGTCGGCGCTCGCCGCGCAGCTCGCGCGGGAGAACTTGTAGGCGAAATCCCACACCTTGCGCAGGAAGCGATAGGAGCCGTCGACGCTCTCGTCGCTCCACTCGAGCGTGTTGGTGGGCGGCGAAGCGAACATGGTGTAGAAGCGCGCGGTGTCGGCGCCGTACTGGTCGATCAGTGCCTGCGGGTCGACGCCGTTGTTTTTCGACTTCGACATGGTGCCGATGCCGTCGTACACCACGTCCCTGCCATCCCGCGTCTTCGCGGAAATGATTTTTCCTTTTGAATCCTTCTCGATGGAGACATCCGCGGGATTGATCCACTCCCGCCGGCTGCCCACGTCCCGGTAGTACGACTCGGCGAGCACCATGCCCTGCGTCAGGAGGTTGGTGAACGGCTCGGCCATCCCCGGCAGCAGGCCTTCGTCGCGCATCGCCCGCGTGAAGAAGCGGGAATACAGCAGGTGCAGGATCGCGTGCTCGATGCCGCCGATGTACTGGTCGACCGGCATCCAGTAGCGCGCGCGCTCGTCGACCATGCTCTTGTCCTGCCCCGGGCAGGCGAAGCGCGCGAAATACCAGGACGAGTCGACGAACGTGTCCATCGTGTCGGTCTCGCGCTTCGCCGGCTTGCCGCACGACGGGCATTTCGTGTCGACGTAGGAGGCGCGCTTGTTGAGCGGATTGCCGGTGCCGTCGGGCACCACGTCCTCCGGCAGCAGCACGGGCAGCTGCTCGTCCGGCACCGGCACGTCGCCGCACGCGGCGCAGTGCACGATCGGAATCGGCGTGCCCCAGTAGCGCTGGCGCGAGATGCCCCAATCGCGCAGCCGCCACTGCACCTGCTTCTCGCCCAGACCTTTCTTCGCCAGATCGGCGGCGATGGCATCGACGGCTTGCGGGTAGCCGAGACCGTCGTACTTGCCCGAGTTGATCAGCGTGCCATGAGCGGTGGGATCACCCGGCGGGTGCTGCACGACCTGTTTCACCGGCAGGTTGTATTTGTGCGCGAACTCCAGGTCGCGCTCGTCGTGCGCCGGCACCGCCATCAGCGCGCCTTCGCCGTAGCCCATCAGGACGTAGTTGGCGACCCAGATGGGGAGCTTTTCGCCGCTCAGCGGATGAGTGACGTGCAGCCCGGTCGGCATGCCTTTCTTCTCGACCTGCGCGAGCTCGGCCTCCATCACCGCGCCTTTCCTGCATTCCTCGACGAACTTCTTCAGCTCGGGATTCTTTTGCGCGGCCTGCACGGCAAGCGGATGCTCGGCCGCGACGGCACAGAAGGTCGCTCCCATGAGCGTGTCGGCGCGGGTCGTGAAGACCCAGAGGATCTCCTTGCCGCATTCAAAACCGATGCGTACGCCTTCCGACTTGCCGATCCAGTTCTTCTGCATCAGCTTCACCTGCTCGGGCCAGCCAGGGAGCTTGTCGAGCGTCGCGAGCAGGTCTTCCGCGTAGTGCGTGATCCTGAAGAAGTACATCGGGATCTCGCGCTTCTCGACTACCGCGCCGGTGCGCCAGCCGCGGCCCTCGATCACCTGCTCGTTGGCGAGCACCGTCTGGTCGACCGGGTCCCAGTTGACGACGCCGGTCTTCTTGTAGGCGAGGCCTTTCTTGAACAGGCGCGTGAACAGCCACTGGTTCCACTTGTAGTACTCGGGCCTGCAGGTGGCGAGCTCGCGCGTCCAGTCGAGGGCGAAGCCGAGGCTCTTCAGCTGCGCCTTCATGTAGGCGATGTTGTCGTAGGTCCACTTCGCCGGCGGCACCTTGTTCGCCATCGCCGCGTTCTCCGCCGGCAGGCCGAACGCGTCCCAGCCCATGGGCTGCAGCACGTTGTAGCCGCGCATCCGGTAGTAGCGCGTCAGGACATCGCCGATGGTGTAGTTGCGCACGTGCCCCATGTGCAGCTTCCCCGAGGGGTAGGGGAACATGGAAAGGCAGTAGTACTTCGGCTTGCCGGCGTCCTCGCCGACCTCGAACGAGCGCCGGCCTACCCAGAAGTCCTGGGCTTCGCGTTCGACGGCTCGAGGGTCGTAGGATTCCAGCATTGGAGACTGCGTGTGACGTAATCCGCAGAAAGCCGGGGATTATAGCTTTCGGTAGCATCCAATCCTCCCGATCGGCCGTACCTGCAGGCATAACCGGAGCAACCGATGAAAACCATTTTCTGCAGCCTCGTTCTCGCCGCCACCTTTTTCTCCGCCGCGCCCGCGGTGGCGCAGCCTGCCGCCAGCGTCGAGGCGGTGCAGATGCCCGCGTGGGTGGAACGCGGCGGCCGGCGCACGCCGCTCTTGCCCGGCATGGAGCTGCGCGCCGGCGATCAGATCTTGACCGGCGCCGGCTCGCGCGCCCTCGTGCGGCTTTCGGAGGGCAGCGTCGTCAAGCTCGGCGAGAACGGCACGCTGCGCATCACGCAGATCGACCGCTCGACGGAGATCTTCCGCGCCGCGCTCGGCGTGCTGCAGGGCGCGTTCCGCTTCACGACCGAGCTCGTCGGCCAGAAGCGCAAGCGCGAGGTCGACATCCGCGTCGCGCAGGTCACCGCCGGGATCCGCGGCACCGACCTGTGGGGGCGCGGCCGCAAGGACAACGAGGTGGTCTGCCTGATCGAAGGCGAGATCCAGGTGGGCGCGGAAGGCGAGGCGGCGCAGACCATGAACCAGCCGCTGCAGTTCTACCGCCGCGTCGACGCCAAGACGCAACCGATCGGTCTCATCGACACCCAGCAGCTCGCGCAGTGGGCGCAGGAAACCGAGATCGAGGACGGCAAGGGTGCGGCGCGCGCCGGCGGGCGCTTTGCCGTGCTGCTCGCCTCCGCCGCCGATCAGCGCGCGGCGCTGGGGCTCTACGACGAGCTGCGCAACGCCGGCTACCCGGCGGAAATCCAGCCGCGCAAGGAAGGCGAGCAGGTGCTCTACATCATCCGCATCCGCCAGCTCCCGACCCGCGCCGAAGCGCAGGCGCTCGCCAACCAGCTGAAGGGCAAGTTCGGCATCACGGAGCCAAAAGTCTCGGGATGAAACTTATAATGCCCGGGCTTTGTCGCTTCACCTCGAACTCCTAAATCCCGAGCAGCTCGCCGCAGTCACCCTGCCCGACGAGCACGCGCTGATCCTCGCCGGCGCGGGCAGCGGCAAGACGCGCGTGCTCACCACGCGCATCGCCTGGCTGGTGAAGAGCGGCCGCATCACGCCGGCCAACATCCTCGCCGTCACCTTCACCAACAAGGCGGCGCGCGAGATGCTGATCCGCGTCACGTCCATGCTCCCGGCGAACCCGCGCGGGCTGTGGATCGGCACCTTCCACGGCCTCTGCAACCGCATGCTGCGCGCGCACCACCGCGATGCCGGCCTGCCGCAGGCCTTCCAGATCCTCGACTCGCAGGACCAGCTCGCGGCGGTGAAGCGCCTCGCCAGGAGCATGAACGTCGACGAGGATCGCTTCTCACCGCGCGACATCCAGTACTTCATCAACGGCAACAAGGAAGAAGGCGTGCGCGCCGGCGACGTGCCGATTGCCGACGAAAACACGAAGCGCCTGGCCGAGCTCTACGCCGCCTACGACGAGCAGTGCCAGCGCGAAGGCGTGGTCGACTTTCCCGAGATGCTCCTGAGAAGCTACGAGCTGCTGAAGCGAAACGAGATCCTCCGCGCGCACTACGGCCAGCGCTTCCGCCACGTCCTGATCGACGAGTTCCAGGACACCAACCGCCTGCAGTACCGCTGGCTGAAGCTGTTCCGCACCAAGGAGTCGTGCTTCTTCGCCGTGGGCGACGACGATCAGTCGATCTACACCTTCCGCGGCGCCAACGTCGGCAACATGGCCGAGTTCGAGCGCGAGTTCGCGATCAAGCGGGTGGTGCGCCTGGAGCAGAACTACCGCTCGCACGGCAACATCCTCGACGCCGCCAACGCGCTCATCGCCAACAACCGCAACCGCCTCGGCAAGAACCTTTGGACCTCGACCGGCGCGGGCGAGCTGGTCCGCGTCTTCGAGGGCGAGTCGGACATGGACGAGGCGCGCTGGCTGGTCGAGGAGGTGCGCTCGCTCTCGCGCGATGGCACTTCGCTCTCGAACATGGCGGTGCTGTACCGTTCCAACGCGCAGTCGCGGGTGCTGGAGCACGCGCTTTTCTCGCAAGGTATCTCGTATCGCGTCTATGGCGGGCTGCGCTTCTTCGAGCGCGCCGAGATCAAGCACGCGCTCGCCTACCTGCGGCTCGTCGCCCAGCCCGACGATGACAACTCGTTCCTGCGCGTCGCCAACTTCCCGCCGCGCGGCCTCGGTGCCCGCACCATCGAGCAGCTGCAGGATACGGCCAAGAAAAATCAGGCCTCCCTGTTCAAGGTGGCGGAGGGCAAGTCGGCGGTCTTCAAGAAGCTGATCGAGGACCTGCAGACCGAGACCCGGGGGCTGCCGCTCGCCGAAATCGTCGGCATCGTGGTGGAGAAGAGCGGCCTCAAGGAGCACTACAAGACCGAGCGCGAGGGCGCCGACCGGATCGAGAACCTGGACGAACTGGTCAATGCCGCGGCGACCTTCAACGACGATTCGCGCGAGGTCGAGTCGGGCGAGGAAGTCGATCCGCTCACCGCGTTCCTCACCCACGCCGCCCTCGAGGCGGGCGAACACCAGGCCGGCGAGGGCGCCGACGCGCTGCAGCTCATGACGGTGCATTCGGCGAAGGGCCTGGAGTTCGACGTCGTCTTCCTCTCCGGGCTGGAGGAGGGTCTCTTCCCGCACGAGCAGAGCGCGAACGAGCGCGACGGCCTCGAGGAGGAGCGGCGCCTCGCGTACGTCGCGATCACCCGGGCGCGCAACCGCCTCTATCTCTCGCACGCGCAGACCCGGATGCTGCACGGCCAGACGCGCTACAACATCCCCTCGCGCTTCCTCGAGGAAATTCCGCAGAACCTCATGAAGTGGCTGACGCCGCGCTTCTCGAAGCAGAAGGCGTTCACCCCCGATTTCTCAAGACAAACGGTTTCTTCCCTGCCAAAAAAATCTCAAGCGCGTGAAGTCGGCGGCTGGCGCGTCGGCCAGAACGTGGTGCATCCCAAGTTCGGCTCGGGCGTGATCATCGACGCCGAGGGCCACGGTAACGATGCGCGGGTGCAGGTGAACTTTGGCGCCGCGGGCGTGAAATGGCTCGCTGTCGCCATGGCGAAACTTCAGGCTGCCTAGCGCTCGACGATCAGCACCAGATAGGCGAGGAAAAGCAGCAGGTGCACCGCGCCGAGCAGCGCGTTGGCGCGGCCGCTCGCGAAGGTGAGCATGCTCAGCGCCAGCGTCAGCACGAGCATGATCATGTCCACCGGCGCGAGGCCGAGGACCACGGTGCGCTCGGTCAATAGGCCGATCACCAGCACCGCCGGGATGGTCAGGCTGATGCTGGCGAGCACCGACCCGAGCAGCAGGTTCACCGAGCGTTGCAGCTGGTTGGCGAGCGCGGCGCGCAGCGAGGCGAGCGACTCCGGCGAGAGCACCAGCACCGCGACCAGGAAGCCGACGATCGCCTCGGGCGCGTTGAACAGGTTGACGCCGAACTCGATCGGCAGCGCGATCTGCTTGGACAGCAGCACGATCGGCACGATGTAGGCGACGAGCAACGCGCCGTGCCAGGGCGCGGCTCGGATCTCCCCCGCATGAGGCGTCTCCTCCCGCTCGTTCGGGCCGAGGAAGTACTTGCGATGGCTCAGCGTCTGCATGGCGACGAACACGCCGTACAGGGCGAGAGACATGACGATCACGAATACCTCGTGCAGGGTCGAGAGCGTCGGCCCTTCGCCGGAGACGGTGTAGTTCGGCAGGATCAGGCAGATCACCGCCAGCGGCAGGATCACGGCGAGAAAGGAGTTCGCGCCCTGCAGGTTGTAGCTTTGCTCGTGGTAGCGCAGGCCGCCGAGCAGCAGCGCGAGGCCGGCCATGCCGTTGAACACGATCATGATCACCGCGAACATGGTGTCGCGCGCGAGGAACGACACCGGCGGCCCGGTGAGCATCACCGCGGCGATCATCATCACCTCGATGGCGGTGATGGCGAGGGTCAGGATCAGCGTGCCGAACGGCTCGCCGACCAGCGACGCCAGGAGGTCGGAATGGCGTACCACCGCGAACGCCGAGAGCAGGATCACCGCGAACAGCCAGGCGAAGGCGATCGCCGCCCACAACGGGCTTTGCATCCGCTCGAGCATCGCCTGGTGGAAAAGGAAGAAGACCGCGGCGGTGCCGTAGCTGAGGACGAGGGGCCATTCGCGGCGCAGGAACATCATCGCAGCACCAGCCATGCGGCGAGCGTGGCGAGCGCGATCCACAGCCCGACGATCACCAGGCCCGCGGCGCGACTCGTCTCGCGCGCAGCGATCTCGCCCGCGCGGACGCGGCAATCGGCGAGCACCTCGTCCGGGATGAAGCGCACCGCGAGGGCGAGGGCGATCGGGATGAAGATCAGGTCGTCGACCAGGCCGATGACGGGAATGAAATCCGGAATGACATCGACCGGCGAGAGCGCGTAGGCGACGCAACCGGCGACGATCAGCTTTGCGTACCACGGCGTGCGCGGGTCCCGCGCCGCGAGCGAAAGCGCGATCAGGTCGATCTTCACCTGCCGCACGCGCGCTTTCAGCGAAGCGAGAGTCATCATGGCAGTATAGCGGCCCGATGAAGCGCAGCGATTATCTCGAGCGGATCCTCAAGTCCCGCGTCTACGACGTGGTGAGCGAGTCGCCGCTCGAGCTCGCGCCCGCGCTCTCCAAGCGCATCGGCAACCGGCTGCTGCTCAAGCGCGAGGACCTGCACCCGGTGTTCTCGTTCAAGCTGCGCGGCGCCTACAACAAGATGGCGCTGCTACCGCGCAAGAAGCTGCGTAAGGGCGTAATTGCCGCGAGCGCGGGAAACCATGCGCAGGGCGTGGCGCTGGCGGCGCAGAAGCTCCGCTGCCGCGCGCTGATCGTCATGCCGGTCACCACGCCGCGTATCAAGATCGAGGCGGTGAAGTCGCGCGGTGCGAGCGTGGTGCTGCATGGCGATTCCTACTCGGAGGCCTACCAGAAGGCCTTGCAGTTGAAACGGGCGCGGGGCATGACCTTCGTCCACCCCTACGACGATCCCGACGTCATCGCCGGCCAGGGCACGATCGGCATGGAGATCCTGCGCCAGCACCCGAAGCCGATCGACGCGATTTTCGTCCCCGTGGGCGGCGGCGGCCTCATTTCCGGCATCGCCGCCTACGTGAAGCAGATCAATCCGCGCATCCGCATCGTCGGCGTCGAGCCGGTGGACGCCGACGCGATGGCGCAGTCCTTGAAGAAAAACCGGCGGATCAAGCTGGATCATGTCGGCCTGTTCGCTGACGGCGTGGCAGTGAAGCAGGTCGGCGAGGAAACCTTCCGCCTCTGCCGGCAGCTCGTCGACGAGATGATCCTGGTCGACACCGACGCGATGTGCGCCGCGATCAAGGACGTGTTCGAGGACACGCGCGTGGTGCTCGAGCCCGCCGGCGCGCTCGCCACCGCGGGCGCCAAGGCCTGGGTCGAAAAACATTCTTTCAAAAACAGAACCCTGATCGCGATCGCGTCGGGCGCCAACACCAACTTCGACCGGTTGCGCTTCATCGCCGAGGAGGCGGAGCTCGGCGAGCAGCGCGAGGCGGTGCTGGCGGTGACCATCCCGGAGCGGCCGGGCAGCTTCCGCAGGTTCTGCGCGACGCTCGGCGGCAAGAACATCACCGAGTTCGACTACCGCATCGCCGATTCGAAGGAAGCGCACATCTTCGTCGGCGTTGCCGTGGAGGGCCACGCGGAAACTTCCGGGATGGTCAGGAATTTGAGAAGCAAGGGATTGAAGACCATCGACCTTTCCGACAACGAGATGGCGAAGTGGCACGTGCGGCACATGGTGGGCGGCCGTGCCCCGTTCGCCAGGAACGAATTGCTCTATCGCTTCGAGTTCCCCGAGCGTCCGGGCGCGCTGGTGAAGTTCCTCGACAGCATGCGCAGCGACTGGAACATCAGCCTCTTTCACTACCGCAACCACGGCGCGGACTATGGCCGCGTGCTGGTGGGCATCCAGGTGCCGCGCGACGAGATGCGGCAATTCCGCGCCTTCCTCGACAAGCTCGGTTATCCGCATGCGGTCGAAACGCGCAATCCGGCGTACCGGCTGTTCCTGGGTTAGTCCCTCTTCACTTCGTCGGCGTAGCACACCGGCGAAGAGAGCGCGCCGATTTCACCCGATTGGGGTTCCCCTAGAAATGCCAGACCCTCGGGATCGCGGCGATAGACGCCCGCTTCGGTGACG
>LSTF01000052.1 GCA_001644455.1 Betaproteobacteria bacterium SCGC AG-212-J23
GTCGCCTCGGTCAACGAAGCGGCCATCACCGGCGAGTCGGCGCCAGTGATCCGCGAGGCCGGCGGCGACTTCGCTTCCGTCACCGGCGGCACCGTCGTCATTTCGGACTGGCTCATCGTCCGCATCACCGCCAAGCCGGGCGAGTCGTTCCTCGACCGCATGATCGCGCTGGTCGAGGGCGCGAAGCGCCAGAAGACGCCCAATGAGATCGCCCTCACCGTACTGCTGGTGGTGATGACGCTCGTCTTCCTCCTCGCCTGCGTGACGCTCCTGCCCTATTCGATCTACGCGGTCGAGACCACCAAGCAGGGCAGCGTCGTCACCATCACCACGCTGGTCGCGCTGCTCGTCTGCCTGATCCCGACCACCATCGGCGGCCTGCTTTCCGCGATTGGCATCGCCGGCATGGGCCGCATGATCGCCAAGAACGTGATCGCGATGTCGGGCCGCGCCATCGAGGCGGCGGGCGACGTCGACGTCCTGCTGCTCGACAAGACCGGTACCATCACCCTCGGCGACCGGCAGGCGACGGCGTTCATTACCGCGCACGGCGTGCAGGAGAAGGATCTCGCCGAGGCGGCGCAGCTCGCCTCGATCGCCGACCAGACGCCGGAAGGCCGCTCGATCATGGTGCTCGCCAAGCAGAAATTCGGCCTGCGCGAGCGCGACCTCGCGTCGCTCAAGGGAACCTTCGTGCCCTTCTCCGCGCATACCCGGATGAGCGGCGTCGATTTCGAAGGACGGACGCTGCGCAAAGGCGCCGCCGACGCGATCCGCAAGCAGGTCGAAGCGCTCGGCGGCCAGTTCCCCAAGGAGGTCGAGACCCAGGTCGATGCGGTCGGCCGCCGCGGCGCGACGCCACTGGTGGTCTGCGACGGCAAGCGCGTGCTGGGCGTGATCGAGCTGAAGGACATCGTCAAGGGCGGCATGAAGGAGCGCTTCGCCGAGCTGCGCCGCATGGGCATCAAGACGGTGATGATCACCGGCGACAACCGCCTCACCGCCGCGGCGATTGCCGCCGAGGCCGGGGTCGACGACTTCCTCGCCGAGGCAACGCCGGAAGCGAAGCTGAAGCTGATCCGCGACCAGCAGGGGCAAGGCAAGCTGGTGGCGATGACCGGCGATGGCACCAACGACGCGCCGGCGCTCGCGCAGGCCGACGTCGCGGTGGCGATGAACACCGGCACCCAGGCGGCGAAGGAGGCGGGCAACATGGTCGACCTCGACTCCAACCCGACCAAGCTGATCGAGGTGGTCGAGACCGGCAAGCAGATGCTGATGACGCGCGGCGCTCTCACCACCTTCTCGATCGCGAACGACGTCGCCAAGTACTTCGCCATCATCCCGGCGGCCTTCGCCGCGACGTACCCGCAGCTGAACGCGCTCAACGTCATGGGGCTCGCCACACCGCAGTCGGCGATCCTCTCGGCGGTGATCTTCAACGCGCTCGTCATCCCGGGGCTGATTCCGCTCGCGCTGAGCGGCGTCCGGTACCGTCCGATGGGCGCTGCCGCCGTGCTGGAGCGCAACCTGTGGATCTACGGCGTGGGCGGCATCATCCTGCCGTTCATCGGCATCAAGCTGATCGACCTTCTCCTCGTCCTGCTGAGGCTCGCATGATTCTCCAATCCATCCGCATGCTGGTCGTGATGACCGTCGTCACCGGCGTCGCCTACCCGCTCATCGTCACTGGCATCGCCCAAGTGGCGTTCAAAGACAAGGCCAACGGGTCCTTGATCGTCGAAAAGGACAAGATCGTAGGCTCGCGCCTGATCGGCCAGCCCTTCACCGACCCGAAGTACTTCTGGAGCCGGCCATCGGCCACCTCCCCGCAGCCTTACAACGGCACGTCGTCCTCGGGCTCGAACCAGGGTCCGACCAACCCGGCGCTGAAGGAGGCGGTCGAGGGCCGCATCAAGGACCTTGGCGGCAAGACGCCCGTGCCGGCCGACCTGGTGACGGCATCGGGCTCCGGCCTCGACCCTCACATCTCGCCCTCGGCAGCCGAGTACCAGATCCCGAGAATCGCAAAGTCGAGGAATATTTCCGAGGACAAACTGAAAGCACTGGTGGCACGGCACACTGAGGGCCGTCAGCTCGGCGTCCTAGGCGAGCCTCGCGTAAACGTCCTCGAGCTCAACCTTGCCCTCGACGCGGCAAAGTGATCCACGGCGCAGCGCGCTCGAGTAGGCGTTGTTCGCCGGCGTTGCTCGCCGGCTTGTTCGCTACCGCGCTGCTGCTGCTTGCGCTCGACTAGATGCAGAAGCACGACGACGAGAAGCCACGCATGATGGGCGACATCTCGCTTACGTCGATCGTGGTCTGCCTCGTAATCCTCGGCCTTGCGCTCCTAAACCGCTACTTCAGTCTGTATTAGAGTAGCCCGATGGCGGCGGTGAGGCCCGATCCGGACAAGCTCCTCGCGCAGGTGCAGCGCGAGGAAGCAAAGACGACTCGCGGCAAGCTGACCATTTTCTTCGGCGCCACCGCCGGCGTTGGCAAGACCTACGCGATGCTCGAGGCGGCGCGAGAGCGCAAGGCCAAAGGTGCGGTGGTAGTCGTCGGGTACGTCGAGCCGCACGGCCGTAAGGAGACCGAGGCGCTGCTCGAAGACCTCGAGACGATTCCGTATCTGCAGATCCTTTATCGCGGCCGGACGGTGCGCGACTTCGACCTCGACGCGGCGCTCGCGCGCAACCCGCAGATCCTCGTGGTCGACGAGCTGGCGCACTCAAATCCGGTCGAAGGCGAGCCCAAGCCGCGCCACGCCAAGCGCTGGCAGGACGTCGAGGAGCTGCTCGACGCGGGAATCGACGTCTTCACCACGGTCAACGTGCAGCACGTCGAGAGCCTGAACGACATCGTTGCCGGCATCACTGGCGTCCGCATGCAGGAGACCGTCCCTGACGCAGTGTTCGAGCGCGCTGACGAAGTGGTGCTGATCGACACCCCGCCGGACAAGCTGATCGAGCGCTTACAGGCCGGCAAAGTCTACGTTCCCGAGCAGGCGCGCAACGCAATCGATAACTTCTTCCGCAAAGGCAATCTGATCGCATTGCGCGAGCTCGCGTTACGCACCACTGCGGACCGCGTCGACCAAGCCATGGAGGAGTACCGCGCCGGCCAGGGCATCCGCGCCATCTGGGCCGCCGGCGAGCGCATCCTGGTAGCCATCGGTCCTGATGAACAAGGCGAGCGCCTGGTACGCGCGGCGAAACGTATGGCGACCGCGCTGCGAGCCGAGTGGATCACGGTCTACGTCGAGACCCCCGACCTGCTTCGCCTCTCGGACGAGAAGCGCAACGAGCGCATCGCCCTGCTCCGGCTCGCCGAGTCGCTCGGCGCCGAGACAGTCACCCTCTCCGGCCGCTCGCCCGGCGAGGCGATCGCCGCCTACGCGCGCGAGCGGAACGTGACCCGCATCGTCATTGGCCGGCCGCGGCGACCTCTTTGGCGACGGATCTTCCGCGCATCGACCTACGGCGAGCTCCTCGCCGGCACGGAGGGCATCGATGTACTTGTAGTGGGTGGCGCGGACGAGGCAGCCGCGCTGCGCAGTCCCTTCCTCGCTCGCACTCGAGCGTACCTCGGTGCGCCGCCACCGAGTGGGAAAGCGCGTTGGCCGGGCTACGCCTGGGGACTGGCGGCGACTGCGCTTTGCACAGTTGTCGGCCTGCATATGAGCCCGCTGTTCGAGCTAACCAACATCGCCATGCTCTACCTGCTGGCATCCTCGCTGATCGCTGCGCGCTACGGCCGCGGACCTGCGATCGCCACGTCGATCCTGGCGGTCGGCGCATTCGATTTCTTTTTCGTCCCGCCGCAGCTGACCTTCGCGGTGACCGACGTCCAGTACGTAATCACCTTCGCCATCATGCTCGCAGTCGCGCTCATCATCTCCAACCTCACGGCGAGCGTGCGGCTGCAGGCCAATGTCGCGGGGCATCGCGAGCGGCGCACCGCGTTGCTCTATGCCATGGCGCGCGAGCTCGCAGCGACGCGGGGACAGGAGGCGATGGCGCGAGTGGCGGTGCGCCATGTGGGTGAGGTGTTCGATAGTCAGGTAGTGGTTCTCCTGCCTGATCACGCAGGCAAGCTGCGTCATCCGACCGGGGACGCGATACCTTCCTCGCTGCGCGGCGCCGACCTCGCCGTGGCGCAGTGGGTCCAGGATCACGGCGAGCCCGCTGGGCTCGGCACTGGCACACTGCCCTCTGCCGAGGCGCTCTACCTGCCGCTCCGCGGCTCACAGTCGGTGCTCGGCGTGCTGGGCGTGCTGCCGGCGAATCCCCGGCGTGTGCTACTCCCCGAGCAGTTCCATCTGGTCGAGACCTTCGCCGGGCAGATCGCCATCGCGGTGGAACGCGCGACACTCGCCGAGCAGGCGGGCGCTGCCCAAGTGAAGGCCGAGACCGAAGGGCTGAGGAATGCGCTGCTCGCCTCCATCTCGCATGACCTGCGCACGCCGCTGGCGGTGATCTCCGGTGCCTCCTCCACCCTGATGGACAGGGCAAAGGGCATTCCGCCGGAGGAGCGGGAAGCGCTGGCCCGTAGCATCTACCAGCAATCAAAGGAGATGAGCGAGCTCATCCGCAACGTGCTGGAGATGACGCGCCTCGAGGCCGGCGTGATCGCGCTCAACCGCGACTGGCATTCGATTAGCGAGATCATCGGCTCCGCACTAAGACGTATGGAGCCACGCTTCGGCGAGCGTCCCGTGGCTGTAGACATCCCGATGGAGCTGCCGCTGGTGCACGTCGATGCGGCGCTAATCGAGCAGGTTGTCGCTAATCTTCTCGAGAACGCGGTCAAATACACGCCCGCCCGTACGCCGATTCGTGTGCACGTCGACCGGCGTGACGAAGCGCTCGTTATTTCGGTTGAAGACCGGGGACCTGGTCTACCAGAGGGGGACCTGGAGCGCCTTTTTGCAAAGTTCCACCGCGGACACCCCGAGAGCTCGATTGGCGGCGTCGGCCTCGGCCTCGCTATCTGTCGCGCCATCGTCCTACTGCACGGCGGGCGGATCTGGGCCGAGCGTCCGGCGGAGGGCGGCTCGGCATTCCGCTTCACGCTACCGCTCGAGGAAGCGCCGCCGATGCCGGCCGAGCAGCAGCCGTGAGCACCATCCTCGTCGTCGAGGACGAGCCCGACATCCGCCGATTCCTGCGCTCATCGCTAGGCGCGGAAGGTTATCGGGTGGTCGAGTCGGAGACCGGCGAGCGCGGCGCCATCGACGCCGGCACGCAGAAGCCCGACTTGGCCATCGTGGATCTCGGCCTGCCCGACATCGACGGAGTCGAGGTGATCCGCCGCATACGCGCCTGGTCGCCGATGCCGATCATCGTCCTCTCGGCGCGCGCGGTCGAACAAGCCAAAGTACATGCTCTCGACGCCGGTGCCGACGACTATGTCACCAAGCCGTTCGGTGTCGGCGAGCTACTCGCAAGAGTACGCGTCGCACTACGCCACCGTGCTCGCTCGGCGTCCGGCGAAGCGATCGTCAAGTTCGGCGACGTTTCGATCGACCTCGAGAAGCACCTCGTGAAGCGCGGCGATACCGCAATCCATCTCACCGCGCTCGAGTTCCGGCTGCTTAACTGCCTGGCCCAGCACCTCGACATGGTCGTGACCCACCGGCAGCTGCTGCGGGAGGTCTGGGGGCCAGCATATGTCGAGCACAATCAGTACCTGCGGATCTATATGAAGCAGCTGCGCGACAAACTCGAGGCCGATCCGGTGCAGCCGAAGCATCTCCTGACGGAAATTGGCGTCGGCTACCGGCTGGTAGCGGACGCAGCGTGATCAGGACGGCGGACGCTGAAGCCTTGAGCCGCTGCGCCAGACCCTCAACTCCGTAGTGCCTCACTCCGAGATTCAACAACCGCTTCCGCGTTTCGCTAGTCGTCATCGAATAGTCTCAGCTGCGCGAACGGTGATCCTCAACCCTTCGCAATTAGTGATGGACACGAGCCTGCTCTACGCGCGGGTGAACGATCCGATGTCCGCTTAGGGTCGGAAGGGGACATTTTTGCTCCGGCCTGGATCCTTGCGCTAGAAGCGCTGTTGCCGGGCTCGCCACTCTTTTGGGAACGCAACTATCGAAAAAAGTACTGCGCTAGAAGCGCAGTGCGCTGCTAGGCATCGCCCGTATGCATCGCGTCGGCGATGCTCGCAATTTTGTCGAGTGGCTGGCCGGTCGCTCTTGAGACGAGACCCGGTAGGTGCCCTTTCTCTAGGAGACGGCATACGGCTTCATAGCGGTAATCGTTCAGTGTGAAGCCACCTTCTATCACTCCGAGTTTAGCCAAATTTATTTACCGCTTTCGTGTGGCTCCCGGATACCGTTCCCCAGTTGTAAGGAAATATGCGCCCATCGGGGGCGATCGGTTTGCAGTGCCGCTCTTCGACGATTTCCCACGCTCGCTCTAGGACAGGGAATGGCGCTCTCTTTTTGGGGACTCGGCATGTTTTCTTCTTGAAGTCGACATCCTCCCAGCGAAGCGCGCAGATTTCTCCTTTGGAGCGGCCAGACCAGGCGGCGAACTCGATGACGTCTGCCATGTGTGTAACGGTGCGCTTATGCTTGCTCTGCTCGAGAAAAAATTGAATTAGAGCGGCCACGGTTTCGGGCGGCACGCGCTTTGCGCGCGCCTTGTATTCGTACGACATGCTTGGTGTGCTTTGGAGAATCGCAGTTGCCTGGTCGAACGCATCCGCGGAGTTGTCGCCAAGGGCTCTGCGAAGGGAGCGGAAGCTTTTCCAAATCGACTGCGGTTGCATGTTTTTGGTCCCGCGCTCTTGGTAGTACGCGACGAGATCGGCCGCGCGTAACCTCGTGGCGACGAGTTCGCTGAGGTCACGTGCGACTCTGTTTAGTTCGGCTTGTTCTGACGTTGGAAGGGGTGTTCCGGATTCATTTCGGCGGGTGATGTACAGAGCCACTGCTTCAGCAACCGTGGGCTGACGGCCTTTCCATGCTGCTGTTAGATAGATTGCCATTGCTCCGCTTAGATTGACGGCGAGTTCAGCATGTCGCCAGTCGGGCATCATCCCGAATGGGCCGCGACCGTGGGCATCACCCAGCTCATTGCGCATGCGACCGATGTCGGTAATCACTTGGCCGCATGCTTCGATCAATGATTTGAAGAGCGGTTCGAGCTGTTCGGTCGGTGCTATCGAGAGGACCTCGACGGTTTGTTTGTAGAGATCCGGAAGTGACGCGTTTTTGTTTGGTGGCTTGTTAGCGGCGGCCAGGATGTGCTTGCAAACCGATTCGAGCAACGTTCGGGCTGAAGTGACGGCAGCTTCAGGCTCGTCCTGTCGCCGCAGGCGGTCTAGGGCTTTAGCCCAGACGTCTTGCATGTAGCTAGAAGTGAACACATCGAGCGCCTCGGACACAGCGGCGCGCGTCCGCCAGGATTCAAGCGGTTTCTCGGCCATAGCTCCCCCCTTAGGGACAGCGGCACTATACGCGCGGGCTGGTGGCGGGGGCACGGGTGAACCCGCAACTACGCGGCCATTGAATACCCGCCATGCGTACCCTTCCCAGTAGCCGCTCGCGCCCTGCACGGCGCGAAAAATTTTGCCTGTTCCATCCGGTACCGGGGGGTCCCCATGAGAAGGTCCCCATGGGGACCTTCGGTGACAAGCCCCGATATGGGCGTGTATGTAGGTAAGCCATGGAGAGCACGCCATGGCCAGCCAGTTACAAAAAATATTTCCCCGCCCTGGAAGGGTCCTATAGCAGGGGTCCTATGGGAGGGTTAGTTGCCTTCTCGCGGCTTGCAGGCGCACCGTTGATCCATGGCTGATCACGCAACCGCGCTGCCTCACATCGACGAGGTGCGCTTACGCAAGCAGCGCGCAACAAACGCGGGGATTAACAAGGTCGCGTTCTTCATCACGCTCGATCAGCTCGCGGCGCTGAAATCCCTGGAAGGCAGCGCGGCGCGAAGCTTCAAGGCCGCCACATGGCTAGCCTTGGTTAAAAAGCGCCTGGTGACGCTCACCCCCGAACCCGCCCTCACCCCCGCTGGCCTCGCATTCCTTTCGTTTAACCGTGTCCTAGGGCCCGTTAACGCGATTTCTGAGGGCGAGGAACCCACGCCGCTGGGTTCCCGTGGCCGATGAGATGGAAGCCGCGCCTTTATTGCCCCCGGCGATCCGCTGCCTCACCAAGGAACAGGCGGCGGCTTATCTCGGTATCGGGGTCACGCTCCTTAGCGAGCTGGGAGTGCCAGCCGTCAAGTTCGGGCGGCGGCTCGTGTACGACCGCATTGACCTCGACGCATGGCTTGAGGAACATAAGCGCCGAGGGCGGGCCAGAAAGGAGCATTCATGGCCCGTGAAAACGGCCTCTACCGGCGGCGGGACTCCCGCTTCTGGTGGGTCGATGTCGTACTGCCCAACGGCAGACGCGTATGCGGAAGCACTAAGACCGAAGACCGCAAGAAAGCCGAAGCCTTCATTGGCAACCTGAAGCGCGAGGCTTACGAGCAAGGTCATCTCGGAGTTAGGCCACCGCGTACGTGGAAGGAAGCCGTTGTACGGTATCTCTCGGTAAAAGCGAATCTGCGGAGTATCGAGGACGTAAGACGCATCTGCTGCAAGCTTGACGCTTACTTCGGCGCACTGACGCTCGACCAGATCACTGGCGACGGGATTTGGGCGGTTGTCCAGGGCGAGCAGAAGAAAGGCAACAAGCCTGCGACGGTGAATCGATACCTCGCCTTGATTCGCTGCCTTCTTCGCATGGCACGCGATGAGTGGCAGTGGATCGTG
Organism: Betaproteobacteria bacterium SCGC AG-212-J23; assembly: GCA_001644455.1. GTDB lineage: Bacteria > Pseudomonadota > Gammaproteobacteria > Burkholderiales > SG8-39 > SCGC-AG-212-J23. The sequence goes on from LSTF01000052.1 coordinate 8,785, forward strand.
GCGTTTCCGAAGATTCGCTTGCTTCGCGGCGAAGTGGAGCGGGATCGCTGGCTGACAAGGGAAGAGGCAAAGCGCTTGATCGCGTGCTGCCCTTCCCACTTGGCAGCGATGGTGCGGTTCGCGCTTGCCACCGGCTGCCGAGCACGGGAGATATCAGGCTTGGAATGGAGCCGCGTCGACCTGAAGCGAAGGACGGCGTGGCTGGACCGGACCAAGAACGGAACGCCGCGAGGCGTCCCGCTGAACGATGGCGCGGTAGCCGTGCTGGAAGAGCAGCGCGGCAGGCATCCGCAGCACTGCTTCACCTACGACGGTGAGCCGATTCGCTGGGAACTGAGTAACAGCGCTTGGCACACTGCCTTGGGGAAAGCAGGTATCGAGGACTTTCGGTTTCACGACCTCAGGCACACTTGGGCGTCGTGGCATCGGCAGGCGGGAACGTCGACCGATGAACTGAAAGACCTTGGTGGGTGGAAGTCCCGCGTCATGGTCGACCGCTATGCGAAGTTTGGAACAGAGCATTTAGCGGTCGCGGCTGCCCGCATTGAAGCGGGCGCGTAGGAAAACGTTGGCTTCCAACCCTACGTTTTCTCTACGTTCCGGAATGAAGAGAGCTAGCTAGTTGCTAACCCTCTGAATTTTGGTAGGCCGTGGCGGATTCGAACCGCCGACCAACGGATTAAAAGTCCGCTTGCCACTCGCTCTTGAGCACCCGCGAGCGTCCGCCCGGCGCTCTTCTGGCCTGTTTTCCCCCTGCGTAACTAGGAAAATAGCGTCCATCATTGGCCGCATGAGTCCGCGCACAGCCGGAATAGTTGCGGGGACTGGACCGGGGACTAAGAACATTGAACGAGCATCGCACATTTACCGACGCATTCATCCGCGCTCTCAAACCAGCCGCAAAGCCCTACAAGCGTTCGGAGTCAGCGCCGAGGGGAGAAGGCCGCTTGGTGATTCGCGTACTTCCTAGCGGCTCCAAAGAGGCTTTCTACCGCTACCGCGTAAAGGATCGAGACACGCTGCTTTCTCTTGGCCGATACGGTGATGGCCGCACGCTTGCCGATCTTCGCCAGCAATACCGCACGCACCGCGATCTTCAGGAGCGGACCGGGGACGTTAAGGGGCATCTCAAGGCGGAGGAGCGCCGCCAAGAGATCGAAGCCCGCAAGGGAACGCTTCGCCAGCTCCTAGAAAAGTATGCGGCGGCATTGCATGATGCCGAGAAGGTCAGCGCGGCGGAAGTCGCTGCGATCTTCAAGCGCAGAGTATTCGATCCGTTCCCCAAGCTCGCGAGCGCCAAGGCTTCCGAGATCGAGCCGGGAGACATTCAGCGCATCCTTGCTCGCATGGTCAAGGAAGGAATCAAGCGGCAAGTGAACGTGACCCGCTCATACCTGCGGGCTGCTTTCCAATGGGGCGGGAAGATGGACCATGATCCCCGGACAGTGGCAACCGATGGCGTGCTGTTCGGGCTGAAGACAAACCCCGTTGTCCAGATTCCGCGCATTCTGGAATACGAACGCGCCGGGGACCGCGCGCTCTCAGCCGATGAGCTGCGGGCCTATTGGTTTGAGTTGGAGAAACTGCCGACGAGCCAGAAAGCAACGCTGCGCTTTAACCTGGCTCTTGGGTGCCAGCGCCCTACCCAGCTACTCCGGGCGGATTGGAAAGCCTTTAGTTTCACCGACAACGTACTGACGCTGCGCGATTCCAAAGGCCGGGGCGCAGTCCGCGAGCATCGCCTTCCGCTTACCGAGTTCGCCCTCGCCCAGCTCGCACCGTTGCAAGCCTCGAATCCCACCATCCCGTTTTCCTCGGATGGCAAGCGCCCTCTTGCGCTGGAAACTCTCTCCGTTGCCGTTCGGGATACATCAACCATCCTCGTGCGTGACAAACAGATCCAGCCTTTCCAGCTCCGCGATTTGCGCCGTACCGCCGAAACGATGTTGCAGCAGCTAGGGATTGATCGAGAAGTTAGAGCGCATCTCCTCTCGCATGGCCGCGCCCAAGGCGTACAAGGAAAGCACTACGAGCGTTACGACTTCCTGAAAGAGAAACGGATTGCTCTGGAGAAATGGGCCGATCACCTGAACCGCATCATTGATCCCACGGCGGCACAGGTGATCCCGCTCCGGGCCGCATGAGGCCAACGCACAAGCAAAAACTCCGCGATCTAGGAAGCACAGTCGCCCTCAGCGCAGTAACGGACATTGTTGCAGCGACCCGCAAGGGTCAGGAGCGCAATTCCGGAATCCTGGCGCGTGAAGTGCTGGCGATGATCGAGCAGCTAGACCAATCAGAGCGGGCCGCAGCTATCGCGGGCGTCTGCGACGAGCTGGAGCATTTCATTGAAGTGGTGCCGAGCGATCCTAGCGGCGTCCTGATCGCGCACCTTGGCCGGAAGGTCGGCTAGGTTTCTTTTTTGCTGGCTTTCTAAGGAAGTTTGTCCGACTCAACTTTAGTGCTGGCCGCAGCATCATGCGCCGCACTCCGGACAATTCCAGACCGTCGCTAAGCGCGTCCTCGCTCACGTTCTCCAGCGTAGTGGCAAGCCCTTTCATCGCCGGATGGGACGGTTTCTGCTCCCGGATCACCCTCGCCAGTTCTTTCTGAAATCCAACAATCAGCCGTTGGAAGCGCAGATTGTTATATCCGGGCAGGACGGTAAATTCCGGAAGGGAAGTAGAGAAGCCTTCAAGGAAATTTGAGATTGCTTCCCGGATCACTGGCCCGATATTCTTGTGCGGCCTCGTATCCTTCAGCGGCCTCCCGGACTCTTTCGCGCGCGCAAATTCCTGGCGACTGCGCTTTCTCGAAGCGTCCTGCCGTTCGTATTGCGCTTTGCAGACCCACTCAGCGAAGGCATCGAGCCTCGCCGCAAGCTCCGGTAATGATTCCTGCGTGACGGGAATATCCGCTTCCGCAAAAATGCGCCTCGCTGCGCTTTCGCTGATGTAGACCATTGGCCCGGTTACTTGCGCTTGCCGATCTTCTCCAGCTTCGCCAGTGCCGCGAACGGCATGGGCCGATGTTTGGCGGCGGTTTCCGGCGCGAGCCATGCGAGCAGCGTAGCGGATTCTCCCGTCTTCGCGTTGATCGTCAGTCCAAGTTTCCGCGCCAGCTCTGCGTTAGTGATGCCGAGCTTTGCGCGCGCCTTTCTCAGTAACTCCTGCTGCCCTTTCATCTGCTTTCCTTTCTTGGTTTGGTGAAGCTCTTTTTCTGTCGGGTACACTCCGCGCCAGCCTTTTCCCCTGTCCCGGCTCCGTCTAGGTTCGTCGCGAAAGCGGCCTCCTGTCTGCGGGGCTGATCGAGGGTCAAGGTTAGGGGAACGGCTCTGCCTTGGCGGGCATCCGCTCCCCGTTTTTCCTTCACTTCTCCCTCGGCGTGTAGCCCTCCATTCCCTGAATGTGGGAAAAATCCAGCCATCCGGAAAAGAAGGAATCGCTATTTAGCGCGAGTTCCGCCCGTTCCATCCAGCGGCCCGCATCGCTAGTGAATCCGAGCATTGCGCGTCCCGCTGCGGCCCGCGTCACTTCGTCCGCGTCGGAGTCGCGGGAGAAATGCTCCGTGATGTAGCAGAGGTCGTGAACGGCGGCGGTCGCTTTCTTGAGGAAGTCCCGCGCCGCGTGCGACTTCGGGAGCGCGGATCGCGCAGCGTCGAAGTTGTCGCAGACCGCGTTGCACAGATGGCGGCAGGACACTTCCACGAAATAGCTCTCGAAGCCGAGCGTCTGCGCGTTCTTCGCAAGCTCCTCCAGCGCGAACATCGCGGAGTGCGTGTCCTCCAGGATTGCCACCGCGCCCTTCTCGGCCTTCGCGTTGGACTTCTCCAGCGCCTTCTTCGCCACGTCCACCAGCTCGCGGCTGCTGGCGATCCGCAGCTTCGCGCTCTTTGCTTTCTCTTTCGTCATCGTCGTCATTTCTGTCTCTCCTGTCGTTTGGTTTCGGCTTTGACCGTTTACTCCTGTACTGAAATCCTCTCTGCTTCTGCTTCGCTGATCGACTTCTGCAGGAACCAGCTTTCGTATTCCCTGATCGCTGCTTGATCTCGCTCCCACTCCTGCCGCTCATGCAGGAAGCGTTGATACTCGGCGTGCTGTCTGTCGTTCTCCGCTGCCAGTGCTTCGTCGAAGCGGTCCATTTACTCCCCCGCTTTCTCGGCCTGATACCGCGCTTCCAGAATCGGAGCGCGTTCGCCATAGGCGAAGTTGAGGCTTGGACTGTTCGCGCCGCAACCGAGGTTCCGGGTAGCGCGATAGCTCGCGTAGTCGAGGTCTTGCAGTTCTTCCCTGATCCGGGAGATTTTCTTGGAGTGCCGCTTGATCGCGGCGATCTCGTCGCGGACCATCTAGCGGCCCTCCCGCTCGGCCTTGATCGCGGCGACAAGGGCGGCGATCTCGTCGAGGTTGACGAGAAGGTTCGCGGTGTTGCAGGGGTCGCCTTCTTCGATCACCACTCCGCACTCAAGGCGGGGTTCGTTCTTCGCGTACTTCCGGGCGGCTTCGAGTCTTTCGGCTTTGCTGTTGCGATCCATTCTTCGATCTCCTGTCTGTTTTTACCCCGGTATTGGCGTACCGGAATGGCTATACTGTATCCCCCCCTTTATAGGTCGGTCAACCTTTTTCTGTATCCCCCTGTAGGTGAATATTACCCAAGGGCTAGAATTTCCCCGAGGATGGGGCTGGGCTACAGGGTGTTCATCGTTAGGGGCGATGAGGTCGTCGCACCCATATCCCAACGTGCGTTCAATGCTTTCTGGCACGGCCGGGAGCCGGGACTACGCAAATACGCAAGGCAGACTGTGAGCTTCGCTATGGCCTTCTACGAGACGCGGAACCGCCGTCCTTCGCGCTGCTTTCGGATTGATGGCCTGAACGCGCGGGTAATGTCGTCAGGCAGGATGGATCAGCAGTTCTACAACGAGGGATTGGTGCTCGCGGTGAACATGGTTCAGCCGATCTCGGCGTCCGGAAAGGTAGCCAGGAGCAAGGCGGGAAGCGTGATAGACGCTCGCCACGACTTCACCCGTCGCCAGCACGAAGCGCGGCACCACCGCATTTCCCACAAGCTGCAACACTTGATCTTGAAAGAGCTGGGGTTGGCGTGAAGGGAGAAGGCATGGAAGAAAAAGAGCGGGTGCCGGAGATGTTTGGGCATCTCATTACGTTTGCATTCCATGCTGCTGATCGAGCGTGGACAGGCTTGCTTAGCTTCCTGACTGCTCAATCGGTTTTGGTCTTGGCATGGGCAACTGTCTTGACCGCAAAGGAGGAGCTGGCCGCACGAGGGCCAGTGATGCTTACGCTATCGCTTATCGGGGCACTATTCGGCTTTCAGTGGTGCCTGCTCGGCACTCGGATGTGGCACTACCACTTGGAGTACGTCAATCAAATCCGACTTGTCGCGGATGGGATTGATGGAGTCGGAGCACGAGGTTTCGGAATCGCAGATACCGAGGTCAAAGGGGTCTGGCACAAGAAGCATTGGCTCTTCGAGAAGGCCGCGAATACATGGACGCTATTCCTGGCACCGTTGTTCATTTCCTTTCTTCACCTCGTCATGTGGATCGTTGCGGCCGTCGCGATTACTGACTGGCCGACGCCGGCTTGGTGGCCGCGAGCGCTGTTAGTCGCCGTGGGAATCGCCGGCTTTGTCTGGACGACTTTCAAAGTATGGAAAATCTGTGAACCAGTGCTGACTAAGAAATACCCGCCATGGCGGATAGCGTGAAGGAGATCCATCTGTGGTTCTGGGAATTTACTGACGATTTCGGCAAGCGCCGCCGTAGCTCCTGGCGCATGACGGAAGAATCTGCGGCCAAGTATCGGGATGCGGTGAAGATCGAAGGAACGTTAGAAGTTCGCAACGTCACCGGGGCCCACACGAGCGACTGGCAGCGACAGCATGAGCAGTGACAGAATAAAGGTTCCCAGGGGAGGGCCATCAATGAAGTATCTGCTTTGCCTGCTTACTGCTGGGCTGCTATTCGGCTGCTCGACGAGATGGACCCATCCTGAGTACACGCCCGAGCGTTTCGAGAAAGACAACCGCGAGTGCGAGGATCGGTCGCTGGAGATGGCGAAGAAAGGCAGTCAGCGGAGAGAGCAAGAAATCTTCGCCACGTGTATGCAAGGGAAGGGCTGGACGCAGACCATTCAGGACCGGCTGCCGCCAGTGAAGCCACAATGAGACCGCTATTTGCGGGGTGAAGCCGGGTTCAAGCGAGTGGCTGAGTAGGTTTGTGGGTCGAACAAAGGGGGAGAAATGCTGAGAGTCGCCGCCATCTCCATACTCATTGGCGCCGCTTCGCCAGGGTTAGTGCTCGCGCAAGGCCCAGCTAAATGGGACGAAACTCTAGACGTTCGCTTTTTTAGCCCCGCGACTTCTCAAAAGCAGGTGAGCAGGGCAATCAAGCTGAGTTTGGCAGATCACGAGTGGCGCGTGGAGAAGGAGACCGAGACATCGATCTACGCGACGTTCGCGGCGGACCAACTGACGTGGCTAAAAATCGTAGTTAGCTTTGATACGTCAAAGGCATCCATCGCCTATGTTGACGGGAGCGGGAATAACCCCGCGCCGGAACCACGGTTTCGCGTCTGGGTAGCAAACGTGGCAAAAGAGATTCCACTCAATCTCCGTCGCATTCAGATCCTTTTCGACTAGCCTAAGGGGACTAATGTCCCGCCGAAAGAGAGGCGATGATGAGATATTTACTTCTGCTAGTCATGGTCGCGACGATTAGCGATGCGTCAGCCGCCTGCGTCTGCCGGTGCGTGGACGGCGAGGTTCGGCCGTTGTGCCAATCGTCCATAGACCTTCCACCCATTTGCGCGCCGCAAATCTGCCCGCTTAGGCCGCCCTCAATTGCCCCTCTTCAAGCTCCTCAGCTTCCGCCCCTAGGAACGACCAATTGCAGGATGGTCCAGGTATTTAATCCGAACACAAGGCAATACGAGTGGCAGCGCGTCTGCCGGTAAATTGGCGCTAGGAAATGAGGATCGAATCGGAGCTGGGACAAATCGCCCAAGCGATTGCCGCTCAACGCTTTAGCTTCATGGAAATGCCCGTAACGCTCGTGCGTTACTCCAGCGTTACTAGCCGTTACCGTTTGCCGATCCGCGAGCGAACATTTACCGAGCAAGGGGATGCGAGCCGGATTCCTTGCTGCTATTTACTCGGCGAGCTAAAGGCGCTTCTGAAGCGCTATGCGGGCATTGCGACTCGCGAGCGCGTGCGCGTCATGGACTTCCCTGCGCGTCGCTCCTGGCGCATCCTGGCAAGCCCTAGAGGCATTCGAGCATCGGCTGTTCAAGAGACTGCAAATCCCTTCGCGCTCGCCTATGAAGATCCAGCTCCGGCGACTTATTTAGTCCCCGCATCGGTCCCCATCAAATAATGGCTCGGCAGGAAAGGATTGTTATTTACCGGCTAGAAGTCTGGTAAATCGGCCACGGGCCGGAAGGGAGGAAAGCGCATCCGGGCGGGGTGTAGCGAGCCGGCCCTCTCCTCTGTCACGATTGCGCCTTGACGACTGCGTGACGCAACGCCCGCCTAGCTTCGACCCATCGACGAAAGCCCGCATCTCTAGCGACAAAGGATCGCGCCTTGCCTTCCGGCGTCTTGGGTCCGGTCGATTTGCCTCCGTGGTATTTGCAGCGCCCAGACCTAAAGAGGAGCTTGCAGCGACAAGGCTCGCCCCTCCTGTTCATCGCTCCGCAGACCGTCGTTAGCCTTTTGCGGCCGAAACGCATAGCTCTATCTTTCTAAGCAGCCGTTTGTTCTTCCTGTCCCACCGGGCGATTTGCCGAGCAAGCCTTTCTCTCTCGCGGTCCATGCTTGCCTTGACCAGCTCGGCAGAATTCTTCCCGCCATGCGCCTTGCAAAGCTCGTTGGAGAAGATGATGGAACGGCGGCAGGGAAGCCCGGCCTTCGTGATGCCCTTGCACTTCCCGAAGAAGGTCGTCCGCTCGTCGATCACGTATAGAACTCCCAGACAACAACCATTCCATCAGATCCGGCACCGCCGCCCTTGTCGGCCCCGCTAGTCGCGCCTCCACTACCGCCAGCTCCCTTGCCTGTGCCTGTATTGCCGTTCGAGGAGGGCGCAACGGCAACACCCCCACCACCCCACAAGCTGCTGCCTCCAGTACCGCTAAAGAGGGCACTACCAGGAAACCCAGGGCTTCCGGTTGCGTTAATGTCACCGTTCACACCTGAGCCACCGTTCTGCGATCCGCCGAAGGTGTCAGCACCACCAGCAAGCCCAGCAGAGCCACCACCCGCTGTACAGTGGCCTTGGAAGGCAGAAAGACCGCCAGGGTTTCCACTAGTACCCGCTGCGCCAACGGTGGCAGTAACGGAAGCGGCTAGGCTCGCGGCGGTGATGAGTTTTCGCACAAAGCCACCACCAGCGCCGCCGCCACCGGCTGAAAGGAGTCCTCCGCCAATAACAGTCCCGCCGCCGCCACCACCAGCTCCAAGACACTCGACGATGATGTGTTTTAAGTTCGCCGGTTTTGCCCAAGCGTTAGACCCGGTTGTCGTGTACTTCTGAACCGTAGGAGAAGAAATGGCGGCAATGAAAGCAGTCGTCGCGATCTGAGTCGTGCTTGTACCGGAAGCAGCGGTAGGAGCTAGCGGCACTCCGGTGAATGTCGGGCTGACCGCAAAAACAGCTCCTCCCGTACCGGTTTGAGTCGCCGGGAGCCGGGAGGTACAACGCCAGTTCCCGGAACCTTCCGACGTAAAGCGCATGACATCGCCAGCAACGCAGGTGATATCAGCGGCACCGGGGAGAATCAGGCTCGATGCGTTGTATTTGATTACCGGCGTGGAAGCGAAAACCAGCCAGTAGGAAATACCCGCAGCTTCCGTGCCCAATCCAGTGACAGTGGTACTGCCGGTCACTGAATAGAAATAGCCGTCAGAAGTGCTGAGATCCATCGTGGCGGCGGTCGCTATCGCCGTGCCCTTGGATGCAAGACCTTGACGAACGACGGCCTGAATCATCCTCAGGTCATCGTCAAGAGTTGAGCCGATTGTCGTTGCGTCGGTCGGCTGGTTTGCACCTTCATTGGGGCTCCAACTGCGCAAGGAATTCTGTACGTTTGCCACGGGAGTTTTCTCCTCTTATTTTTTGTCGCCGCGTGTGCGGCCCGTTATTTTTGTTCTGCTTCTCTGAGCATTTCTTCCAGCACTCGGACTAAACGTGGGTCTATGTGCCGACCCTCCTTCTTCGCCGCCTCAAGTTCCTTTTCAAGCGCTTGCCTTATTGCTGTCGGCTCAGCTCCGGCGAAGTACTTTGCCCGTCTGAAGACTTCACCGCGAGCGCGCTTCCTCTCCAGCTTGCGATTTTCGACATAGCCGCTGAAACCCAGGAATCGAAGGATCGCCTCAATCCACCTTATTGCCGAAGAAACCTTTTTCATGCGATCTCCAGTTCCAGCTGCAAGATCGCAAGACGGTTCGCCGCCTCCACATTCGCGCGGTGCGAAGTAAGATCATTTTTGGTAAATGAACAGGCGCAGACTTCCCACGGCGGGATAGAGCATTGCCCGCATGAGGGCCGATAGTTGATTCCGGTGATCGCCTTCCCAGTTCGCGACATCGGCGACTCGCTGGCGACATCCTGGTTTCTAGTAACGCGTTCGTAACGCTTGTGTAACGCGACTGGCTTCTTCGCCAGCTTGCCAAGGCAGGTTTTCCAGTGCGGTTGATCGTCAGACCTATTTAGGTTCTGAAGCCTGCCGCCACTAAATACGGCTCGGAACTCCTGCCCGCAGTCAAAGCAGTTCATTCAGCCTCCGTCTTTTCGGAACCCCGGCCTGGAGATCGCTCAAAACAATCTCCAGGACCGGGGCCGCAGATAGACAAGCAGACGGGCTTCCAGGCTTCTGCGCTTTCCTAAGCCTGAAACTGGGGGATACCAAGACCTTCCTCCCGGGGCGTAGAAGCTGTTTTCGGCAGGTAACAGGTAACAGCAGCAGGTAACGGGTAACTGCTTGACTGCTAACTGCTGCGCCTTGTTGTTTAGCCGGCTTCAATGCTTAGCACCTCCGAGACAACGGAATAAGACTCGTCAAGGAGCTTCTGCTTGCTGTCTCGCGTCACGGTGCGGCTCTGGATCTTGCAGAGCTTCCCGGCTATCTCTCTGTAGCTAACGTGCTGGGGCTTTGCATTCCTCGGAAGATTTAGGACGCGGCAAAGCATCTTGAACAGGTCGCCACTTCGCCGGAGCTGAGGGCGCGGGCCTTTGCTGGTGATCGTCCCCTTCACGCGATACGCCCGGAACAGCTCAATCCCTTGGTGCGGCCCTTCGCTGATCCTGAAGCGAAGAAATACCTTGAGAGTTTGGAATACCGGCTTCACGTCACAGCGGAAGCAGACAGCCGAGTAAATCGCGTCGGGGACTAGTGGCTTTGCTCCCTCGATCTCAAAAACGACCTCGGGGCCAGTCGGCACAACGTAGAGCTTCGGAAGCGCGCTCATGCGTCCCCCAGCAGATCGCGGGCGGTTTGAGCATCGCGAGGACTCAGCCAGTAGCGAACGCATTCAATCTTGCTGTTGTTGAAGCCCGGCACAGTTTCAAACTTCCGCTGAAAGAAAATTCCGAGCTTGCGAAAGTCGCTGATCGTCGTCCGGAGAACGTAGTCTCTGGCGAGCCGAACCGCCTCAAAACAATTTAAGCCGCGCTCTCCGCGCTCCAGGAACACGCGCAGCACTGCGGCCCTCTTGCTTCCGGGCCGGATCTTGGAAGATTGAGACTTGCGGGAATCGGCGTTAAGATCGCAACCGTTTCCGCTTGTCCGTGTACTGCCTAGCGCCTCGGCTCCCACCGGGGCGCTTTCAATTCCGCTTTCCATGTTTTGCCTCTACGCTGCTTTTGCGAGCTGATCGCGCTCGCGGATGCGATTCAGAATCCACGCATCCACTTCGGCCTCTACCCAGCGCGCGAACCGTCCGCCGCCGTTGCTGACTTGCTTCGGAAAGCCGCGCTCCCGAATCCACTCGTAAACGGTCGAGTTGCCTTTGATATCGAGCTTCGCTTTCAGCGTCGGCAGCCCGATTAGTTTCGTTTCCTCGTTCATAACGCACCTGTTATTTAGTTGGCTGGCGCATTCGCCAGTCATCGCCAATCTATGACACGCAACCTTGAGCTTGTAGGGGGAAAACGGGACGGGAAAGCTGGACGGTCCTGCGCGGGATTTAGTTCTGATCGCCCAATCCTGGCGGGAAATATTCACCTTGCGGAGCTGGGCCGAGGTCGGCAATGCTGCCCCCCGCCTCGATCCAGAGGCTTCTTAAGAAGGAGTGAAGATGAAGCGCAACAAAGGCGAAGTTGTCCTTGCAACCGTGATCGTGATTCTGGTCAGCGCGTTTGGCTTCCTCGCGACCAACGGCGGCAAGGGCACGAAGACCGCTCAAGCGGAGCCGGCCACCCCGGTAACGCTGGCGGCGAAGGAGCAGTAAGCAGGAAACCGGGCGACTAGTAGCGGGGACTACTGTGGGGACCAAACCGCAGAAGTCTGATTAAGAATCTTCTGGAAGTGTGGTAGGCCGTGGCGGATTCGAACCGCCGACCAACGGATTAAAAGTCCGCTGCTCTACCAGCTGAGCTAACGACCC
>LSTF01000053.1 GCA_001644455.1 Betaproteobacteria bacterium SCGC AG-212-J23
CGCTCTCGGCACCGGGCAGGCGCTCGACATGGGGCGGCGCGGCGACGCAGACGTCGTGTTCGTTCACGCCCGGCCGCTGGAAGAGAAGTTTCTTGCAGAGGGGTTCGGCGTGAAGCGGCAGGATGTCATGTACAACGACTTCGTCCTGATCGGACCCAAGGCCGATCCAGCGCGAGTCCGCGGCGAGAAGGACGTGCGGGAAGCATTCCGCAAGATCCGCGGGGCGCAGATGCCGTTCGTCTCGCGCGGAGACCGGAGCGGTACGCATTTCGCCGAGCTGGAAATCTGGAAGACCGCCGGGATCGACATTGCGAAGGACAAGGGCGCCTGGTACCGAGACACCGGCCAGGGCATGGGGCCGGCTCTGAATACTGCGGCAGGGATGAACGCCTACATCCTCGCCGACCGCGGCACCTGGCTCTCGTTCAAGAACCGCGGCGATCTTGCCGTCCTGGTCGAAGGCGACAAGCAGCTGTTCAACCAGTACGGAATCATGCTGGTGAATCCGCAGAAACATCCGAGCGTGAAGCGCGAGCTCGGGCAGGCGTTCATCGACTGGATCGTGTCGCCCGAGGGGCAGAACGCCATCGCGAGCTACAAGATTGGCGGCGAGCAGCTCTTCTTTCCTAACGCCGAATGAAGCTCTGGCTCGCCGCAGCAGCGCTGACCGCCTCCCTCGCGCTGGCGCAGGAGCGTGGTTCCGCAGTCTCGACTCAAGTTCGCGTAGTCGGTGAAGTGCAGCGCGAGTTGAGCCTCGATGTCGACGCGTTGCGAAGCCTCGCTTCGCGCCGCACCTTCGTGCAGGAGCGCGGCTACGGCGGCGTGCGGCTGGTCGACGTGCTGCAGGAGGCCGGCATTCGCCAGGACGCCCGCCATGCGCTGCGCCGCACCTACGTGATCGCCACGGCCAGCGACGGCTTCAAGGCCGTGTTTTCGTGGGGCGAGCTGTTCAACACCCCCATAGGTCGCGGCGTGCTCGTCGCCTACGAGCGCGACGGTACGCCGCTGCGCGACGGAGAGGGCCGGATCACGCTCGTCTCCCTCGCCGACGAGCGGCCTGGAACGCGCCACGTCAAATGGCTGGAGCGAATCGAGGTGCGGCGGGTACCTGAATAGGTTCCGGTAACCTAACTGCATGAATCGATATCGCGGATTGACGCTGCGCGTGATGAGGGGTCGAAAGCCTGCCATCGGACCCGGAAAAGCCGAGCTGGTAGAGCGTATCGCGGAGACGGGGTCGATCTCGGCCGCGGCGCGGGCAATGGGGATGTCGTATCGGCGCGCCTGGCAGCTGGTGGAAGCCTTGAACAAGGTCTGCCGCGAGCCGGTCGTCATTACCGCCATCGGTGGGAAGCGCGGCGGCGGCGCCGAGGTGACCGCCTTCGGCAAGGGGCTGGTGCGCCTTTTCCGTGCCATGGAAAGCAGAGCGTCCAGCGCTATCGCATCGGACCTGAAGCAGCTCGAGAACCGTCTCCGCTAATCGCTATATTCCATGGTATATAGCGTAGGCCTTGGAAGCGAACGATCTCCTGATCGCCGCGCTCGCCGCCGGCATGCTGGTCGCGGCGTTCGTCTATGCCTCGGTCGGCCACGGCGGGGCCTCAGCGTACTTGGCCGTCATGGCCCTGGCCGGTATCGCGCCGCAGGAGATGAGACCGATCGCTTTGGTGCTGAACGTGGTCGTCTCGGCGGTGGCCACCTTCAAGTTTTACCGTGCCGGCCATTTCCGATGGCGTCTCCTTTGGCCGTTCGCGGTCACGTCGATTCCTGCCGCGTACGCGGGCGGCGCAATTGCGCTGCCGGGACATTGGTACAAGGCAATCGTCGGAGCGGTACTGATATACGCCGCGTGGCAGCTATGGCTGAGCGCGCGTGCCGGCGAGGAGATGCGCGAGGTTCGCCAGCCTCCGTTTGCCCTCGCCATGCTCATCGGCGGTGGCCTGGGGCTGCTCTCGGGGCTGACCGGAGTGGGCGGCGGCATCTTCCTGAGCCCTTTACTACTGATCCTCGGCTGGGCCAGGACCAAGCAGACCTCGGCCGTTGCAGCGCCGTTCATCTTGGTGAACTCCATCGCCGGGCTGGCCGGCGCATTCATGGCGAGGTCGACGTCGCTTCCGAGCTATATGTGGATCCTGGTCGCCACCGTCCTGGTCGGCGGGTGGCTGGGTGCAGAGTACGGCAGCCGGCGATTCACGAATCCGCTCATTCGTAGAATGCTCGCGGTAGTCTTGGCCGTGGCAGGCGCGAAAATGATCGGCGTATGAAGATCTTCGGCTTCGCCGGCTGGTCGGGTAGCGGCAAGACAACCCTCATCGAGAAGCTCATCCCGCGCCTGGTCGCGCGCGGGCTGCGCGTTTCGCTCATCAAGCACGCGCACCACACCTTCGACGTCGACCAGCCGGGGAAGGATTCCTACCGCCATCGCCACGCCGGCGCGAGCGAGATCCTGGTGACGTCCTCGCGGCGCTGGGTGCTGATGCTCGAGCTGCGCGGCGTGCCGGAGCCGTCGTTCGAGGAGCAGGTCAAGCACCTCTCGCCGTGCGACCTGCTGATCGTCGAGGGTTTCAAGTTCGCGCCGATCCCGAAGCTCGAGGTGTGGCGCGCCGAGACCGGCGAGCCCCTGCTGCATCCGAAGGACCCGCACATCGTCGCCGTCGCGAGCGACGCCAAGGTCGAGACGAAGCTGCCGCTGCTGAACCTCAACGACGCCGTGGCGATCGAAAGCTTCATCGTCAAGCACCTCGGGTTGCAATGAACCAGGGACTTCTTTCGGTCGACGACGCGCTGGCGAAGCTTCTGGCCAGCGCCAGGCCTCTCGCCGAGGTGGAGGAGGTGCCGACCCTCGAGGCGACCAGGCGCGTGCTGGCGCGGCCGCAGCGCTCGACGATGGACGTGCCGTCGATGGACAACAGCGCCATGGATGGCTATGCCGTTCGCAGGGATGAAGTTGCTCCTGGGAAGAAATTCAAGGTGGCGCAGAAGATCATGGCGGGGGCGGTCGGAGAGCCCCTGGAGCCGGGAACCGTGGCGCGGATTTTCACCGGCGCGCCGATTCCTCGGGGCGCGGACGCGATCGTCATGCAGGAATTCGCCGCGCTCGACGGCGATTCCGTCACGTTCAAGAAAGTGCCGGAAAAGCACGAGTGGATCCGCTTCGTCGGCAGCGACGTGCAGAAGGGCGGCGCGATCCTGCCCGCCGGCAAGCGCCTCCTGCCGCAAGACACCGGCCTCGCGGCGTCGGTCGGCCTGAAGACGTTACCGGTCTTCCGCAAGCTCAAGCTCGGCCTGTTCTTCACCGGCGACGAGCTGGCGATGCCCGGCGAGCCGCTCGCGCCCGGGCGCATCTACAACTCCAACCGTTTCACGCTGCGCGGACTCGCGGAAGTCTTCGGCTGCGAGCTTCGCGACTACGGCATCGTGCCCGATACCCTCGACGCGACGCGCGGCGCGCTGCGCCGCGCCGCGGCGGAGTGCGACCTGATCGTGACCTCGGGCGGCGTCTCGGTGGGTGACGCGGACTACGTAAAGCCGGCGGTGGAAGCGGAAGGCTCGCTCCTCATGTGGAAGATCGCGATGAAGCCCGGCCGGCCGCTCGCCTTCGGAGAGGTGAAGAAATCGTTCTTCATCGGCCTGCCCGGCAACCCGGTGTCGAGCTTCGTCACGTTTCTGATCTTCGTCCGGCCGTTCATCCTCAAGGCGCAGGGCATGACCGACGTGGCGCCGAGGTCGATCCAGGCGCGTGCCGACTTCGACTGGCCGAAGCCCGATGCGCGGCGCGAATTCCTGCGCGTAAAATGGAACGCGCAGGGCGGCCTCGATCTCTACCCGACGCAGGATTCGGCGGTGCTCACGTCGACCGCGTGGGCGGATGGCCTGGTCGACAATCCCGCCGGCAAGGCGATCCGCAGGGGCGAGGGCGTGGTATTCCTGCCGTACTCGGAGCTTTATTGGTGAAAGTCTATTGGTGAAGGTCAAAGTGCTTTTCTTCGCTTCGCTGCGCGAGCAACTCGGCACCGCCGCCGAGGAGATCGAGCTGCCCGCGGGCGTCGCGACGGTGGCGGCGTTGCGCAGCCACCTCGCGCACCGCGGCGGCGCCTGGGAAGGCGCGCTGGCGGAGAAGAAGAACGTGCGCGCGGCGGTGAACCAGGACATGGCCAAGCCCGCCGCGGCGATCCGCGCGGGGGATGAAATCGCGTTTTTCCCGCCGGTGACCGGGGGCTGAGTGAAGATCTGCGTGCAGCGCGAGGATTTTGATCTTTCCCTGGAGACGAAAGCGCTTTCGAAACGCGACGGCGTCGGGGCCGTCGCCAGCTTCGTCGGCGTGGTGCGCGACGTGGGCATGACGCTCGAGCACTACGCCGGCATGACGGAGAATTCAATCCGGAAAATTGCCGAAGAGGCCCAGAAACGCTGGCAGGTCATGGACTGCACGGTGATCCACCGCTACGGCGAGCTCGCGCCCCACGACCAGATCGTGCTCGTCGCTGTCGCGAGCCGGCACCGCGGCGACGCCTTCGCCGCGTGCGAATTCATCATGGATTACCTGAAGACACAGGCGCCGTTCTGGAAAAAGGAACATCGCCCGGAAGGGGCGGCCTGGGTCGAAGCGCGCGCGTCGGACGACGAAGCGGCCGGCCGCTGGGAACCGCCGGCGCGGAAGGCCGGCTGATGCCGCCGGCTTCGGCGTTTGCGGTGGTCGCGGTCGGCGCGGTGCTCGGCGCCTGGCTGCGCTGGCTTCTCGTGACGAAGTTCAATGCCGCGGTGCCGAATCTGCCGCTGGGCACGCTGATCGCGAACGTCGGCGGAGGATTCGTGGTCGGCTTCGTGGTGGCCTGGCTCTCGGCAACGCCGCAGATCCATCCCAACGTGCGGCTGTTCGTCATCACCGGCTTCCTCGGCGCGCTCACCACCTTCTCCAGTTTCTCGGCGGAATCGCTGGAATTGCTGCAGGCCGGTCGCTATGGATGGGCCGTTGCGCACTCGGCGGCGCACTTGTTCGGCTCGCTCGTCGCGGCCGCGCTCGGCTTCGCGACGCTGCGCGCGTTCACCTAGTCGAAAAGAGCCAGAAGAACTCCTTGTTGTCGCCCGGACGGGTGCCGCGCCAGACGAGCGACCATTGCCGGCCGGGTGCTGGCGCTTCGGGCGTCGAGCTTTCCACCAGCAGCAGTGGGCAGTCGCGGCCGGCGACCACGCCGTTGTAGTAGTGAAAGACCGCGCGCTGCGGCTCGGAGAGATTGCGGCCGGAGATGCAGGTTTCCGCGGGAACGTTTGCCTGGATCGCCGTGGCGACCGAGCGGTAGCTCTTGGCGTCGTCGAGGAACGGCAGCCATAGCGTCATGGCGAGGCCCCAGGCTACGGTCACGCCGGCGGTCCAGACCGTCGGCATGCGTAGCGCATCGCGCGAAGCGACCAGCACTACGAACAGCCAGCCGAAGGTCGCCGCCACCGCGAAAAGGAAGGGCACCGCCGCGACGTGCGGAACATAGGCGGGGCTCTGCGCCGCGAGCCGTCCGGCGAGCGCGGCCGGCCAGCCGACGAGCAGCGAAAGCCACGCGCCCCAGATCACGACGACGGCGACGGCGCCGAGCCAGAAGCCGGCCTGTTCGAAGACTGCGCGCGGGCGCTCGGGCAGCGAGTCGAGCGCGAGCGCGCCGAGCAGGGCGAGCGGCACGAGCATCGGCAGCCCGTAGATCGTGCGCGCCGACGACGCGGCGCTCAGGACGGCGAGCATGACCAGGAACACGGCAAGGGGCAGCTGCAGCTCCGGGCTGCGCAGCTCGGCGCGGTTGCGCGAGGCATGCCAGAGCGTCCAGGCGGCGAGCGGCAGGCTGGGCAGCGCGAACCACGGCAGCGCCTTGAGGTAGTGCAGATGGTCGAGCACGCCGCCCAGACCCGCGCTGCCGCTGAATCGGCCGAAGTTGTTGACCCAGAACCATTCGTCGAACAGCGCCTTCGAGCGGAAGTAGAGAAGTGCCGGCCAGATCAACGCCCACGGCGCGAAAGCGAGTGCTGCCCACCCGAGCGAAACGACGTAGCGTCGCGTCCGCCACGTCGGGAAGGCGAAGAGCGCGAGCGCGGAGATCGCCAGCAGGCCCGGCCCGAGCAGGCCCTTGGACAGGAAGGCGATGCCGGCGCCGGTGCCGAGCAGCAGGCCGTTGCCGCGCGTGAGCCCGCAGACCCCGATCGCGATGCCGGCCAGCAGCGCGTTGTCGGTGATGAGCTGGTGCGCGTGCTGCAGGTAGCCGAACGATCCGGCCAGCAGCACCGCCGCGGCGATCCGCTTGCCGCTCGCGAGCCAGGTGAACCACAGCGTGAGCGCGACGTAGAAGCCCGAGGCGAGCCGGGCCGCGTCGTGCGGCGGCAGCGCCCAGTTGAACGCCTTGGCAAAGAGCGCCGCGGTCCAGAAGAAGAGCGGCGGCTTCTCGACGAAGGGCTCGCCGCCGAGGGTCGGCACCAGCCATTCGCCCTTCTCGAGGATGTGCCAGACCAGGCCGAACGTATAGGCCTCGTCCGGTTTCCAAGGCTCATGGCCCACCAGCCCGAGCGCGATCCAGGCGGCCATGAGGCCGACCGCCAGTACGCCCATGCCGAAGCCGCTTGATTGCTGCGTGGTAGCCCCCATTTATAGAACACGGGTATTCTGCCAAAGGCAAACGGATCAACGAGATGCGGTTTGACAAGTTCACCACCAAGCTCCAGGAGGCCTTCGCCGAGGCGCAGAGCACGGCTGTAGGCCGGGACCACCCGTACATCGAGCCGCAGCACCTGCTGCTCGCGCTGCTCGACGACGAGGGGGTGGGAGGGCTCGTCGCCAAGGCGGGGGGTAATCCGAACGCGCTGAAGAAGCGCCTGGGCGAAGAAGTGTCCCGGATGCCGAAGGTGGAGGGCACCCCGGGGGAAGTCCACGTCTCGCGCGAGCTGGCGCAGCTCCTGAACGTCGCCGACAAGGAAGCGCAGAAGCGCGGCGACCAGTACATCGCGTCGGAGCTTTTCCTGCTTGCCGCCGTGAAGTACCTGGGGCTCTCGAAGGGCGCGCTCGAGAAAGCGATCGAGGAAGTGCGAGGCGGCGAGAGCGTGAGCGGGCAGGCGGACGAATCGCAGCGCCAGGCGCTCGCGAAATACACGCTGGACCTGACGGACCGGGCGAGGCAGGGCAAGCTCGACCCGGTCATCGGCCGCGACGACGAGATCCGGCGCTGCATCCAGATATTGCAAAGACGCACCAAGAACAACCCGGTGCTGATCGGCGAGCCCGGCGTCGGCAAGACGGCGATCGTCGAAGGGCTGGCGCAGCGCATCGTCAACGGCGAAGTTCCCGAATCCCTGAAGAACAAGCGGCTGCTCAACCTGGACATGGCTTCCCTGCTCGCCGGAGCCAAGTATCGCGGCGAGTTCGAGGAGCGGCTGAAGACGGTGCTGAAGGAATTGTCGAAGGACGAGGGCAACACCATCGTCTTCATCGACGAGCTGCACACCATGGTCGGCGCCGGCAAGGCCGAGGGCGCGATCGACGCCGGCAACATGCTCAAGCCCGCTCTGGCGCGCGGCGAGCTGCACTGCATCGGCGCCACCACGCTCAACGAGTATCGCAAGTACATCGAGAAGGACGCGGCGCTCGAGCGGCGCTTCCAGAAGGTGCTGGTCGAGGAGCCGAGCGTCGAGTCGACCATCGCCATCCTGCGCGGCCTGCAGGAGAAGTACGAAGTCCACCACGGCGTCGATATCACCGACCCGGCGATCGTCGCCGCGGCCGAGCTCTCGCACCGCTACATCACCGACCGCTTCCTGCCCGACAAGGCGATCGACCTGATCGACGAGGCGGCGGCGCGCATCAAGATGGAGATCGACTCCAAGCCCGAGTCGATGGATCGCCTCGACCGCCGCCTGATCCAGCTGCGCATCGAGCGCGAGGCGGTGAAGAAGGAAAAGGACGAGGCTTCCCAGAAGCGCCTTTCCCTCCTGGAAAGCGAAATCGAGAAGCTGCAGAAGGAGTATTCCGACCTCGAGGAAGTGTGGAAGGCCGAGAAGGCGCAGGTGCAGGGCAGCCAGCACGTCAAGGAAGAGCTGGAGAAGCTGAAGCTGCAGATGGACGAAGCCAAGCGCAAGGGCGACTGGCAGAAGATGTCCGAGATCCAGTACGGCAAGATTCCGCAGCTGGAAAAGCAACTCGTCGAAAAGCCCGATGCGAACAAGAAGGCGCGGCTCGTCCGCACGCAGGTCGGCGCGGAAGAGATCGCCGAGGTCGTGTCGCGCGCCACCGGCATCCCGGTAGCGAAGATGATGCAGGGCGAGCGCGAGAAGCTCATCAAGATGGAAGAGAAGCTGCACGAGCGCGTCGTCGGCCAGGACGAGGCGGTGCGGCTGGTGAGCGACGCGATCCGCCGCTCGCGCTCCGGGCTATCCGATCCGAACCGGCCTTACGGCTCGTTCCTGTTCCTCGGGCCCACGGGCGTGGGCAAGACCGAGCTCTGCAAGGCGCTCGCCACGTTCCTGTTCGACTCGGAAGAGCATCTCATCCGCATCGACATGTCCGAATACATGGAGAAGCACTCGGTCTCGCGCCTGATCGGTGCGCCGCCGGGCTATGTCGGCTACGACGAGGGCGGGCAGCTGACCGAGCAGGTGCGCCGCAAGCCGTACTCGGTGATCCTGTTCGACGAGGTCGAGAAGGCGCACCCGGACGTGTTCAACGCGCTGCTGCAGGTGCTCGACGACGGCCGGCTGACCGACGGCCAGGGCCGCACGGTCGACTTCAAGAACACGGTGGTGGTCATGACCTCCAACCTCGGCTCGCAGATGATCCAGGGCATGGCGGGCAGCGACTACCAGGTGATCAAGCTGGCGGTGATGGGCGAAGTGAAGGCCCATTTCCGCCCGGAGTTCGTGAACCGCATCGACGAGGTCGTGGTTTTCCATGCCCTCGGCGAAGACAACATCAAGTCGATCGCCAGAATCCAGCTGAAAATTCTTCAGCAAAGGCTTGCGAAGATGGACTACAGCCTGGACGCGTCGGACGCGGCGCTCGCCGAGCTCGCCAAGGTCGGCTTCGATCCGGTCTACGGCGCGCGGCCGCTCAAGCGCGCCATCCAGTCCGAGATCGAGAACCCGCTGGCGAAGGCGATCCTCGAAGGCCGCTTCGCGCCGAAGGACACGATCAGCGTCGACTGGCGCGGCGGCCGGATGACGTTCGAGAAGAAAACGACGGCCCGACGGGCCGCCTGACGCGCCCTAGCTCGCGTTTCAGCCCGTGGCGCGGTCGCTCTGACGGCGCAGCGGGTGGCCGCGGGAAGCGTTGGACGCCGCCTCTTCGGAGACGAACCCCTCGATCCGCCCCTGCAGGACCGCCGCGCTGCGGCGCAAGCGGTGCACGTCCCGCGCGATCAGGTCGGCGTGCTCGAAGGAAGGACCATGGACTTCCTGCTCGAGGCGCTCGGCGGCGCCCAGGGCGAGGCGAAGCAGTTCCACGAGGTCGTTGACGGCGCTTAGCGCGCGGCTGCCCGATTCGGCATCCATGCGCGCAAGAATAGCGGCTTAGCGGCGGGCGATCCGGCTCGCTACGAACTGCAGGGGTGCTCCGTCCGGAGCATCCACGCCCGCGCGGATGCGGCGGGTCTGCTGCAGCAGCTCCTCCCACAGCCCGTCGGTGTCCTTGCGGAACACCATCTCGACGTCGGCGTCGAGCACCGACCACAGGCCGCGATCGATCTCGCTTTTCAGCTCGCCCGGCCGCCAGCCGACGTAACCGACGAAGTAGCGGGCGTCATTGGGCGTGGTCTCGATCACGTGGTCGATGGTGTTGGCGCGGAAGGTCATGTACAGGTTGTGCATCAGCAGCACCGAGCCTGAGCCGGGCGTCTGGTCGGCCTTGACCAGCGCGACCAGCGCGCCGCGCGAGAACGGCCCGCCGTAGAAGACCGGGTCGACGACTTTCTTCGAAGGCTCGTGCTCGGGAAACAGGCTGCCGAGCGAGCGTTTGGTCGGACGGTTGATGATCACGCCGACATGGCCGCCGTTCGGCGCCGGGGCGGCGATCAGCACGGTCTGGCGGTACTCGAGGTCACGGAACGCGGGGTGAGCGACCAGCAGGATCGCCTCGTCCTGCGACTGCGCGCGGGCGATGCTGGCGGAGACCATAAGCAGGGCGGCGACCAGGAGGCGCGCGAAGCTCATGAGCGCAGCCTATCACCGTTTTTGTCCTCCGCTCGCGAGCCGCGGGCTTTTTCGATCAATTCCTTCCACAGGCCGCGGGTATCGTCACGGAACAGCGCGTCTTCCGTGACGGGCAGCACGAACCATGCGTCGAGTTGCAGCTCGCGTTGCAACTGGCCCGGTCCCCATCCGGAGAAGCCCGCGAAAATCCGCAAGCGCTGGCCGGCCCGCGCCGATAGCGCATCGATGTTGGCGGGATGCATGCTGAGGTAGACGCCCTGCGTGACGTGAAACGCCGGGCCGCGCGGCGAGTCGCCGGCGCTGAACAGAGCGAGCGTCACCTGCCGCATCACCGGCCCGCCGGCGTAGACCGGTTCGCGGCTCTTCTCGCTGCGCGTTTCGGTCGGGCGGTTGAGGATCACGCCGACGGTGCTGCCATCGCCCGCCTGGGTGACGAGCACCACGGTCTCGCGGAAATTCGGGTCGACGAGGCTCGGCTTGGCGACGAGCAGGATGCCGTTCGGCGGTTCGGGGCGCTGCGCGGCCGCGGCAAATGCCGCGATCAGGAAGGCGAGGGCCGCCGCGAAGCGCACCGCCCATTATCGTCGAGGCGCCTAGGTACGTGCCGAGCGGAACGTGATCGAGTAGCGCAGCGTCTTCACCGCCGGGACGCTGTGCTGCCATGCCCAGCGGACCGTGCCGCGCATGATGTACGCCGAGCGCGGCTCGAGCAGCAGATCGAGGGCATCGCCGTTGCGTCCCTTGACGTGCGGCCAGGGCCGGAAGCGCAGGCGGCAGGCGGTGCCGAGCGAGAGGCCGGCCACCGATTCGAATTCCGGCGAGTCGCGGTGCCAGCCGAGTGCGGTGCCGGGGCGGTATTCGTTGACGAGGGTGTAGGAAAGCATGGCCGACGGGAGCTTCAGCCAGTCAGCCAGGCGCTCGCGCAGCGGCACGAGGAACGCGGGAGGCGCGTCGAAGATCGCCACGCGTCGCTTCGCGGTGTACTCGCGGTAGCGTGCTTCCTCGAGAGGCAAGGCGCGGATTTCGGAGAGCAGCGCGGCTTCATCCGCCGCGGCAATGAACTCGGGCTCGTAGACGAGCCCGTCGGGATTCATCTCAGCGAGAGGGCCGCCAGGGCGACGAAGAGCGAGACCACGGAGATCGCCATGGCGACGGCGCACATCACGACGGCACGGCGCAGCCGCACCTCGGCGAGCGCCGCGGCCTGTTCGAGGGCGGCGACGGTGCTCTGCAGCTGCGCGGCGAGCTCCTTGATGTGGTCCGCGTTCTGCGCAGCGGCGGTCTGCAGCTCGCCGATCTGCTGCTGCAGCAGATCGCCGGCGCTGGTCGTCGTTTCCGCCTTCTTGCGCGTGAATGCGGGCCGCACCGCGGAGACCACGTCGCTCACGTGCGGCAGGATCGCCTTCAGCGTCGGGATGAGCCAGCTTGCCATGCGCCCATCATAACAAGCGTCAGCCCCAGACCATTCGTGCCGTTTGCACTATGAGCTCGAGTTTTCGTTTCTGATCTTCCTCGCCGATGCGGTTGCCGACCACGTCGGAGGCGAACCCGCACTGCGGGCTCAAGGCGAGCTGCTCGAGCGGCAGGTAGCGCGCTGCTTCGTCGATCCGGCGGGCGAGCGCATCCGGCGTCTCGAGCTCGGGGACCTTGGTGCTGACAAGGCCGAGCACGCAGACCTTGCCCCGGGGTACGAAGCGAAGCGGGGTGAAGGTCCCGGCGCGGGGGCTGTCGTACTCTAGAAGGAAACGCTGGTGCGGCAGCGCGTTGAACAGGCGCTCGGCGATGGCGTCGTAGTGTCCCTCGCGGTGCCACATGCTGTTCTGGTTGCCGCGGCAGAGGTGGATGCCGAACGTCACTTCGTCGAAGCCCGCCGTCACCGCCGCGTCCGCCGCGAGCGAGCGCTCGAGGTTGCGCAGGGGGTCTTCGCCGCGCTGGCGCATCGCCGCGAGCGAAGGCTCGTCGACGTACGCGGTATAGCCCGGCGCGTCGATCTGCACGTAGCGGCAGCCCGCGCCGGCGACTTCGCCGATCATCTGCCGCTCGATCGCCACCACGTCGGCGAGAAAGGCGTCGAGGTCGGCATAAACGTCCTTCGACGCCTCGTGCGCGAAGCGCTGGCCGATGCGGTCGGGTCCGATCAGCGTCACCTTGACCGGCTTCTTCGCCGCGCCTTTCGCGAAGCGGTATTCGTCGAGCAGCACGTTGCGCTCGAGCTTCAGGCGCTGCACGGCGGGCCGGCGGCGCGTCACCGCCGGACCGTGCTGGTGCAGGTCGGGCATGTCGAAACGCGCCAGGGCCTGGCCGCCCGCGACCCGAGCCTCGGTGGCGCGCAGCGTCGTCGCCGCTGCCGCGAAACCGCTCACCGCCGCGCCGAAGCTGTCCTGGAAGTTCAGCCGGCGGATTTCGCCGTCGGTCACGACTTCGAGGCCGACGCTCTCCTGGAGGCGGATCGCGTCGCGCACCGCCTGGTCCTCGATGCGGCGGAACTCATTCTCCGGCAGGCGGCCTTCATCGAAGGCGGCGCGCGCTTCCCGCCAGGCCGCGGGGCGCAGCAGGCTGCCGACGACGTCAGCGCGCAGCAGGTGCAGTCCCGACTAGCGAGTGCGCACGTACCGGCACACCTGCGCGCCGGTGCTGGCCTTGGCCGTAGACTCCAGCGTGAACGGGATGGCCTTTCCGTTCGCGGCGAAGATCGTCTTGCCTCCGCCGAGGATGATCGGCTCGATGGTGAGCAGCAGCTCATCGACGAGGTCGGCGTCGAGCAACGAGCGGACCATCGTCGCGCTGCCGTACACGTAGATGTAGCCGCCCGGCCGCGCGCGTAGATCGGCCACCGTCTTCAGGAAATCACCGCCGCGGATGATCGTCGTGGGCTTCCACGTGATGTCCTTCTCGGTGAGCGTGTTGGACACCACGTACTTCTGCACGCGGTTGATCCAGTCCGTGAACGGGTCTCCCGAGCGAGTGGGCCAGGCGGCGGCCGAGACCTGGTAGGTACGGCGTCCCTGCAAGAGGGCATCGCTGCTCCTGGCGAGCTCGGCATAGCTGCCGCCCATGACGGCCGGGTCGAAGTATTTCATCGACCATCCGCCGTGGCGGAAGCCGCCGTCGGTGTCCTCCTTCGGCCCGCCGGGAGCCTGGACGACGCCGTCGAGGCTGATGAATTCGGTGATGAGCGTCTTCATCAGGTAAACGCCTGGATCCCCGTGATGGCGCGGCCGAGGATGAGCGCGTGGATGTCGTGCGTGCCCTCGTAGGTGTTGACCACCTCGAGGTTGACAACGTGGCGGATGACGCCGAACTCGTCGGAGATGCCGTTGCCGCCGAGCATGTCGCGCGCCACGCGGGCGATGTCGAGCGCCTTGCCGCAGGAATTGCGCTTCATGATCGAGGTGATCTCGACCGAGGCGGTGCCTTCGTCTTTCATCCGGCCGAGGCGCAGGCAGCCTTGCAGGCCGAGGGTGATCTCGGTCTGCATGTCGGCGAGCTTCTTCTGGATGAGCTGGTTGGCGGCGAGCGGGCGGCCGAACTGCTTGCGGTCGAGCACGTACTGCCGCGCCCGGTGCCAGCAGTCTTCCGCGGCGCCGAGCGCGCCCCAGGCGATGCCGTAGCGCGCGGAGTTGAGGCAGGTGAACGGGCCTTTCAGCCCGCGCACCTCCGGGAACGCGTTCTCTTCCGGGCAGAAGACGCCGTCCATCACGACTTCGCCGGTGATCGAGGCGCGCAGGCCGACCTTGCCGTGGATGGCGGGAGCCGAAAGATTCTTGAAGGTTTTTTCCAGGACAAAACCCCTGATCGCGCCTTCATCGTCCTTCGCCCACACGACGAACACGTCGGCGATGGGCGAGTTGGAGATCCACATCTTGGTGCCGGTCAGGCTGTAGCCGCCCTTGACCTTCTTCGCGCGCGTCACCATCGACGCCGGGTCCGAGCCATGGTTCGGCTCGGTGAGGCCGAAGCAGCCGATCCATTCGCCTGTCGCGAGCTTCGGCAGGTATTTTTCTTTTGTAATAGAAGAACCAAATTCAAAAATCGGAACCATGACCAACGAGGACTGCACGCTCATCATCGAGCGGTAGCCGGAATCCACGCGCTCGACCTCGCGCGCGATGAGGCCGTAGGACACATAGTTGAGCCCCGGACCGCCGTACTGCTCGGGAATGGTGGGGCCGAGCAGGCCGAGCTCGCCCATCTCGCGGAAGATCTTCGGGTCGGTCTTTTCCTTGCGGAAAGCTTCCAGCACGCGCGGCGCGAGCTTGTCCTGGCAGTACTTCTTCGCCGCGTCGCGCACCATGCGCTCGTCTTCCGAGAGCTGCTGGTCGAGGAGCAGCGGATCCTCCCAGGCGAACTTGGCCTTGATCTTTTCGCGCTTCATTGCAGGCGCTCCAGGATGACGGCGAGGCCCTGGCCGACGCCGATGCAAAGCGACACCGCGGCGTACTTGCCGCCCGACTGCTGCAGCTCGCGCGCCACGGTGAGCGCGAGGCGCGCGCCCGAGGCGCCGAGCGGGTGGCCGATGGCGATGGCGCCGCCGTTCGGGTTGACGCGCGGGTCCTTGAAGTCGACGTTCATGAGCTTCAGGCAGCCGAGCACCTGGCTGGCGAACGCCTCGTTGATCTCGATGATGTCCATCTCGCTCAGCTTCAAGCCCGCTCTTTGCAACGCGAGCGGAATCGCATAGGCCGGTCCGACGCCCATGATGCGCGGCTCGACGCCGGCGCTGGCGGCCGAAAGGATCTTCGCGATCGGCTTCTTGCCGTTCTTCTCGCCCCATTTCTTGTTGCCGATGAGCAGGGCGGCGGCGCCGTCGTTCACGCCCGAGGCGTTGCCGGCCGTGACGACGCCGCCTTCAAAGAGCGGCTTCAGCCTCTGCAGAGATTCGAGCGTCGAATCGCGGCGCGGATGCTCGTCCGCCTGCAAGACTTCAGGCGGCGCATCCTTCTTCCGGGCCGGGAGAGCGATGCCGAGAATCTCACCTTTGTAAAAGCCTTCTTTCTCCGCGGTCGCGTACTTCTGCTGCGAGGCGAGGGCGAACTCGTCCGCCTGGGCGCGCGACACGCCGAAATCCTTCGCCACGTTGTCACCGGTCTCGGGCATGGTGTGGTTGCCGAACTGCTTGACCACCCTCGGATTCGGGAAGCGCGAGCCGATGGTGGTGTCGAACATCTTTACCTCGCGGCTGTACGGCGTGTCGGATTTCGACATCACGTACGGCGCGCGGCTCATGCTCTCGACGCCGCCGGCCAGGTAGAGGTCGCCTTCGCCGCAGCTCACCGCGCGCGCTGCGTCGACCACGGCCTGCAGGCCGCTCGCGCACAGGCGGTTGACGGTGGCGCCGGGCGTGGTGGGCGGCAGGCCGGCGAGCAGCGCGGCGAAGCGAGCCACGTTGCGCGAGTCCTCGCCCGCCTGGTTGACGCAGCCGAGGATCACGTCGGAGATCTGCGCCGGATCGATCTTGTTGCGCGATACCACCTCCTTGATGACCTCGGCGGCGAGGTCGTCGGGGCGAAGCGGCGCGAGCTTGCCGGCGTGGCGTCCGATCGGGCTGCGCAGACCGTCGTAGATGTAGGCGTCGAGCATTCAGTTACTCCGGAGTAAGAAGTGAGAGGCCGAGCTGCGCGCGGCGCCGCAGCCAGGGGCTGGGGCGGTAGCGCGGTTC
Source organism: Betaproteobacteria bacterium SCGC AG-212-J23 (assembly GCA_001644455.1). GTDB lineage: Bacteria > Pseudomonadota > Gammaproteobacteria > Burkholderiales > SG8-39 > SCGC-AG-212-J23. Next base: position 15,830 of record LSTF01000053.1, read on the forward strand.
CTGGAAGATGGCGTGCATGTTGTCGAGCACGGTGAGGATCTTCTGCGGGCCAAGGGCGTCGCCCATCGCCAGCGGGCCGCGCGGATAACCCAGCCCGAGCACCACGGCCCGATCGAGATCGGCGGGAGAGGCGATGCGCATCTGGCAGATATCGCAACCGACGTTGACGATGTGGGCGATTACGCGCTGCGCGACGAAGCCGGGCGAATCGTTGATCACCGAGACCGGCACGCCGTCGAAGGCGAGCAGGGCGTGGGCCGCGGCGCGGACGTCCTTGCGTGTCGCCGGGTTGACCATCAGCGTGCGGCGCTTGGCAAAGCCGAACAGCGGATCGACGCCGACGGTGCGCGCCGGATCGAGGCCGAGCTCCAACGCCGCCGTCGTCACGTCCTTCCCCAGAGGAGCGACGAAGCAGACCTCGGCGTCCTTGCTCTTGCCCAGCGAAATCAGCTCGTGGAGCTCGGGGACGGCCCAGACTGTCTTTGGCGTAGACGTCGGTACCGGCGCCTCGGGGATCTTCCCGGCGCTGCCGTCCACGCCGTAGCTGTACCAGCCGCGCTTCGTCTTGCGGCCGAGGAGCCCCGCGGCGACGCGCGCCTCGGAGAGGAAGGAGGGCCGGTACTTCGGCTCCTCGTAGTACTGGTGGTACATCGATTTCATCACCGCGTGCGCGACGTCCAGGCCGACCAGGTCCATGAGGCCGAACGGGCCGATGCGGAAGCCCGCGGCGTCGACGAGGATGCGATCGATGGTGGCGAAGTCGGCGACGCCCTCGGAGAGCACGCGCAGCGATTCGGGCACGAAGGCGCGCCCGGCGTGGTTGACGACGAAGCCCGGCGTGTCCTTGCAGCGGATCGGCTCGTGGCCAAAGCGGCGCGCGAGCGCGGTGAGCGCGTCGGTCGCCCGCGGCGCGGTGAGCACGCCGTCCACCACTTCGACGATCTTCATCACCGGCACCGGGTTGAAGAAGTGGTAGCCGGCAACGCGCTCCGGCCGCTTGCAAGCGGCGGCCATCTCGGTCACCGACAGTGAGGAAGTATTCGACGCGAGCACGCAGTCCTCGCCGACGATGCCCTCCAGGCGGGAGAAGAGCTCGCGCTTGGCGCTCAGGTCCTCGATGATCGCTTCGACGAGCACGTGGCTGGGCGAGAGCCGCTCCAGCCGGTCGACGACCTCGATGCGCCCGAGCGCCGCGTCCACGTCGGCGGCCTTGAGCCGTCCCTTCTCGGCGAGCTTGCCGAGCGCTTCGCCGATCGCCGCCTTGCCTTTCTGAGCTGCGCCCGGCTGCGCGTCGAAAAGCAGCGTGCGCGCCCCGCACTGCGCGAGAACCTGCGCAATGCCGCGGCCCATGGTGCCGGCGCCGGCGACGCCGGCGACGAGGTCGTGTCGGGTTGCGTCGAACATGAGGGGAAAGTTGATATTATCCGCCGGAGGAGGAGTAACGATGCGAAAGACCGGTCTACTGACCGCGCTGCTGCTCGTAGCGACCGGCGCCTGCGCGCAGTCGTTCCCGACGAAGCCCGTGACGCTGATCGTTCCCTGGCCCGCCGGGGGCGCCACGGACCTCTATTTCCGCAAGCTCGGCGAGATCACGCAGAAGCACCTCGGCCAGAACCTGGTCATCGAGAACAAGCCCGGGGGCAGCGGCAACAACGGGCCGACCACCATGGCCAAGACCGCGCAGCCCGACGGCTACACCATCTCGCAGCTCACCATTTCGGCGTTCCGCGCGCCGCACATGCAGAAGGTGGACTGGAACCCGGTCACCGACTTCACCTACATCATCGGCCTCGCCGGCTACACCTTCGGCGTGGTGGTCAAGGCCGACTCGCCGTTCAAGACCTTTCGCGACGTGCTGGAATATGCGAAGGCCAATCCCGGCAAGCTTTCCTACGCTACGCCCGGAACCGGCACTTCGCTGCACTTCGCCATGGAAGAGATCGGCGCGAAGGCCGGCGTTCAGTTCCTGCACATCCCATTCAAGGGCTATGCCGATGGCGCCATCGCGCTGATGGGCGGACACGTCATGATGCAGGTCGATTCCACCGGCTGGGCGAAGCAGGTCGACGCCGGCGCGCAGCGCCTGCTCGCGACGCTCGGCGACAAGCGCACGCGATGGGATGCGCCTACGGTCAAGGAACTCGGCGTGGACACGGTGTCGAACTCGCCGTACGGCCTGGTGGGTCCGAAGGGCATGTCGCCGCAAGTCGTGAAGATCCTGCACGATGCGTTCAAGCGCTCGCTCGACGACCCCGAGTACCACAAGCTTCTCGCGCAGTTCGACCAGCCCGCCTGGTACCAGTCGAGCGAGGACTACGCGAAGTGGGCCGCGGAAGCGTTCAAGGCCGAACGCGCCACTGTCGCGCGCGTAGGGCTGCTCGCACAATAGAGGAGGCGCCATGAAGTATCGGAAGATTCTTCTCGCCTACAACGGCTCGCAGGATGGCAAGCGGGCGCTGCTCGAGTGCGCCGACCTGGCGAGCTTCCTCGGCGCCGAGACGCACCTGCTCGCGGTGGCGAGCATGCCGCCGAGCCTGTTCCTCACCGAGGGCTTCGTTCCCGAGGAGCTCCTGGAAGAAGAGAAGAAGCGCACCCAGACCGTGCTCGACGAAGGCATCCGCACGCTGCGCGATCGCGGCTTCAATGCCATGGGCCACCTCGCCGTCGGGGAGCCGGTGGAGGAAGTGGTGCGCCTCGCCAAGAGCCTCGGCGTCGATCTGGTCGTGGTCGGCCACAACCAGCACTCCTCGTTCGCGGCGCGCTGGTGGAAGGGCTCCGTGGGCGCGACGCTGCTCGACCATGCGCCGTGCAGCATCCTCGTAGCGCTCTCGCGACCCTGACGCGATGAAAGGCAGACTCGAAGACGACCGGATGCTCGCCGGTCGGGGGCGATACGTTTCCGACTGGACCCTGCCCGGGCAGGCGCACGCCGTGTTCCTGCGCTCGGATCGCGCGCACGCGAAAATTGTTTCAATTCAAAAAGAAGAAGCTCTGAAAAGCGCGATCGCGGTGATCACCGGAGCCGAGCTGGCGCAGGCGGGGTTGAAGCCGATCCCCGCTGCGGCGCCCTTCAAGTGGAAGGACGGCAGCGACCAGCGCCTCGCGCAGCGCCTGTCTCTCGCCCATGAAGTCGTGCGCCACGTCGGCGAGCCGGTCGCGCTCATCGTCGCCGAGACCGCGGTGCAGGCGCAGGACGCCGCCGAAGCGGTGATCGTCGAGTACGAGGACCTGCCTGCGGTGACGACCGCGGAGCAGGCCATCTCGCCGGGCGCCCCGCAGCTTCATCCCGGCGCGCCCGGGAACATGGTGCTCGACTTCGTCGGCGGCGACGAGGCGGCGACGAACGCTGCGTTCGCAAAGGCGGCGAAGGTCGTGAAGCTCAGCGCCTATCACTCGCGCGTGATCGGCAATCCGATGGAGCCGCGCGCCGCGATGGGCTCCTACGACGCCGGCAAGGATCTCTATTTCCTGCACGCCACCACGCAAGGCGTAGGCCCGATGCGCGGCCAGCTGTCCGCGGTCCTCGGCGTGCCGCCCGAGAAGGTGCGCATCGTCGCGGAGGAAGTCGGCGGCGGCTTCGGCGTGCGCTTCAACGCCTATCCGGAATACGGCGCGCTCCTTTACGCCGCGAAGAAGCTCGGGCGGCCGGTGAAATGGGTCGGGACACGCTCGGAAGTATTCCTCGGCGACGAGCAGGCGCGCGACATCATGCATACCGGGGAGATGGCACTCGACGCGAACGGCCGCATCCTCGGCATGCGCTTCGATTACCTCTCCAACATGGGCGCCTACGTGGTCTTCACGGGCGCGGTGGTCAACACGCTCGGGCTGGTCAACGTGAACTGCGGCGTCTACGACGTGCAGGCAGTCCACGTGCGCGGCCGTTTGGTGCTCACCAACACCGTGCCCACCGCCGCCTATCGCGGCGCGGGACGGCCCGTGGCCTCGTATTCGCTCGAGCGGCTGGTGGAGGAAGCGGCTCGCGAGATCGGCATGGACCCCGCCGAATTTCGCCGCCGCAACATGATCCCGGCGGCGAAGATGCCCTACAAGCTGGTCGGCGGCTTCGAGTACGACTCGGGCGATTTCGAGGCGGTCATGAATAAAGCGCTTTCCGCCTCACAGTGGAAGGGTTTTGAAGAACGAAGGAAGAAATCGAAGGCG
>LSTF01000054.1 GCA_001644455.1 Betaproteobacteria bacterium SCGC AG-212-J23
TAGCGCCGGATCAGTTCCATCCGCTCGCCGTCGCGGCGCATCTCGAGGCGGTTCAGGAAGCTCATGCCGAGGAGGCCGACGCTGCCCAGGCCCTGCTCCACCACCACGCCATCGACGTTGCGCAGCTCGATGCCGCCGACGCGCACGCGCTCGATCTTGACGTAGTAGCCGGTACTGGCGCCGTTGGCGGTCTGCATGTTGGCGCGCGGCCCCTTGCGGTAGTCGAGGCCAGCCCGCGCCGCGTCGGCGGCCGAGATCACCACCACCGATGCGCCGGTGTCGACGACGAAGCGGACCGGCTGGTCGTTGACCGTGGCGTCGGCGAAGAAATGTCCGCGCGGATCGGCGGCGAGGGTGACCGTCTGCCGGCCGTCGCTCGCCGGCGCGCCGCGATAGTGCTGGCCAAGCGGCAGCACGTGCTGCCGGCCGTCGAACTCGACGGTGGCGCTCGATTTCTCGATCGTGATCACCTTGATGCCGTTCCAGGTCTGGCCGAGCTTGACCGTCTTCGGCTCGCCGCCGTCGACCGCGATCACCGCCGCCTTGTCGCCGATCACGCCGATCAGCGCCACGTCCGCGGCGCGCGCGCCGAAGGTGCACGCGAGGAGCAGCGAAAGCGCAATAAAATTGGGCATGAAGCCAGTTGCCATTTTCCGCAGCGCTCCGACTGAAGGGCCCGGCTATTTTGCCACCTACCTCGAGCGCCACTCGATTCCGTGGAAGCTGGTGGCGCTGGACAAGGGGGAGGCCGTGCCGCGCGACGCGCGGCGCTTTTCCGGCCTGGTGTTCATGGGCGGCCCCATGAGCGTGAACGACGGCTTGCCGTGGATTATTCCCGCGCTCGAGCTGGTGCGCGAAGCGGTGCGCAAGGATGTGCCGGTGCTCGGCCACTGCCTCGGCGGCCAGCTGATGTCGAAGGCGTTCGGCGGCAGCGTGGGCGCGAACCGGGTGAAGGAGATCGGCTGGGGCGAGGTGCGCGTCGCCGACAACGGCGTGGCGCGTGCCTGGCTCGGCGACCTGCCGGCGTTCGAGTCGTTCCACTGGCATGGCGAGACCTTCACCATTCCGCCCGGCGCGACGCGCATCCTCGAAGGCGAGCACTGCGTCAACCAGGCGTTCGCCGTCGGCAAGCACCTCGGCATGCAGTGCCACGTGGAGATGACCGACGAGCTGGTGAACACCTGGCTCGAGACCGGGCAGCGCGAGATCCAGGACAGCAAAGCGAGCCCCGCCGTGCAGCGACCGGAGGACATCCGCAGGGACCTGCAGGAGAAGTTGGCCCGCCTGAACGAAGTGGCGACGAAACTCTACGACCGTTGGACAGAAGGGCTCAGTCGCTGAAGTTGCGCTTCTAGTCCCTGAAGTTGATGAACTGCACCGGGATGTCGGTGACCGACGTCCGGACCAGCTGAATCGCCGCCTGCAGGTCGTCTTTCTTGGACCCGGAGATCCGCACCGCGTCGCCCTGGATCGACGGCGCGACCTTGAGCTTCGAATCCTTGACCAGCTTCTGGATCTGCTTCGCCTTGTCCTGGGCGATGCCCACCTTGATCGTCACCGGCCGCTTCACCTTGTCGCCCGAGATCTTCTCGATCGCGCCCGCCTCGAGGGTGCGGGCGTCGACGTTGCGCTTGGCGAGCCGGGTGCGCAGCACGTCCATCACCTGGCCGAGCTTGAAGTCGTCGTCGGCAAACACGGTCAGCACCAGCTCGTTCTGCTCGACGCGCGCGTCCGAGCCCTTGAAGTCGAAGCGGTTCTGCACTTCCTTGTTGGTCTGGTCGACCGCGTTCTTCACTTCCTGCTTGTCGACCTGCGAGACGATATCGAACGACGGCATGACTACTTGACGGCGTTGAGGCGACGCAGGTCGTCGATCCAGCGCAGCATCACCGTGCGCATTGCGTCGATGTCGGCTTTGCTCTCGTACCCCGAGGTCAGGCTAAGGGTCAGCGCCTTGCCGCGCAGCAGGATTACGGCGCTGCTCGACAGCACGTACTGCGACGGCTTGAAGTAGCTGAACAGGCCCTCCGGCGGTGGGATGCGGATCGCGCGCAGCACCGCGGCGGCGTCGGGATCGGTGAGCAGCTCGGCGATGACCACCGCCTCGCCCATCGGGCGCGTTTCGAGGACCTTGGTGAAGTCGCCCTCGATCGGCTTGCCGAGGCCACGCAGGCCGTCGCGGACGTAGCGCTCGAAGGCTTGCAGCGACATGCGATCCTGCTCGAGGGCGCGCGGCGTGACGGCCAGCAGATAGGACTTCAACTCGGGCGCATCGCCGGCATTGAAGCGCCTCATATCGGCGTCGCTGAGCGCGAAGACGAGGATGCGGTTGGTCGCCGGGGTGAAGGACTCTGCGAGGTCCTGCAGGCGCGGCGAGCCCGACGGCAGGGCGTCGGCGAACCCGGCCGGCACGTCGAAGCCGAGGCGCACGTCGCCGACCTGCAAGCCGAACGGCGCGGCCGCGCATTGCAGGGAAACCATGGTCAGGGCGGCGGCAAGCAGTCGCACGGTCTGCATTCTACTGGCCGGGTATCATCCCTGCTTTTCGGAGAAGAACGGCTTGGCGGCAATCCTCGGCGCGCTCCCCAAGGGAGAAAAGGTCGGCATCGCTTTCTCGGGCGGTCTCGACACCAGTGCGGCCGTCCGCTGGATGCGGGCGAACGGCGCGATCCCCTACGCCTATACCGCCAATCTTGGCCAGCCCGACGAGGCCGACACCGCGGGCATCGTGAAAAAGGCGCTCGCCTACGGCGCGGAGAAGGCGCGGCTCATCGAATGCCGGCCGCAGCTCGCCGCCGAAGGCATCGCCGCCATCCAGTGCGGCGCCTTCCACATCTCGACTGGCGGCGCGACCTACTTCAACACCACGCCGCTCGGCCGCGCGGTGACCGGCACGCTGCTGGTGGTAGCGATGCACGAAGACGGGGTCGGCATCTGGAGCGACGGCAGCACCTACAAGGGCAACGACATCGAGCGTTTCTACCGCTATGGCCTGCTCGCGAACCCCGCGCTGCGCGTCTACAAGCCCTGGCTCGACCAGCGCTTCATCGACGAGCTGGGCGGGCGCAAGGAGATGTCGGCCTACCTGAAGAAGGCGGGCCTCGATTACCACATGAGCGCCGAGAAGGCGTACTCGACCGACTCCAACATGCTCGGCGCGACGCACGAAGCGAAGGACCTCGAGTTCCTCGACAAGGGAATGTCGATCGTCAACCCGATCATGGGCGTCGCCTTCTGGCGCGACGAGGTGAAGGTGAAGCCCGAGCGCGTCGTCGTGGCGTTCGCCGAAGGACGGCCGGTCGCGCTGAATGGCCAGCGTTATTCCGATGCGGTGAAGCTGATCGCGGAAGCCAATGCGATCGGCGGCCGGCACGGCCTGGGCATGTGCGACCAGATCGAGAACCGCATCATCGAGGCGAAGAGCCGCGGCATCTACGAGGCGCCCGGCATGGCGCTGCTGCACGTCGCCTACGAGCGGCTGGTAACCGGCATCCACAACGAGGACACGATCGAGCAGTACCGGATGAACGGCCGGCGGCTCGGCCGGCTGCTCTACCAGGGGCGCTGGTTCGACCCGCAGGCGATGATGCTGCGCGAGACGGCGCAGCGCTGGGTCGCGAGCGCGATCACCGGCGAAGTGACGCTCGAGCTGCGGCGCGGCAACGACTACTCGATCCTCGACACCAAGAGCCCGAATCTCACCTATCACCCCGAGCGGCTGACGATGGAGAAGGGCGAAGCGGCGTTCTCGCCGGCCGACCGCATCGGCCAGCTGACGATGCGCAACCTCGACATCGCCGATACGCGCGACAAGCTGAAGGTGTACGGCGAAGCAGGTCTTCTCGGGAAGGGCGCGATGCCGCTGCTCGGCGAAGAAAAGCCTAAGAAACGCTGAGCTTCACGCCGAAGCCGACCAGCATCGTCCCGGCGATCCGGTTCAACCACACGCTCACTCGCGGGCTGGCCCGCATGCGGTCGGCGGCGAAGTGCGTGATGAGAATGACCGTCAGGCAGTAGAGGAAGGTCAGCGTCGCGATCGTCGCTGCCATGACGCCGAACGTCAGCAGCCCCTGGTGCCGCGCCGGGTCGACGAACAGCGGAAAGAACGCCATGTAGAACACGATGGCTTTCGGGTTGAGCAGCGTGATGAGCATCGCCTGCCGGAAAAAGTGCCGCGGCTGCATGTTCAGCACCGGCGCATCGCCGGGCTTTGCGAGGATCATGCGCAGGCCGAGCCAGGCGAGATAGAGCGCGCCGGCGTACTGCACCAGCCCGAAGAGGGCGGGGTTCGCGGTGAGCAGCGCGGCGACGCCGGCGACGGCGAGCCACATCAGCACCTGGTCGCCGACGATCACCCCCATCGTCGCCGCCAGCCCGCCGGCGATGCCGCCCTTGCCGGTCGAGGTGATGATGGCGAGGTTGCCGACGCCGGGGATCGCCAGGAACACGATCACCGCGACGACGAATGCCCAATAGTCCGCGACGCCGAACATCTACTTCTTTCCGAGCAGCAGGAACTCGAGCAGCGCTTTCTGCGCGTGCAGCCGGTTCTCGGCCTCGTCCCAGACCACGCTCTGCTTGCCGTCGATCACTTCCGCCGCGACCTCTTCGCCGCGGTGCGCCGGCAGGCAGTGCATGAACAGCGCGTCTTTTTTCGCCGCCTTCATCATCTCGGCGTCGACCATCCAGTCCTGGAAGTCGCGCTTGCGTTCCTCGTTCTCCGCCTCGAAGCCCATCGAGGTCCAGACGTCGGTAGTGACGAGGTGCGCGCCTTTCGCCGCCGCCATCGGATCCTTGAATTCCTCGACGTGGCGATTCTTCCGCTCCGCTTCCAGCTCATACCCCGGCGGCGTCGACACATTGACCTTGAAGTCGAGGATCTCCGCTGCCTGCAGCCAGGTGTTGCAGACGTTGTTCGAGTCGCCGATCCAGGCCACGGTCTTGCCCTTGATCGAGCCGCGGTGCTCGATGAAGGTGTAGATGTCGGCGAGGATCTGGCAGGGGTGGTACTCGTTGGTCAGGCCGTTGATCACCGGCACGCGCGAATTGGCCGCGAACCTGTCGATGATGTCCTGCTCGAAGGTGCGCACCATGATGATGTCGCACATGCGCGAGATGACCTGCGCCGCGTCCTCCACCGGCTCGCCGCGCCCGAGCTGCGAGTCGCGCGTGAAGAGGTAGATCGCCGCGCCGCCGAGCTGGTGCATGCCAGCCTCGAACGACATGCGGGTGCGGGTCGAGGGCTTCTCGAAGATCATCGCCAGCGTCCGGTCCTCGAGCGGCCAGTAGCGCTGGTACTTCTTGAACTTGGACTTGATCTTCTTCGTGCGCGCGAAGAGATACTCGTGCTCGGCGCGAGAAAAGTCCTTGAACTGCAGGAAGTGCCGCAGTTTCATGGCAACCCTAGGCTGCCGCGCGCTTGTCGAGGAACGCTTTGACGAGCGGCACGAGCCGCTCGACCACCTGGCGGCCCTCGGCCTCGCTGATCACCAGCGGCGGCAGAAGGCGGACCACGTTGTCGGCAGTGACGTTGATCACCAGCCCGGCGTCGAGCGCCTGCCTGACCAGCTCGCCGCAAGGTTCCTTCAGCTCGATGCCGATCATGAGGCCCATGCCGCGAACCTCGGCGACACCGTTGCCGACCTGGCTTCTCAGGGAAGAAAGGATCTGCTCCCCGACCTTCGCGCTGTTGGCGAGCAGCTTCTCTTCCTTGACGATGTCGAGGGTGGCGACCACGCCGGTCATGGCCAGCGGATTGCCGCCGAAGGTCGAGCCGTGGTTGCCGGGCTTGAACACGCCCTTCGCCCGGTTGCCGACGACGCAGGCGCCGACCGCCAGGCCGGAGGCGAGGCCTTTCGCGAGCGCCACCACGTCGGGCTGCAAGCCGGCATGCTGGTAGACGAACCATTTGCCGGTGCGGCCGAGGCCGCACTGCACCTCGTCGGAGATGAACAGCCACCCCTTCTCGTCGCAGATCTGCTTCAGGCCGCGCAGATATTCCATGCGCGAGACGTTGATGCCGCCTTCGCCCTGGATCGGCTCGATCAGCACCGCGGAAACGTTGCGGTTGTTGGCCGCGACCAGGCGCACCGCCTCGAGGTCGTTGAGCGGCACGCGCACGAAGCCCTGCACCAGCGGCTCGAAACCCGCCTGCACCTTGCGGCTGCCGGTCGCCGACAGCGTGGCGAGCGAGCGGCCGTGGAAGGCCTTCTCCATGACGACGATCGCCGGCTCGGCGATGCCCTTGTCGTGGCCGTACTTGCGCGCCACCTTGATCGACGCCTCGGTCGCCTCGAGGCCGGAATTGCAGAAGAACACCTCGTCGAGGCCGGTAATTTCGGCGACGCGGTCGGCGGCCGCCTCCTGGTCGGGGATGCGCCACAGGTTGGAGGTGTGGATCACGCCGCTCTCGATACGCTCGAGCAGCGCCTTCTTGAATTTCGGGTGGCCGTAGCCGAGCGTGTTCACCGCGATGCCCGCCAGCGCATCGAGGTACTTCTTGCCGGCCTCGTCCCACAGCCACACGCCTTCGCCTCGCACGAACGCCACCGCCTGGCGGGCGTACGTGTTCATGACGTGGCTCATGGCGCTTCTCCCCAAAAGTAAAACGGCGGCTGGTGCCGCCGTTTTTCTCAATATAGCAGGGGTCCGGCCGAGTACCAAGCCCTGATGACCGCACGATGACAGCACTTTTTTCGGTGCCGGGAAGGGTGCGTGCTAGATTGCGCGCCGTGATCGAGAGCCCGTACAAGGGAGAGACTGGTTTCAGGCGGCTGGTGAACGCGGCGCGCAACTCGCTCGCCGGCCTGCTCGAGGCCGTGCGACACGAGGACGCGTTCCGCCAGGAGTTGTTCCTCGCCGCGATTTTCCTGCCACTCGCATTCTGGGTCGGCAGCACCGCAGCTGAGCGCGCGCTGCTCATCGGCGCGGTGCTGCTCGTACTCATCGTCGAGCTCCTCAACTCGTCCATCGAGGCGACCGTCGACCGCATCTCCTTCGAGAACCACCGCCTGGCGAAGCGCGCCAAGGACATCGGCAGCGCCGCGGTCATGCTCGCCCTGGTCAACGCCGGGGTGGTCTGGCTGCTCATACTCGCAACAAAAGCGTAACCGCACGGTCGCCGGACCTTCATCCGGCCCGCCTAGGCTGGGCTCATGGATATCGTCGCTCGCGTGCTGCACTGGGACGAGCGCCTGTGCGTGAAGATGAATCGCGCGCTGCGCTACACCGCGGTCACGCCGTTCTTCCGCGCGATGAGCTGGCTCGGCAACGGCATCTTCTGGTACGCGCTGATCCTCGCCTTCCTGGTGCGCGACGGCGCCGGGGGCGTACCCGCGGTGCTGCACATGATCCTGGTCGGCGTGGCCTGCACGACGATCTACAAGATCCTCAAGCGCGGCACGTTGCGGCCGCGGCCCTACGAAGTGGTGCAGGCGGTCGCACCCGGCGCGGCGGTGCTCGACAACTTCAGCTTCCCCTCGGGCCATACGCTGCACGCCGTGGCGTTCAGCCTGGTCGCCAGCGCCTACTATCCGGCACTGGCGATTCCGCTCGCCGTGGTTACCCTGCTGACCGCGGCGTCACGTGTGGTGCTGGGACTGCACTACCCGAGCGACGTGCTCGCGGGGGCGGCGATCGGCGCCACGCTTGCGGGACTCTCCTTCGGGATCTGAGCTTTCCCAGTCGACGAACCGGCCGGCGAGCGCCTGCTCGACGCTGCGCAGCGCCTGCGTCGTACGACGCATGTAGGAATCGAAGCGGGCCTCGAGCTTCCGCTCGTAGAAGGCGACGATGCGCCGGCACAGGCGCGGCAGGTGCGAGGCGCGAAGCGCGCCGTCGGCCCGGCCGAGCAGGCTGAGGCTGCGCGCGGCGAGCGCGACGTCGCAGCGGAACGCGCGGGCGACGAAATTGGTGAGCAGCACGCGCTCATCGCCGAGGACGTCGCGTGGCGAATCCGGGGCGCGCGAGCGCAGATGCTCGTCCATCGCCCATTCGGAGATGGCGTGGGCGACGAGGCCGACGCGGATGAAGCGCGCCTCGTGCTCGGGGACGAAGATGTTGTGGGCGATCACGTCCGCGAGGAGGTGCGTACCGTAGCCGAGCGCGAGCGCTCGCTCGCGGTCGTCGCGTGGCGCAGCGGCAATGCGGCGCAGCATCGACCAGCGGTGCGAGCGCTGGAACGCCGGGGTGCCGATGCCCTGCCCGATCATCGCCAGATCCGGCAGGCAGGCTCCGGCGAGCACCAGGCGCGGGAAGCGCGCCGCGGCGGCGCGCAGCTCCGGATCGGCGAAGGGCAGGGTGAGCAGCGCGTAGTGAGCGAGCACGAGATGCGTCTGCAGCCCCCATGCGTGGGCGTCGGCCGGGAAGAGCGCCAGCGCAAGGAGGGCAGGCAGGATCCGCAACATTGGCGCGCATGGTGGGCGCGCCGGGTGACTAGATGATTACTGCCAGCTTTCCAGCGCGTGAAGGCGGTTTTCCAGCACGTGCCGGCTGGCCTTGCCGTGCGGCAGGCTGGCGAAGATCTTGATGCGCCGCGACAGGATCCAGAAGCTGTCGCGCAGCGCCCAGATCGAGGCATCGCGCTCGCCGTCCTCTTCGTCGTCGAGATGCCAGTGGGCGACGACCGGGTCGCCGTGGAAGGTGCGCTCGCTGGTGGTCGCGGCCGCCAGCTCGGAGAGCGTGATGACGAACGCGAACGAGGGGCCTTCGGGCCCGGTGAGCTCGCGCAGGCCCTTGGAGCGCAGGCCTTCGACGGGCAGGTTGCGCTCGCGCAGGAACGCCATCACGTCGTCGCCGACCGAACCGGCCGACAGGCAGCCGGCGCTGTGCGCGTGGAAGCGACCGCGCCCGGAGGCGCGCAGGATCGATTCGGCGATGAGGCTGTGCGAGGTGTTGCCGGAGTCGAGAAAAAGGACGTTCAACATTTTGTTACCGGACGATTATGCTGGGCCGGCGCGTCCAGGCAAGCGTTTTCCTAAGCGCTTGAATTTCTTGTCTGCGCGAGGTCGGTTTCGCCGGGGATGGTTCGCTTCGCCGGAAAGCGGATAGTGAAACGGCTGCCCTGTCCCGGCTTGCTTTCGACATCGAGGTGTGCTTGGTGGCGCGCGACCGCGTGCTTGACGATCGCCAGCCCCAGGCCGGTGCCGCCGGTCTCGCGCGAACGGCTGCGGTCGACGCGATAGAAGCGCTCGGTGAGGCGCGGCAGGTGCTCCTGGGCGATGCCGATGCCGGTGTCTTCGACCACGAACGATGCGCCTTCGGCCGCGTCTCGCCAGATGATGCGCACTTCGCCGTCCTGCGGGGTGTAGCGGATCGCGTTCGACACCAGGTTGCCGAAGGCGCTGGAGAGCTCGCTCTCCGAGCCGAGCAGGTCGACGGCCGGGCTGCCGAGCAGGACGATGCGATGCCGCCCGCCGGACAGCGCCTGCGCGTCCGCGCGCAGGCGCTCGAGCAGCGGCCGGGTCGGAACGCGCTCGGCGGCCGGCGGCGGGGCCGATTCGAGCACCGACAGCGTCAGCAGGTCCTCGATGATGCGGTGCATGCGCGCCGACTGCTCCTGCATCATGCCGAGGTAGTCGCGCGTGCGCTGCGGGTCGAGCTTCAGCTCGCGCACCGTCTCCAGGAAGCCGACCAGCACGGTGAGCGGCGTGCGCAGCTCGTGCGAGACGTTGGCGACGAAATCGCGCCGCATGGTCTCGAGGCGCTCGGCCTGGGTCACGTCTCGCGAGAGCAGCAGCTTCTGCGACTCGCCGTACGGCACCAGCCGCAGCGCGAACACCGCATCGCCGACCTGCATCTGCACCGCGCCGGTCTGATCTCGCGCCGCCAGGTGGTCGATGAACACCGGCGCGCGCAGCAGGTTGGCGATCGCCTGGCCGACGTCGGCGCGCGGATCGAGGCCGAGCTGCGCCGCCGCGGCGTCGTTGCACCACTCGATGCGGTTCTCGGCGTCGAGCATGATCACGCCGTCGGGCAGCGCCTGGGCGGCGCGGCGAAAGCGCGTCAGCGCCTCCTCGAGCAGGCTCTCGCGGCGCACCCCGGCGCGCTCGTACTTGTGCAGCGCGCTCAGCACCTCGTCCCAGGTGCCGCTGCCCTCCGGTACCCGCCCGGGAACCGGGTCGGCGAGCCAGCGCGACAGGCGGGCGAGGTGGCGTACGTGGTAGACCACCAGCGCCAGCATCACGACCGCGAACGTCGCCCATGCGGACGCCGGGCCGATCAGGGCGGCCACCGCCAGCGCCAGCAGCGCCGCGAGGACGATGACGGCCAGCGTCCTGCCGTAGAGCGTGTTCAGGACTTGCGGAACCCGTAGCCCGAGCCGCGCACCGTGTCGATGAAGCGGTCGTGTCCGGAGGGCTCGAGCGCCTTGCGCAGGCGGCGGATGTGGACGTCGACGGTGCGTTCCTCGATGAACACGTGGTCGCCCCAGACGTAGTCGAGGACCTGGGCGCGCGAGTAGATGCGCTCGGGATGCGTCATGAAGAAGTGCAGCAGGCGGAACTCGGTCGGCGCCAGCTCGATGATCTTGCCCGCGGCGGTGACGCGCCGAGCCGCCGGATCCAGGCGCAGGCCGCCGACCTCGACCACGTCGTCGGCGAGCTGCGGCGCGCGCCGGCGCAGCACCGCCTTGATGCGCGCGGCGAGCTCCTTCGGCGAGAACGGCTTGGTGAGGTAGTCGTCGGCGCCGGCCTCGAGGCCCGAGATCTTGTCGTGCTCCATGGCGCGCGCGGTGAGCATCAGGATCGGCAGGCCGCGGGTTCGCTCGTCCTCGCGCAGCCGGCGCGTGAGCGACAGCCCGGACTCATCGGGCAGCATCCAGTCGAGGATCAGCACGTCGGGCAGCTCCTCGCGGATCGAGGTGACCGCTTCGCCGGCGCTCGAGGCGCGGCGCACGCGGTGACCGGCGTGCTCGAGGTTGATGGCGACCAGCTCCTGCACCTGCGGCTCGTCTTCGACGACGAGAATGGTGGCGCTCATGTGGCGTTTCTACTCGGTGCCGGCCAGCTCGCGCGCGATGTTCGCCGGGTCGGTGTGGCGCACGTCGGTGCCGCGGACGATGTAGATCACCTGCTCGGCCATGTTCTTGGCGTGATCGCCGATGCGCTCGATCGCCTTCGCCACCCAGACGATCTCGAGCGCGGTGGAGATGGTGCGCGGGTCTTCCATCATGTAGGTGATCAGCTGGCGCAGGATCGAGCGGAACTCGCTGTCGATCGCCGCGTCGTCGCGGATCACGTCGGCCGCTGCCGCCACGTCCAGCCGGGCAAAGGCGTCGAGGGCGTTGCGCAGCATCGCCAGCGCGACCTGGGCGGCATGGCGTACCTCGACGGTGCGCGGCGCGGACCGGCCGTCGCCGCCGCGCTCGTAGATGCTCTTCGCCATGCGCGCGATCTTCTGCGCCTCGTCGCCGATGCGCTCCAGGTCGGTGACCGTCTTGGTGATGGCGAGGATCAGGCGCAGGTCGTTCGCCGCCGGCTGCCGCTTGACGATGACCTGGCTGCACTCGCCGTCGATCGCCACCTCCATGCCGTTGACGCGGCGGTCGTTGGCGATGACCTCGTCGGCCAGCGCCCGCTCGCCGCTGGTCAGCGCGTCCAGGGCGCGGCGAATCTGGGATTCGACCAGGCCGCCCATCTCCAGCACGCGCGAGCGGATCGCTTCCAGCTCGGCGTCGAACTGCTTGGAAAAGTGCTCGTTCACGTCTCGCCTCTCAGTGGCTGCCGTCGGCGCCAAGGCTAGGACGGCCGGATGACGGTTTGATGACGGTCCGGCCACGGGCGTCACGAAACGGCAACAAACGGGAAATAGCCTACCACGCGTCCAACGACCAATCCCGGGAGAACCTCCGTATGCAAAGACGAGCCTTCCTCGCCGCCACGCTGGCCGGCGCCTTCCTGTCCGCTCCGGCGTTTGCCGGCGACATCACCGGCGCTGGCGCGACGTTTCCTTACCCCATCTACGCAAAGTGGGCGGACGCCTACAAGAAGTCGACCGGCATCGGCCTGAACTACCAGTCCATCGGCTCGGGCGGCGGCATCAAGCAGATCACCGCCAAGACGGTCGATTTCGGCGCCTCCGACATGCCGATGAAGCCCGAAGATCTCGAGAAAAACGGGCTGATGCAGTTCCCGGCGATCATGGGCGGCGACGTCATGGTCTACAACCTGAAGGGCGTGCCCTCCGGTGCGATTACCCTGACCGGGCCCCTGGTCGCGGACATCTACCTCGGCAAGATCAAGAAGTGGAACGAGGCGCCGATCGCCAGCCAGAACCCGGGCGTCAAGCTGCCCGACCAGGCGATCTCGGTGGTGCACCGCTCCGACGGCTCCGGCACGACGTTCATCTTCGTCAACTACCTCTCGAAGGTCAGCCCGGAGTGGAAAGACAAGGTCGGCGAAGGAACGTCGGTGTCCTGGCCCGCGGGCGTAGGCGGTAAAGGCAACGAGGGCGTCGCGTCCTACGTGCAGCGCATCGACGGCGCCATCGGCTACGTCGAGTATGCGTATGCCAAGCAGAACAAGCTCGCCGTCGCCAAGATGACGAATCGCGAGCGAGTGGTCGTCGCGCCCTCGGACAAGACTTTCGCCGCGGCGGCGGCCGGCGCCGACTGGAAGAAAGCGCCCGGCATGCACCTCGTGCTGACCGACCAGCCCGGCAAGGAGAGCTGGCCGATGACCGGCGCCTCGTTCATCCTCATGCACACGCAGCAGGCGAACCCGGAGAACGCGAAAGAGGTGCTGAGGTTCTTCGACTGGGCCTTCAAGAACGGCGACCAGATGGCTTCCGACCTCGACTACGTACCGATGCCCGATGCGGTGGTGCAGCTCATCCAGTCGGAGTGGAAGGCCAAGCTGAAGGATCCCGCCGGCAAGCCCGTTTACTGATCGCCGTCGCTTAGAATCCAGGGTCTTCTAGTGAGCGCCGTAATCCCGATCAGCCAGAGCGAAAACTCGGAACTCGTGACGACCGCCCCGCCAGGCGGTCCGACGCGTATCCGGCCGTCGCGCTGGATGGACGCGGTTTTCGAGCATGTCACGCGGCTGTTCGCGCTTCTCGTGTTCAGCCTGCTGGCGGCGATCCTGATCTCGCTCGTCGTCGGCAGCCAGCACTCGCTGGAGAAGATCGGCTTTTCGTTCCTCTGGACCACGGATTGGGATCCGGTGAAGGAGAAGTTCGGCGCGCTGGTGCCGATCTACGGAACGCTGGTCACCTCGCTGATCGCGATGGCGATCGGCGTGCCGGTGAGCTTCGGCATCGCGCTCTTTCTGACCGAGCTCTCGCCGGCGTGGCTGAAGCGGCCGTTGGGCACGGCGATCGAGCTGCTGGCGGCGATCCCCTCCATCATCTACGGCATGTGGGGCCTGTTCGTCTTCGCGCCGCTGTTCCAGACCTACCTGCAACCTGTGGTGATCGACACGCTCGGCACGCTGCCGGGCGTCGGTCTGCTGTTCGCGGGACCGCCGCTGGGCATCGGCATGCTGTCCGCGGGCCTGATCCTGTCGATCATGGTCATCCCCTTCATCACCGCCGTGATGCGCGATGTATTCGAGCTGGTGCCGCCGCTGCTGAAGGAGTCCGCCTATGGACTGGGCGCGACGACCTGGGAAGTCGTCTGGCGTGTGGTGCTCCCTTTCACGAAAGTCGGGGTGATCGGCGGCATCATGCTCGGCTTGGGACGGGCGCTCGGCGAGACGATGGCCGTGACGTTCGTCATCGGCAACGCGCACCGGCTGGCGCTTTCCCTCAATGCGCCGGGCAACAGCATCGCCTCCGCGCTCGCCAATGAGTTCACCGAGGCGGTCGGCGACCTTTATTTCTCGTCCCTGATCGAGTTGGGCCTGATCCTGTTCCTGATCACCACTATCGTGCTCGCGCTCTCCAAGCTGCTGTTGATGCAGCTCGCGCGGCAGGAAGGGACGCGGACATGAACGGCGCAGCCGCGGTCATCAACGCGGAGAACCCGCTCTATCGCTCCCGCAAGCGGACCAACATCCTGCTCCTGACGGTATCCGGGCTTGCCGTGCTGTTCGGATTGTTCTGGCTGGTGTGGATCCTCGGCACGTTGCTCTACGAGGGCGGCTACGCGCTCGCTCGCGCGGCGCTCTACTACCAGATGACGCCGCCGCCGGGCGCCGACGGCGGGCTCGCCAATGCGATCGTCGGCAGCCTGATCCTCTGCGTCGTCGGCACGCTGATCGGCACGCCGGTCGGGGTCCTCGCCGGAACCTACCTCGCCGAGTTCGGCAAGCGGAGCTGGCTCGCCGCTGCCACGCGCTTCCTCAACGACGTGCTGCTCTCGGCTCCCTCCATCGTGATGGGCCTGTTCGTCTACTCGGTCTACGTTGCTCGCGTCGGCCATTTCTCGGGCTGGGCGGGCTCGCTGGCGCTGGCGCTGATCGTCATCCCGGTCGTGGTGCGCACCACCGACGACATGCTGAAGCTGGTGCCGAACAGCCTGCGCGAGGCGACCGCGGCGCTCGGCTGTCCGGCGTGGAAGATGATCGTCTTCGTGACCTACCGGGCGGCGAGCACCGGCATCCTCACCGGTATCCTGCTGGCCGTCGCGCGGATCAGCGGCGAGACCGCACCGCTGCTCTTCACGGCGCTCAACAACCAGTTCTGGTCGCTCAACATGAACGCGCCGATGTCGAACCTGCCGACGGTGATCTTCCAGTTCGCGATGAGCCCTTACCAGGACTGGCACCGCCTCGCCTGGGGTGGAGCGGCCCTGATCACGCTCACCGTCCTCGTGCTGAATATCGTTGCCCGCTCGCTGTTCCGGAGAACCGACTGACATGGAAACGACTGCCAACCGGATGATCCGCACCACGGTGCGCGCCTCCACCGCGCCCGCGCTGCAGGACCTGCAGCCCAAGCTGCAGGTGCGCGGGCTCAACTTCTTCTACGGCGCCTACCAGGCGCTGCGCAACATCACGCTCGACATCCCCGAGCGCAAGGTGACCGCGTTCATCGGCCCCTCGGGTTGCGGCAAGTCCACCCTGCTGCGCACCTTCAACCGCATGTACTCGCTCTATCCCGAGCAGCGCGCCGAAGGCGAAGTGCTGATCGACGGCGAGAACCTGCTGACGCGCAACCGCGACATCTCGCTGATCCGCGCCAAGATCGGCATGGTGTTCCAGAAGCCCACGCCGTTCCCGATGTCGATCTACGACAACATCTCCTTCGGCGTGCGGCTCTACGAGCGGCTATCGAAGCGCGAGATGGACGACCGCGTCGAGCAGGCACTGACGCGCGCCGGACTTTGGCAGGAGGTGCGCAACAAGCTGCACCAGAGCGGCAATGGCCTGTCAGGCGGCCAGCAACAGCGCCTGTGCATCGCCCGCTGCATCGCCATCCAGCCCGAGGTGCTGTTGCTCGACGAGCCGTGCTCGGCGCTCGACCCGATCTCCACCGCGCGCGTCGAGGAGCTGATCCACGAGCTGAAGAGCGACTACACGGTGGTGATCGTCACCCACAACATGCAGCAGGCGGCGCGCGTCTCCGACTTCACCGCCTACATGTACCTCGGCGAGCTCATCGAGTACGGCGCCACCGACTCGATCTTCATCAAGCCGAGCCGCAAGGAAACCGAGGACTACATCACCGGCCGGTTTGGTTAGAAACGTTCTTTTCCTCTGCACCGGGAATTCCGCGAGGTCGATCCTCGCCGAGGCCTACCTCAACTGGGCGGGCAGGGGGCGGTTTTATGCCCACAGCGCTGGCAGCCACCCTGGCGGCAAGGTGAATCCTTTTGCTCTCGAGCTCCTGCAGAGGAAGGGCATCCCAACCGACGGGCTGCACTCGAAGAGCTGGGACGTATTCGCGAAGCCCGGCGCGCCGAACCTCGATTTCGTCTTCACCGTCTGCGACAACGCGGCGGGCGAAGTCTGCCCTCTCTGGCCAGGCCGTCCGATCAAGGGGCACTGGGGCGTCCCGGATCCGGCGGCGGTGCAGGGCAGCGACGAGGAGAAGCGCAAGGCATTCCTCGATGCATTCAACCGCCTCTCCAGCCGTATCGACGCTTTCCTGAAGACGCAGTGAGCTGGCGGCGCGCCCTCGCGGACGGCGTCGGTACCGCGCTGCTGCTCGCCGCCGTGGTGGGCTCCGGAATCATGGGCGAGAAGCTAGCGCAGGGGAACGATGCCATTGCGCTCCTCGCGAACTCGCTCGCCACCGGATGCGCGCTGCTGGCGCTCATCATCGCTTTCAGCCCGCGCTCGGGCGCGCATTTCAATCCTCTCGTAACGCTGGCGCTGGCGATCCGCGGCGATGTCGCCAAGCGGGAGGTGGCGCCGTATATCGTCGCGCAGTTCCTGGGCGCGTTGCTCGGCGTGGCGGCGGCGCACCTGATGTTCGACCTGCCGTTACTCCAGTACTCCGCCAAGGCGCGGAGCACGTTCGGCCTCTGGTGGAGCGAGGTCGTGGCGACTTTCGGACTGGTGCTGGTGGTGCTTTCCTGCAAGCGGCCATGGGAAGCGCCGCTCGCGGTTGCCGGCTACATTGCGGCGGCCTACTGGTTTACGGCGTCCACGTCATTCGCCAACCCGGCGGTGACCTTGGCACGCGGATTCACCGACACATTTGCTGGCATCGATCTGCGCCATGTCGCGCCCTTCATCCTCGCGCAACTTCTGGGCGCCGGCCTTGCGCTTCTCGCAGATCGAACCTGGCGTCCCTGACGGCGTTCACGCCGGCCATCAGCACCGTTTCGAGCTGCTGCACCACCTTGTCCCAGCCCTGCTCGGCGCAGGTCGCGCGGGCACGGGCACCCAGCTCGCGCACGCGCGCCGGGTCGCCGGCGAGGCTCGCGGCGTGCGAGACGAACTCCGCCGTGTCGCCGCGTTCCGCGAGGCTGCCGTTGATTCCACTTTCGATGACTTCGCCGGCCGCGGCGTAGTCGAAGGCGACGACCGCGAGGCCGCTCGCCATCGCCTCCAGCGTGACGTTGCCGAAGGTCTCGGTCAGGCTGGGGAAGAGGAAGACGTCACCGGACGCGTAGTGCGCGGCGAGATCGGTGCCGGTCCGCAGGCCGGCGAACACGGCATTGGGCATGCGCGCCTCGAGGCTGCGGCGCTCGGGGCCGTCGCCGACGAGGACCAGCTTCGACCCCGGGGTTCTTTCGTGAACGGCGAGGACCGCCGCCAGGTTCTTTTCGGCGGCCAGGCGCCCGACGTACAGCAGGACGATCTCGTCCGGGCCCGCGCCCCAGGAGGCGCGGAGCGAAGCGTCGCGCCGTGCCGGGTCGAACAATTTCGTGTCGATACCGCGCGCGATGACGCGCAGGCGCTGGAAGCCCAGCCTCGCGAGTTCGACGCGCATCGACGCAGTCGGGACGATGGTGCTGAGCGTACGGTTATGGAAGCGGCGCAGGTAGGAGAGGATCGGCTTGCGCAGCCAGCCGACCCGGTAGTGGCTGCTGTAGCTGTGGAAGTTGGTGCGGAAATCGGAGACCACCGGCAGCTTGAGCTTCGCTGCCGCCTGGAGCGCGGACCAGCCGAGCGGTCCTTCGGTGACGATATGCACGACGTCGGGGCGGCGGAAGCTCCATAGGCGCTGCAAGGCGCGCTTCGCCGGCAGGCCGATCTTCAGATCGCGGTAGCACGGGATCGAAACGCCTCGCATGAGGACATCGCTGCCCTGGTCGGCGGCGTTCTGCCGCGGGCGCACGACCTGCACTGCGTGTCCGCGGCCGCGCAGGCCCTCGACGAAGCGCGCCGCCGTCTTGGCCACGCCGTTCACTTCGGGCGGATAGGTCTCGGTCACGACGGCGATGCGCAGTCCGCCGGCCAGTTCTTCGCAAACGAATGGGTTCATGGGCGCGGATCATCCGCAGAGTCGATGAACGGAGTGAGACGGTCACTGTCGCGGAACCGTCATCGAACGATCAAGATTCCGTAGCAATCGAAACGTAATGTCCGGCGCGAAGGAGAACAACATGAGAGCCATCCTGAAGGCCCTGGAAGTGCAGCGCTGGGACGACCACCGCTACTACCACCACAGCCGGATCAACCAGTCGCTGCACTTCGTCAGCGCCTCGAGCTTCCTCTGCGCTTACGCGCTGCTGTTCTTCCAGCCGGTGCTCGCCACCCTGATCGGCTGGTTCGTGGCCATGACCGCGCGCCAGTCGGGACATTTCTTCTTCGAGCCGAAGGGCTACGACCACGTCAACCAGGCGACCCACGAGTACAAGGAGCAGATCAAGGTGGGCTACAACCTGCGCCGCAAAGTTCTTCTTTATGTGGCTTTTGTTCTGGCGCCTCTGCCCTTGCTGGTGGACCCGGCCTATTTTGACCTTCACAACGTCGCCATGGTTTGGCTCGCACTGGGCGCAGGCGGTCTGCTGTTCAGGACGGTACAGCTTTTCTTCATCCGCGATGTCGAGACGGGACTGGTCTGGGCGCTGAAGATCGTCACCGACCCGTTCCACGACCTGAAGCTCTACTGGAAGGCGCCGCTCGCGCTCCTGCGCGGTGAGTTGATTGATCCGAACTTGCAGCGCGAGGTGGCGCAACACACGTGAACGAATCCTGGCTGCTGTTTGGCGCGGCAGCGCTTTCGCTCCCAGCGCTGAAGGCTCGTCTCGAACTTTCCCTCGCCAAGCATCCTTCTCTCGCGGGCCACGCACGCCTCTCGCGGCGCGTCGCCGCGCTGGTTCCGGGCTACGTCTACGGCGAGGACCGCCTGTTCCGCTGCGACGGGGCGCCCGACGAGATCGAGGCGCGGCGCCGGGCCGGCTTCGCGCGCCTCTCGGCCCTGTACCGCGCCCGCTTCGCCCGCAGCCTGGCGCTGACGGCGGAGGCGAAGGAGGCCATCTCCGACCTGCAGTTCACCGCAGCCTACCGGGTGCCTTTCCAGTTCAGCCGCTACGTCCGCGAGCATCTGCCGGTCGGCGCGTTCCTCGAGGCCTCCGAGGGCGTGCAGGTCGTCGATCTCGACGGCAACCGCTTCTACGACCTCACCGGCTCGTATGGGGTCAACCTGTTCGGCTACGAGTTCTACAAGGCCTGCATGGCCGAGGGCGCGAAGCGCAGCGCGGCGCTCGGTCCGGTGCTCGGCGCCTACCACCCGGCGCTCGCGTACAACGCGCGCCGGCTGCGCGAGATCTCGGGCCTGGACGAAGTGTCGTTCCATATGTCGGGCACCGAAGCGGTGATGCAGGCGGTTCGGCTTGCGCGCTACCACACCCGCCGCAGCCACCTGGTGCGCTTCTGCGGCGCCTACCACGGCTGGTGGGAAGCGGTTCAGCCCGGCGTCGGCAATCCCGTTCCGCAGCCCGGCACCTACACGCTGCGGGAGATGGACGAGCGCTCGCTGCGAGTTCTCTCGCGGCGCCGCGACATCGCTTGCGTGCTGGTGAATCCGCTGCAGGCCCTGCACCTGAACTCGAGCGCGCCGGGCGACGGCTCGCTGGTCGACAGCGGACGCAGCGCGCACTTCGACCGCGAGCGGTATGCCGCGTGGCTGCGCGAGCTGCGCCGCGTCTGCGACCGGCGCGGCATCGTGCTCGTCTTCGACGAGGTCTTCGTCGGCTTTCGCCTCGCGCCGGGCGGCGCGCAGGAGTATTTCGGCGTCAAGGCCGACATGGTCACCTACGGCAAGACGCTCGGCGGCGGCTTCCCGGTCGGCGTGGTCTGCGGCCGGCGCGAGCTGATGCGGCGCTACGACGAGCGCCGCCCGGCCGACATCTGCTTTGCGCGCGGCACGTTCAAT